>JBBSNT010000048.1:0-17146 GCA_038260485.1 Aggregatilineales bacterium | reverse complement strand
TCGATGAAGAACGTCGCCGTGATAAAGCCACGATATCCACGTTGCAGGAACGCCTTGCCCAGCAGCAAGACACGGTTGAAGCCTTGAACAAACGCCTCAACAGCATGGAATCCGACCAGACGATGCTGCGCGGCGAGGTCAGCGCGACCGGACGTGACGCCGAAATGATCGATCAACTGCGCCGCGAAATGCAGCAGATGATCGAGGGAGTCGAAGCTAAACGCTTGACCGCCGAACGAGAGGCTGAACGCCGCGCTGAATTGGCGCGTGAAGCCGTCGCCCGTCCTGTGCGTGACATTAACGAAAAGATCGGGAAGCTCGAACGTCAAACGACCGAGCTTCCCGCTATCAACGTCGAGAAGGATCGCCTCGCTGGCACGGTCGCCAATGTCCAGCAGCGCATCGACGACCTGTTCAAGCGCCTCGAAGAGCCAGATCGTCGCCTCGCTTTCCTTGAGGAGCAGCGCCGTCAAGACGCCCGCCGCCTCTCCGAAGTCGAATCGGAACTTCCCGAAGTCCGCAAAGTCATCGACGGCTTTAAGCCCAAGCTGACCCTGATCGAAGAACTTTCGCTCCGCAACGAGCGCAAGGTGCAGGAAGTCAGCGCGGGTGACCGTGACCGCCGCGAACAGATTCAGCAGTTCATCGACCAGCAAACCCTGCTCGACCAACAGCGTGAGCAGCAGGTCAAGGCGCTGGTTGATCGCTTTGGCGAGCAGGACAGCCAAATCCAGCGCAATATCGAGCGCTTCGAAACGTGGGCAGAAGCCTACCGCGACATGAAGAAGATCATTGACGACTTCGAACGCATCGGTGACCGCTTAGAGCGTCGTATCAACGAAGTTGCCGAAATGCAGCGGCTCAGCGAGGAGCGTTTCCGCCAAGAGTGGAACGACTGGCGTTCCGACGACCAGAAACGTTGGAAGCAGTTCACGCTCTCCAATGACGAAGTCTGGCGCTTGCACGACAAGGAGTTCGAGCGTTTCGTTCAACGTCTATCCGAGATGGAAGGCTTTTTCCCGCCGCTCCAAGATGGCATCAATCGCCTCTGGAATCTCGAACGCGAGCGCGCCAAGCTCTATCGCGAACGCTATCACGCCATGCTCATGGAATTCGATACCGGAACGACTATCGCCACGACCACTTCTCAGAAGAACGGGACCGGCAATGGAAGCAGCGCAAACGGTAGTAATGGCAAAGATTCAGGCGGCAGCTAATGGATTTTGAAGCGCTCTACGGCGAACTCGCGCACGGCGTTGAAATCGTGCGCGAACTGATTTTCGGTGTCTCTCAGGCAGAAGCACAGATCAAGCCCACGCCTGACTCATGGTCGATCCTCGAAGTGATCTGCCATCTCTACGACGAGGAGCGCGAGGACTTTCGACCGCGCCTTGACATTATGCTCCACCGCCCCAACGATCCGTTTCCGCCGAACAACACGGTTGAAAACGTGACGATGCGACGATACAACGAGCGCGATCTTGCGGAAGTATTCGCGGCGTTCGCCGCCGAGCGCGCCAAGTCGCTCGACTGGCTGCGCAGTCTCAATAATCCTGACTGGGATGCCGTCTATACGACTCCATACCGCACAATGAAAGCGGGTGACATGTTCACCTCGTGGGTCGCGCACGACTCGCTCCATATCCGCCAGTTGAACGAACTACGCTGGTCGCGCATTGTGCGACTCGCCGCGCCTTACGACGACGTTGGATATGCTGGCGATTGGTAATCAACGGACTTGTCACACCATATCGGTGATTGTCTCACTTTGAGGTAGTTCACCGACGTTGATGCGCACGATGTTCGCGCCCAACGCCGTCAGCTTATCTTCTATCCGCTCGTAGCCCTTGTCGATCTGCTGAATATTAGCGATTCGCGTCTCGCCTTTCGCCGCCAGCGCCGCCAGCAACAGCGCCATACCCGCGCGAATATCGGGACTGCTGATATACGACACGCCCCGCAGCGCCGTCGGACCCTGCACCAACACGCGATGCGGGTCACACAGCGTAATTCGTGCGCCCATCCGCATCAACTTATCCGTGAAAAAGAAGCGGCTCTCATACATCCAGTCGTGGAACAGCACCGCACCTGCACTCTGTGTCGCCACCGTCAGCACGATACTCATTAAGTCAGGCGGGAAAGCGGGCCACGGCTGTGCCTTGATGATCGGGATACGGTTGCCAAGATCAGGAATCACCGTCAGCGATTGATGCCCCGGAACGACGACCGTATCGTCCTGCGCCGTCCACTGGACGCCCAGCCGCTCGAACACCAGCGCGATCATGTCGAGGTACTGTGGATCGGCATTCCGGATCGTGATCGCGCCGCCCGTCATCACCGCCGCGCCGATAAAGCTCCCCACTTCCATGTAATCCGCGCCGACACGCGCCTCGCCGCCATTCAGCCGCTCGACGCCGTCAATCGTCAGACGATTCGAGCCAATGCCATCAATCAGCGCCCCCATCCCCACCAACATCGCGCATAAATCCTGCACGTGCGGTTCACCCGCCGCGTTGTTGATTACGGTCGTGCCCTGCGCCAGCACCGACGCCATAATCGCGTTCTCGGTCGCCGTGACGCTCGCCTCAGCGAGCAGGATATTCGCACCGCGCAGCCGCACAGCTTCAATCCTGAAGGCGCCGTCGAATTCTACCGTCGCGCCCAACTTGCGCAGCGCGAACACGTGCATATCAAGCCGCCGTTCGCCAATTGCATCGCCGCCCGGTGATGGCAAATACACCCGCCCGCAGCGCGCCAGCAGCGGACCCGCCAGCACAATACTCGCCCGCAATTTGCGCGCCAGTGCCGCATCAACCTCGCTCGAAATCTCACCTTTCGCGTGAACACGCAGCGTGTTTTCGTCCTGCCACCCAATCTGAACGCCCAGATTCCGCATGATCTCGATCAGCGTCCGCACGTCGCCGATGTCCGGCATATTACGCAAGATCACGGGTTCGTCGGTCAGTAAGCAAGCCGCCAACATCTTGAGCGCGGCATTTTTGTTTCCGCTCGCCGTAATCGTGCCGTTGAGCGGATGACCGCCCTCAATAACAAATTGCTGCATCCGCCTATCCTACCTGCACCTCGACCTTGTCACCGATGCGAACACCGAACTGCGCGGCAAAGCTGCCTTGATTAATCGAAAGTTCCAGATACCCGCTGCTGCCCACCAACGCCAGTGCCTCGCCGCGCGCAGCTTCAGCATACGTGTGCTTGATACCATTCAGCGTTTGATCACTAACCCGCACAACGGCATTCTGCATCGCAAAGCTCAACGACTGCTCCACGCCAAAGCACGGATCGAGCGTCAGTTGAGCTGGTGCTGACCACTTTAACAAGCCGACACTGGTGACAGCTGTCCCAAAGTGATCGATGTGCAGCACCTCGCCCTTGATCTGCATCTCGCTGACGTCCACCATCGGATCATCAAGCATCACCGGATCGCTCACTACCTCGCCAAACTGCTTCAGCGCCACGCCTGCCGCCGCATGTGCCGCCGCTGGTGCGAAGATATCACGCCCGTGAAACGTCGTGCTTGTGCCGCTCAACCAATACGCTGGATCGCTTAGTTCGAATGCTTGTGCCGCGCCCAACTCGCGCACGACGTAGCTCAGCACCCCATTATCTGGCGCGATGAAGGTGTAATCGCCCACGCGCATGGCAATCGCCTTGCGACTGCTGCCCACTCCCGGATCAACCACCACTAGAAAGGTAGTACCCGCCGGAAAGTAGCGAGAGCCATTGAGCAGCACGAACGCCGCCTGTTTGACGTTCTGCGGCTCGATGGCGTGCATCAGGTCAATCAGTTGAGCATCAGGGCAAATGCCAAGCATCACCCCTTTCATTACGCCGACGTAAGTGTCAGTCGTGCCGAAGTCGGTCAAAAGCGCAATCACGCGGATCATGTTCCCTCCAGATACTTGCTATTGTAGCGATTTGCAAAACGTTGACAACTGTTTCGCCCCTCGCTATACTCATTCTATTCGCTCATACAGTAATCAATCCCATGACGCGCCAACATCTACATCATCACGCATACTGCTTAAGTAGCCCAGTGTTGGTGTAATTTAGCGCGCTCAATTTAGACGTGTCGCAAAAACCCCGCACTTGGCGGGGTTTTTTATTTTGTGAAAGGGGTGTCTATGTTAGCCGTCATCGATTATGGCGCGGGCAATCTACGTAGCGTGCTCCATGCCCTTAATTATCTTGGCATCGAGAGTATGCGCCTCGTCCGCTCGGCGCAAGAACTATGCGGCGCGGACCACATCATTCTGCCCGGCGTTGGCGCGTTCGGCGCAGGGATGCAGCAGCTTCACGCTCAAGACCTCGTCCAGCCGATCAAGGACGCCGTCTTGACGGGCATTCCCTATCTCGGCATCTGCTTGGGCATGCAGTTCCTGTTCGAGTCCAGCGACGAAATGGGTGATCACGCTGGTTTTGGGCTGCTCCCCGGTCGCGTGACCCGCTTTCCCGAACGCCCGAGTTTGAAAGTTCCGCACATGGGCTGGAATCAACTTGCGCCGACGCGCCAGACGCCGCTGCTCAACGGCATCGACAGTGAGAGCTACGCCTACTTCGTCCACAGCTACTACTGCGTCCCCTCAAACCCCACTGACGTGCTGATCACGACCTGCTACGGCGAAGATTTTTGCGCGGGCGTCCAGCACGAGAATATCTATGGCGTTCAGTTCCACCCCGAAAAGAGTCAGAAAACCGGCTTGCAATTGCTAATCAACTTTTTGGAGATCGCCTCGTGATTATCTATCCAGCCATCGACCTGCGCGGCGGAAAAGTCGTCCGGTTGCGCGAAGGCGACCCCAACCGCCAAACCGTCTTCAGCGACGATCCGGTTGCCACTGCCCACCAATGGATCGCCGACGGCGCGGCATGGATTCACATGGTCAATCTCGACGGAACATTCGCAGCCGCAAACAACAACGGTGACATTCTCGCCGCCACCGCTCAGCTTAACGTCAAAGTGCAGTTTGCGGGCGGGCTGCGCTCATTGAGCGATATCGCTGAAGCGCTCGAACGCGGCGCATCCCGCATCATTTTAGGGACAATTGCCGTCCAGCAACCGCAGATCGTCGCCCAAGCCATCGAACGTTGGAGCACGGACGTGATCGGCGTCGCCCTCGACGCGCGCGACGGCGTAGTCACAACGCACGGCTGGCAGCAAAAAACTACAATGACGCCGACCGAGTTCGGACAGCAGATGCGCGCGCTCGGCGTTGAACACGCCCTCTACACTGACGTGAATCGCGACGGCAATCTCGGCGGCAGCAGTGTTGACGCGACTATCGCCTTAGGGCGAGACACGGGCTTGCAGGTTATCGCATCCGGCGGCGTCAGCACCCTTGAAGAAATCCGGCAGTTGGCAGCCAGCGGCAGCGTCGCCGGCGCGGTGATCGGCATGGCGCTTTACGAGCGCCGCCTCGCCCTGCCCGACGCACTCGCCGCCGCGCAAACAGAAGGAGACACAGCATGTTAGCGAAACGCATTATTCCCTGCCTCGACGTGCTCGACGGACGAGTCGTCAAAGGCGTCAATTTCGTCGATCTGCGCGACGCGGGCGACCCGGTTGAACAAGCAATGATTTACGACCGTGAGGGCGCAGACGAACTCGTCTTTCTCGACATCACTGCCTCGCACGAAGCTCGCAATACGACGCTGGACATGGTGCGCCACGTCGCTGATAGCATCTTTATTCCTTTCTGCGTTGGCGGTGGCATCCGTACCATCAAGGACATCCGCGCGACCCTGCTCGCGGGCGCGGACAAAGTCTCGATCAACAGCAGCGCCGTCAAAACGCCCGATTTGATCAATCAGGGTGCATGGTCATTCGGTAGTCAATGTATCGTCGTCGCCATCGACCCTAAGCTGATTGACGGCAAATGGGAAGTCTTCATCAACGGCGGACGCGTGCCGACGGGCAAAACTGCTATTGATTGGGCACACGAGGTCGAAGATCGCGGAGCGGGCGAAATCCTGCTCACCAGCATGGATCGAGACGGCACGAAAGCGGGGTATAATCTCGACCTGACGTGCGCTGTTGCCGAAGCCGTCTCCATTCCCGTGATCGCGTCTGGCGGCGCAGGCACGATGGCACACTTCTGCGAAGCGCTCACCGTCGGCAAAGCCGATGCAGCGCTAGCCGCTACGCTCTTTCACTACAATGAAATGCGCGTCGGCGACCTAAAACGCTATCTCGCCGATCAAGGCATTCCGGTACGGCTCAAAGGATGGGAGCGGCTGTGAACTTCGATTTGCTGAAATGGGATAATCGCGGGCTGATTCCTACAGTCGTGCAGGATGCGACCACCAAGCAGGTCTTGATGGTCGCCTTTATGAATGCCGACTCGCTCCAGCAAACGCTCGATACAGGCGAAACCGTCTTCTGGAGTCGCAGCCGTGCCGAACTCTGGCACAAAGGTGAGACGTCCGGCAATACGCAGACCGTCCGCGAAATTCGTGCCGACTGCGACGGCGATACCCTGCTCATTCTGGTCGATCCAGCGGGACCCGCCTGTCATACCGGCGAAGTGTCCTGTTTTTACCGCACGTTGGAGGAAGTCACTCATGCCTAACATGCTGGCAGAGCTTGAAGCCATTATTCGAGACCGCAAAGCAAACCCGAAATCCGGCAGCTACACCAACAGCTTGTTCGACGCTGGTCTGCCCCGTGCTGCGCAAAAGGTCGGCGAGGAAGCGACCGAAGTCGTCGTCGCCGCGCTCAGCCAAGATCGCGCTGAGCAAATCGGTGAACTGAGCGATCTGTTCTATCACACCCTCGTATTGATGGCGCTCAAAGATATTTCGCTCACCGACGTATACGCCGAACTCGAACGCCGCCACAGCATCCGGCAGGAAACGTCGAATGGCTGAGCAAAGCGCCGCTGAACGAATCGTCATCGAGAACACGTTTTACGTCCGCTACGCCGAAACCGACGCGATGGGCATTGTCCATCACGCCAGCTATATCATCTACTTCGAGGAAGGGCGCAGCAATTACGCCCGTCAGCGAGGCAGCGACTACGCCAGCTTCGAACGCAGTGGGCTCTATCTAACCGTCGCCGAGGTCGGCGCACGTTATCTTAAACCAGCCGTTTACGGGCAGTTAATCACCGTGCGCTGCTGGATCGAGGAGATGAAAAGCCGCGCCCTGACTTTCGCTTATGAGATCGTGGATACTGAAACCCGCGATTTGCTCGTCACGGGCAAAAGCCGACACATTTGCATCACCCACGACGGGCGCGTCACGACTATGCCCGATGAGTGGCGCGCATGGACAACCCCCTCAAGCTAATCTTCACACTCCTTCAAAACACGAGGCACGCGCAAGCATCGGCGTGCCTTTGCGCCTTCAATTGTGCTTTTCAGCGCAATTTTGACAATCAAATCGCGGTTAGATTATACTGATCTTCAATTAGTATTTAAATAAAATGCGGAGTTGTTTTTATGGTTACTTATGCCGAGCGTCCTTGGACGAAGCATTACGATCCCGGCGTACCAGCGAGCCTCAAACCCTACCCTGATATCCCGCTCTTTGAACTCCTGCGCGAAAGCGCGCGCAAAGCCCCCAACAGTCCAGCTATTGTCTCAAGCGCCCATTTGCCCATCGTCGGGCGGGTCGGCAGTACGCTGACCTATGGGCAGCTCGATCAAGCGACCGATGCGCTCGGTGCTGCATTGGTTGATCTCGGTTTGCGCAAAGGGGATCGCGTCGCCATCGTCATGCCTAATGTTGCTGCTTTCCTGATCGCCTATTTCGGTGTCCTCAAAGCAGGCGGGATCGTTGCGGCAACCAATCCGACCTACCCTGCCGAAAAAATGCGCGCGCAAATCGCCGACAGCGGTGCGACCTTTGCCATCACCCTAACCCTGTTTTACGACACAATTAAAAAGATTCAGGCGCAGACCAAAGTTAAAACCGTCATCGCTACCAACGTCAAGGAGTATCTGCCGCCGCTGGCGCGCGTTTTATTCTCGCTCGTTCGTGAGAAAAAAGATGGGCATTATCTCGCGGACGTGCCGTCTGGCGATTATTGGCTGCAAGACTTACTGACCAAGTACGCCGAGCAAAAACCCAACGTGGAAGTGACCAGCAGCGACCTTGCCATTTTTCAGTACACAGGCGGCACCACGGGCGTGCCTAAAGGAGCGAAATCCGCCCATAAAGCGCTCGTCGCGAATACCGTGCAATGTAGGGCTGTCTTATTAGGGCGCATGGAAGAGGAAGAAGCGCGTCAGCAGGTTTTTCTCGGAGCAATCCCATTCTTTCACGTCTATGGTTTGATCACGGTGGTCAGCTTTGCGATGACGCTCGGCGCACGAATCGTCCTCGTGCCCAATGCCCGTGACATTGACGATCTCGTAGACACCATCGACAAATACAAACCAACGGTTTTTATGGGCGTTCCGGCGCTCTACAACGCGCTCAATAATCATCCCGCAGTCACCTCTGGCAAAGTCAGTCTCAGCAGCATCAACTGCTGTATGAGCGGTTCTGCGCCGCTGCCTGCTCCGACCAAGCGCGAATTTGAGCGTCTCAGCGGCGGTAATCTCTGCGAAGGCTACGGCATGTCCGAAGCCCCCACTGCCAGCCATGCCAACCCCGTCAAGAATGAAAATCGCACCGGATCAATTGGCTTACCTTTCCCTGACATGGACGTCAAGATCATCAGCCTCGAAGACGGTGAAACGGAAATGCCCGTCGGCGAAATCGGCGAGATGGTCATGTCTGGACCGCAGTTAATGAACGGTTATCATGGCATGCCGCTCGACAACGATCACTGCCTTCACCAAATCGACGATAAAATCTGGCTGTACACGGGCGATATCGCCCGGATGGATGAGGACGGCTACTTTTACATCGTTGATCGCAAGAAGGATATGGCGCTGATCGGCGGTTTCAACGTCTATCCCAACATGATCGATAAAGTATTAGGCGAACACCCCGCCGTTATGGACGTTGCCGTCGCCGCGATTCCCCATCCAACCAAGCAGGGGCAAGAAGCACTCAAAGCGTGGATCGTCCTCCGAGCCGGACAAACTGTCCGCGCTGAAGAGCTGATCGCTTATGCGAGTGAGCGGTTGGCGCGCTACGAAGTGCCAACGCGCTTCGCCTTCGTGAAAGCACTGCCTAAATCGAGTGTTGGCAAAACGCTGCGCCGCGAACTCGTACAGATGGAAATCGACGAGCGTTCCCAAGCGACAGCATCGA
Organism: Aggregatilineales bacterium; assembly: GCA_038260485.1. Classification (GTDB taxonomy): domain Bacteria; phylum Chloroflexota; class Anaerolineae; order Aggregatilineales; family Phototrophicaceae; genus Flexifilum. The sequence goes on along the minus strand of JBBSNT010000048.1, from coordinate 7,923 downwards.
GCGTTCCTACCTAGTCACATCCCTCAGAGGTACAGATTACTGTGCCTCTTGAGGGTCATGAACAGGTTTTTCATCCGGCAGCGGTAGATAGTAGCCTCGATAAAAAGCTCGCGCAGGTCCACGGTTGACGTACCAGACCACATAAAATGCCACAAAGATACTCAACACCATCCGACTGGAGAGCAGCACCTGAGCAATTGCCGCGCTTGAGTCGAGTCCATTCGCCAAATCAGGATCAGCAGTAAGCGGCACAACACTAAAGAAAATAGTGAGCGCGGTCAGCGCGACCACCGCGCCAATCATCACAAACCGTATCCAACTGGGTCGTCCCCGCCACGCAAAAAATGCAATGATCAGAAAGACAACGCCAACGATAGCCTGAACCACTAAGTTCGCATCCGAAACACCGACAAACGATCCGCCAGCCGAAAGCGGCGTGACCGCGGCTGCCTCCCCCGGCACGTCAAGGCTAAGACTCTGTAGGCGCACGCGCACCGCCACAATCATCGCAACTTGTAGCAAAGGAAGAAGCGTGAACAACATAACACTCGCGAAAATCGCCAGCGACAAACCAAAGGTACGTACAGGCTTCGATTTAGTGCTATTCATAAAGTATAATCAGGTATAAAGTAAGCGGGTTTCTCATAAATCATTCGTATACTTACATAAGCGCTTAGTACGAACGGATTATCACTCTCTGACTAAGCTGTGCTAAAATTCCATTTAGGTCGCTCAGTCATGAATGGAGCTTACATTGATATGAACCTCACGGGAATAATAGACCATATTGATACAACTTTCAAAGAATACCTTGAAGACGCGCGCGTAATACTCCTACATCCTGAAAGTCGTTATCGCTCGATGCTGGTAGCACACCTCATCAACGCGCCTGATTACCGCGTATTCTACTATGCACTTGGTCCTGATGACATTAGTGTGCCATCATTTCTTGATGGAATCACCCACGATATGGCGAACCAGAACCCGATGTTCGGACGCCACATCAACATGCTAGAGACTGAAGATTATGATAACCTTCAAATCCTCTTAGACACCTTTATCAAGGATTTAGCCGAGCTAAGTACCGATCCCTACATATTAATTCTGGACGAATACGACCGCAGCGATGTTGCCGACGACATTCAGTGGTTCACCGAGAAGCTGACGACACGCTTGCCGGAAAATTGCCGCCTTGTGATCAACAGTCGAACGCTGCCTCGCTTGCCGTGGGCAGCGATGATTGCGCAGGGACGCGCCCTGATTCTGCGAGACGATGAACTCATCCGCGACAATTTTTATGATATTCAAGGGCACGGCAGCCAAATGCTGGATGTCTACGCTCTCGGTCCCGGTTTTGTCCTCTTGGACGATAAGCCGATTGATACGTGGGAAGGACACCTACCCCGTCTGTTGTTCTTCTTCGCCCTTGATCGCCCCGTCATCACGCGCTCAGAAATTTGTCAGGCGTTCTGGCCCGAACTCGACACCGATCAAGCCGTCAATGTGTTTCACGTTACGAAAAGGCGTCTGCACAAGGCGCTCGATATGGACGTGCTCATCCACACCGACGGCTATTACCGCATCAATCCCGAATTGGACATCGAATACGACGTCATGCGCTTCACAACTCAGTTGATGGAAGGGCGCGATAAGCACAACGACGACCGCATCGCGGCGTGGCAGAAAGCCATTGACCTCTATCGTGGTCCATTCCTACAGGGGCACAGCGACAAATGGATTCTTGATCGCCGTGCCGATTTTCAGGCGGGCTATCTGCAAGCGCTCTGCGAAGTCGCCCGATACCGCATCTCTGAAGGGCGCCCAGAGTTTGCGCTTGGGTTATACCAACGTGCCGTTGGCGAAAACATCCACCGCGAAGACATTCACCGCGAGATTATGCGCCTGTATAAGAGTCTCGGTCGCCGCAGCGAAGCCGCCGCCCATTACCAAAAACTGCTTGAAGAACTCGGCAGCAAAATCTCACCGGAGACGCAAGCGCTCTACCAAGAAATTATGGACTAAGCAGTATCCCTCCAAAGTAGCAAAAAACGCCTGCATAAAGCAGGTGTTTTAATTTGCCCCTGACAGGACTTGAACCTGTTACCTCACGCTTAGAAGGCGCGCGCTCTATCCGGGTGAGCTACAGGGGCGAATTTCCGCATTGTAATTCGCGCGTAATCGAGAGTCAAGCAGCGCGTAGAGAGAACGTTTGTTTTCTATGATTGTTTAAACCCCCACAGTGCGGTATAATTAATGAAGTGAACTAACGGAAAACACCGTATAGAATCCCGCGAAAACCAAGCAGACGCATCTTAAAGATTCAACTGTCGCTGGCGGTTGAAGATGGGCTTGTATTGCGCTTTTCGGGAACGTCCATTAAGGAGTTAGAATGGCGGACAAAGTCTCTGCTCCCGTTTCCTATACTGAAGAAAATATTATCAAGCTCAAGCCGATGGAGCATATTCGGCTGCGCCCCGGCATGTATGTCGGCGGCACAGACGCGCGCGCACTCCATCACTTGATCTACGAAGTCGTCGATAACTCCATCGACGAAGCTCTCGCCGGGCGCTGCGATGCCATCATGATCACGCTGCTCGACAATAACTACGTCTCGGTGGCGGATAATGGTGTCGGTATTCCGGTCGGCATCCACAAGCAGGAAGGCGTCTCTACCCTGCAAATGGTCATGACCGAAGTGGGTACGGGCGGTAAATTCAATAACAGCGCCTATAAAGTCAGCGGTGGTTTGCATGGGGTCGGCGTCTCGGCAGTCAACGCGCTGTCCGAAGAACTGATCGCTACCGTCTACCGCGACGGTAAAATGTGGCAGCAGACCTATAACGCGGGTCAGCCCGTCAATGAGGTCGAAGCGATCCGCAATCTTGAACCCGACGAAGGTACAGGAACGATGATCACCTTTAAGCCGGATTTCACAGTGCTAGAGCCGAACGAGTTTAGCTTCTCCACGCTGGCTCAGCGTTTCCGCGAAATGGCGTTCGTGACCCGCAAGGTCACCATCACACTCCGCGACGAGCGCGTCCAGCCGATCCCGAAAGAGATCACGTTCTATTTTGAGGGCGGACTGCGAGCCTTCGTCAGCTACCTCAACCGCAGCCGCGAATCGCTTCATCCGGTCATTTACGCCGAACGTGACGTCGAAATCGCGCCCGAAGGCAAAGAACCCTTCACCATTGGCGTCGAAGTCGCTTTCCAGTATAACGACACCGCCAACGTGGCTGAACTTGCCTTTGCCAACACGATCAATACGCCTGACGGCGGCGCACACCTCACTGGCTTGCGTTCGGCGGTCACCGGAGCGATCAATCGCTACGCACGTAAGGCAGGCTTCCTCAAAGATAAGGACAGCAACTTCTCCGGCAGTGACACGCTCGAAGGCATTACCGCCATCGTCAGCGTCAAACACCCCCACCCCGCGTTCGAGAGCCAGACGAAAGTCAAATTGATCAACCCCGAAGTGCAGGGCGCGGTATCGTCGGTTGTCACAGAAGGCTTCAACGAGTTCCTTGAACTGAACCCGCGTGAAGCGCGCCGCATTATCGAAAAGTGTATGACCAGTATGCGCGCCCGTGAAGCCGCGCGTAAAGCCCGCGACCTCGTCCGAGGCGGACCGAGCCTGCTCGAAAGCTCGACGCTGCCCGGTAAGCTGGCGGACTGCTCGTCACATGGCGAAAACGCCGAAATCTACATCGTCGAAGGTGACAGCGCCGGTGGCTCTGCCAAGCAGGGGCGCGACCGTCACTTTCAGGCAATCCTGCCCTTGCGCGGTAAGATTCTAAACACAGAACGCGCACGGCTCGACAAAATGCTCGACAACAACGAAATCAAGGCGCTGATCAGCGCGCTTGGTACAGGCATCAGCGAAGATTTCAGCACGACCCATCTGCGTTATGGTCGCGTGATCATCATGACCGACGCTGACGTAGATGGCAGCCACATTCGCACGCTGCTTCTGACTTTCTTCTTCCGTCACATGCAGGGCTTGATCACCGAGGGGCATCTCTACATCGCCCAGCCGCCGATCTTCCGCATTCAGGACGGCAAGACCGTCAATTATTACTACAGCGAAGCCGGTGTCGGTGAAAACGAACTGCTCAACCGCGCCTTGAAGAACTACAAAGACCCTAGCAAGGCGAAGGTCAGCCGCTACAAAGGTCTGGGTGAAATGAACCCGGATCAACTGTGGGACACAACGATGGATCCGCAGCAGCGCACGCTGCTTCAGGTTACGGTCGAGGATGCCGCCGAAGCGGATCACGTGTTCGACATGCTGATGGGTTCGAGCGTTCCGCCGCGTCGTCGTTTTATTCAGACTCACGCGAAGAGCGTCCGCAATCTCGACATCTAATCACAGCTCAGTCTAAATTCAGAAAGCGCGTCACAGCAGTGGCGCGCTTTTTATTTTGCAACTTGGTGCATCATGGATAGAATGCGGATAGAACATCTATTTGCAATCAGCGAACGCGAGTGACCGAATGCGGGATGAATTAGCGGCAATTTCAGGCTTAAGTCGGCAGGCGCAGGAAACCCTACGGCGCAGCGGAATCACCACCTTAGCGCAAGTGGCAAGACTCACACCGGACGATTTGCAGCGCTTTAAAGGTATCAAGACTTCGGCGCCCGCTGTTCACGCGCACGCCCGTGCCTTCGTCGAAAATACCCCCATCTGGCACGGCGCATTTCCTGACGAGTGCTGCCTCGGCGGCTATATGTTCGACCTCGAAACCGATCCCTATACTCAGTCTCCGTGGTCGTGGGGCTGGTGTGATCCGTCCGGCAAGCCGTCAAATATCATCGTCGCGCCTCGCTATCCGGAAAGCACCGTCACGCTGCCCGACGGACGCATAATCCTCACCGTCCCCAATCAGGAAGAGGCTTGGCATTTGTTCGCGCAGCTTGTCGCTGAATACGACCAGATGATCTTCCACTGGACAGGCTTCGATGCTGGCATAACGCGGAAATTCGCGCCCTTTGCCGTCCGCGATCCGCTGCTTGTGCGGATGCACGATCTGCACCGGACGTTCAAACAAAGTGTCAAGTTTCCGGTTAGCGGCAACTCGCTCAAAACAGTGGCGCGCTATCTGCGCTTCAATTGGCAAGAATACGACGCATGGGACGCCGCCTACAACGACTATCGCCAATGGCTTGCGCGCGGCGACATCGAGGCATTATCGCGCTGCTGCAACTATCAGCAGGCGGACGTTGAAGCGCTTGCTGTCGTCTGGAAGTGGTTGATCGAGAATCGACCACCAACGCCGTAATGTGCTAGACCATCACGTCGTGGTGGTATTCGATAATCTGGTGCGGGTAATCTTCCTCGACTTTCAGTTCATTCAGGTAGAATTCGTCGTCTTTCTCAGCCTTCAGCAGAATCACAACCACCTGCTTCCCCGTCGCAATCACCTGCTGAACTTGAAGCTTCCCGACCGTCTCATAGCGCTGACGGAAATCCTCGATACGCGCGTCAACGTCCCGCTCTGCAGACAGATCCGCATGATAGCTTTCGTTGATGAACTGGCGCAGTCGCTCAAAATTGCCGCTGTTGTAGATCGTCATCTGCGCGATAAAACGCATCCCGGCTTGGCTGGCGCGGAGCGCAGTTTTGTCATTCATCGCTAAATTTCGGGGTGCGTAAAAGTCATCGCCGCGCCAATGATGCCCGCTTCGTTGAGCATTTCAGCCGGAACAACGGGCGATTGAACCTTAAGATGCGGCGCGAACTTGGCAAAATTCTTGCTCAAGCCGCCGCCAATGATGATCAGGTCGGGCCAGAGCAGTTTTTCGACAGTCGTCAGGTACTCGTTGAAACGCTTCGACCAACGCTTCCACGATAACTCGTGCTCTAGCCGAATCCGGTTAGAAGCCCGATTTTCCGCTTCTTTGCCGCGAATATCAAGGTGACCGAGTTCAGTATTGGGCACAAGTTCGCCGTTGACGAACAGCGCCGTGCCTAAGCCCGTGCCAATCGTCACCATGAAAACCACACCTTTATTTTCGCGCCCTGCTCCAAAATGCATCTCGGCTAAGCCCGCTGCGTCCGCATCGTTGATTAGATGAGTGCGGCACTGCGTTTTGTGCTCGATCAGTTCTTTGGCATTGACGCCAATCCAATTGTGATCGATATTTGCCGCCGTATAGATCGTGCCCTTCTTGATGACACTAGGGAAACCGCAGCCTATCTCCCCTGTCCAGTTAAAATGCTGGGCGACTTCGGCGATACAATCCACCACGTCGTCAACGGTCGCGGGCTGCGGCGTCACGACCCGAAAACGATCCTCAAGCAGCGCCCCTGCCGCAATATCGACCGGCGCGCCCTTAATCCCGGTGCCGCCGACATCTATACCTAAAATCGCCATAATTTTTCCCTCAGCTTTCCGAAGCAGGTTTAAATATACACCACTGCACCCCGTTTGCCGAAAGACTTGTGCCTTGCTTACGCTAGCAGCGAAAGGCATAATGTCCCCTGATGATCACAAATACTAGTGCGATTTTTCCGTGACTGTGACCCGACTCTTCTTAATGCGCATCACCTTAAGCAGCATCGCTATCGCTCTGTTTGCCGCCTGCGTGCCCGACGCCACACAGCAAACACAGACCACTGCGACTCAAACGGCTGCTGCCCTGCCGACGGTAATCGCGTATAACGCCGATTGGACACCCGTCATTCAGAAATTCGATGACGTGGAAATGGTGCTTGTCCCGGCAGGCTGCTTCACGATGGGTAATGACGCCGGGCGTCGCGACGAACGACCCGCACAGGAAACTTGTTTACGCCAATCCTACTGGATCGACCGCACCGAGGTGACGAACGCGGAATACGGCTCTGAAGGGCATTTTTCTGGCGCAAACCGCCCGCACGAGAATCTACTCTGGTCAGAAGCGCGCGACTTCTGCGCCACACGCTCGGCGCGTTTGCCAACGGAAGCTGAATGGGAATATGCCGCACGCGGCCCAGACAGCCTGATCTATCCATGGGGCAACGACTTAATCGAGGATAATCTCATTTTCGACCACAATACGCCGGAGGATACCGCTGACGTAGGCAGCCGACCAAGCGGCGCGTCGTGGGTCGGCGCGCTCGACATGAGTGGCAACGTCTTCGAATGGACGAGCAGCATCTATGCGCGCTATCCCTATGATGCATCCGACGGTCGCGAAGACCCGAACGATAACACCGACTCGCGTGTCTATCGAGGCGGAAATCAGAGCTACATGGACTACGGCACGGCGGCAACGACCCGCTTCCGGCTTGAATCAACCGAGCGCGACTGGTTTTTGGGCTTCCGCTGCGCGCGTGACGTTGAAGGATAATTGATGAAAACCCGTCCGTTCAGCGTCATCTGGATGCTGCTGCTCGCTGCCGCGACCTTCGCCGCATCTCAAGCACATCCCGAACCATCCGAAGGATGGCTTCTGCCACTCTTGATCTTCGCATGGCTGCTCACTGCCATCGTATTGATTCCGTCGCCCTTACGCAGCCAACTCCTTGCAGGAATGCGTCGTCTGCGCGCCGTGCCCATCCTCTATTGGCTGATCGTGCTGGTCTACGTCTGCATCGCCGTTGGGCTATGGCTCATTGCCTACCAACCAACCAACGGACGTGCGCTGCGTCCGATTGAATTCGCCTACGTGTTGTGGACGTTATGGCTGTTGGTTTTTCTAGTCGGCTGCGGCATCGACGAGCCACAGCTTCGGACAATGGGTGTTAAGCTCAGTCACAGTAAACTGACCGGCGTCCTGATCACCCTGACGACCATCATGATCATCTTTTTCGCGGGCGAAGCCTATCTACGCATCTTCTATATCACGACCGACGGTTACGGCTTCACGGCGATGAATTACTGGTGGTATGAAAATTACGGCTGGGCGAACCCAAATTCGCTCGGTTATCGAGACTACGAACCC
>JBBSNT010000047.1:0-17383 GCA_038260485.1 Aggregatilineales bacterium | reverse complement strand
TTACTCCGGTCATAAGCCGGGAAAACAAAAAGACCTCCGGCGGGAAGTCTCGTTGAGTTCGTCTACTAGGCAATAACTCGCCTAGCCATCCGCTCTCATCTTCCAGAAACACTCTGCCGGACTTGGCACCTTCCCGATATATCGGGGGTTGCCGCGGTTTCATAGGGCCGATCCCTCCACCGCTCTGGATAAGAGACAAAAATATTCAATTGGGAATGTGCATCTGATTGAATATAGCACGACTTTCACGTGAAGGCAAGCAGCTTGCGCTCTTAGGGCGTGGGGAAGATCGCGGACACGTTCCAAGCCCTTCCCCTACGCAAGCGGAGAGAGGGGCGAAAAGCCGATTTGTGTGTCCAAAGATGATCCGTTCAAAAACCATCTCCTCAATGTTCCCCATTCCCCCTTAACCAATTTAGACGCTAATGAGAAAACTGATATTTGATTGCCTCACCGCTGAAGACGGTGTATACTTAATTTAATTCGAAATTAAGGAGAGCGCATGATGACTCAGCAACCTCTTAATCAAAATCTCAAAACTCAGGCGATTTTGAAGTCCGTCGAAACAGGTATGGATGTTTATGACATCACTGGCGATAAGTTCGGTGAAGTCGATGATCTGTATTTTGGGGCAGTTGGTGATGAAATCGTCGATGGTGTTGAGCCTGCGACGACTTCTGAAGCGCCCGTCAATGCGCAGGATGAATTGATCCAAGATTTCGCCAAAGCGCTTGGCGGCGAAGACGACCTGCCGGAAGAATTGCGTCAGCGTTTGCTGCATGATGGCTATATCCGTATCGATGCAAATGGTCTGTTCGCAGCGGATCGGTTCGTACTGCCGGATCAAATCGCCTCGGTCGATGACAAGGGTGTTCATCTGCGGGTCGCACGCCGGGACTTGATCAAACGCTAAAAGCCCTCCCTTTATAAGCGAACAAAAAACCCGACAGTTACGTCGGGTTTTTTGTTTGAAATGCTGCCGCAGCGAATTTACTCGCTCTTGTCCTCGTCTTTGGCGCGTTTGCGCGCGAGTGCTTCTTCGCGCTTGCGCATACGCTCGGCTTTCGCCGCTTCTTCGTCTACCGCAGCAGCAGGTGCGGGAGTCATTTCCGTCTCTGCGGCACGAGCGGTTGCTGCTTGATTCGCGCCTTCAGCGGTGGCGGCTTCGTTGGTCGCCGCAGCCTGACCGGAAGGACGGGTGGCGGCTTTCGTTGCTTCGGCAGACGCAGCAGCTTTTTCTGCCTTCTTACGCTCCTTGATCACATCGGGGTGTTCCCAACCGCCGCGCGCTTCTGCTTCTTCAGCAGCGGTCGTCGGCGCAATCGACATCCAGTAGCTCAGCGGCTTGGAGAGCCGATCCTTGTCGAAGATATGATTGGCGGTGCGGTCATAGCTCGCGAGTTCGTAGTCGTGATCCATCTTGATGGCGTCGAACGGGCAGAACTCGGCGCAGAAGCCGCAGTTCATACAGATGTCGATGTCGATGAAGAAGGCTTCCGGTTCTGGCACGGGGCGTCCCGTTTCGGGGTTTTCGCCGCGCACAATCCAGATACACTGAGGCGGGCAGACCTTCGCGCAAATGCCGCAGCTTGTACACCAGTCGTGACCGGGACGATCCGGATTGTCGAGCTCGTCAATCACGAGGAAGGGCTCAAAGCGGAAGCGCTCCGGCACGGCGAGTTTCTCGTCTGGATACTGCACTGTGAAAATACCTTCGGATTTCAAACCCTGCCGCACTTCAAAATCGGTCATTCCGACCTTTTTTCCGGCATAGCGCAGGTCATCAATATAGGTGTTGAAAAAGTGCTTGAACGTCACGCCAAGCCCTTTTAGGATGCCTAATCCGTACATAACGACTCCTTTGGCAGTACATGCATGTAGGGGCGGGTTTCAAACCCGCCCCTACGAACTATTTGTCGATTAGCGGTCGGTTTCACCAAGAACGATGTCGATGCTGCCGAGAATTGCGACCACGTCAGCGACCTTATGCCCCTTGCACATTTCGCCAAGCGGCGTCAGGTTGATGAAACTCGGCGCGCGCACGTGATAGCGCCACGGGTTCTGCGGACCTTTCGGATCGCCCTGCGAGACACAATAGAAGCCGAGTTCACCCTTCGGATTTTCGACGCGCCCATACGATTCGCCCACCGGAACACGCGGCATATAAATCGACTTATTGCCCGCGAAGAAGCTTTCGCCATGCGTCTGCTCCAAACGAGGCAGAATTTGCTTGAGGATGCGGATGCTCTCGCGCATTTCGTCGAGCCGAATCAGATAGCGGTCGTAAATGTCGCCGTTGTAGCGCACTGCGACGTCGAAATCAAGTTCGGGATAAATGCTGTATGGGTCGGCGCGGCGCACGTCGTAAGGGACGCCGCTGGCGCGTAGCAGCGGCCCGGCGCAGCTATAGGCGATTGCCATATCACGCGGCAGATAACCAACGCCGACGGTACGCGTCTTGACGATTTCGCTGTCAGTGAGGAATTTGTCGAGGTCATCGACGGAGCGCGGAAGGCGGTCGTTGATCAACTCGGTCAGGTAATCCATCGTGTTGAAGTCGCGCACCTGATCATTGATCAGAGTGGCAACGCCGCGAATGCGGTCGGGCAGGTCTTTGAAGACCCCTCCGAAGCGCATGTAGTTGCACATCATACGGCTGCCCGCCGTCGCTTCGAAGAAGTCGAGAATTTTCTCGCGTTCGGCGATGGCGTAGAGTGCAGGCGTGAAGAATGCGCCGAGGTCGTTGAGCAGGAAGCCAATTGCCCAGAAATGGTTGACGATGCGCGTCAGTTCGACCATCAACACGCGAATGACTTCGGCGCGATAAGTCGGCGGCTGGTAGCGCGCGCCTGCGCTCATCAACTGCTCGACCGCCAGCGCGTAACCGAGATTGTTGCTCATGCTGGAAATGTAGTCGAGACGGTCGGTGAACGGCATGTTGTGAAGCCATGCGTTGCGTTCGCCGATTTGCTCGTGATTGCGGTGCAGGTAGCCCATCACGGGTTCGAGTTTGACAATCGTTTCGCCGTCGAGTGTCACGACCATGCGGAACACGCCGTGCGTGCTGGGGTGGTGCGGTCCGAGGTTGACGATCAGCTTGTCGGTCTTGATGCCTTCGTCGTCGGTCAGTTCTTCGACATCGACGCCCAGACCCATGCCGCTGTAAACCGATTCTTCAGACGTGTCGTTCAGGCGAGACAGGTCAATGTCGGCGGGATATTTGACATTTTTGCCATAGGCATTCAGTTCTTCAGCGCGGCGGACGTAGCCTTTGGGCCAGCGGCTGTCGAACGGCTTGTTCTCTTGCTCGTAGTATGCCTCGTGCCAGTCCTTGCGCATGGGGTGACCTTCGAAGCCGTCCCACAGCAGGATGCGTTTTTGGTTCGGATGCCCCGGAAAGTTGATGCCATAGAGGTCGTAGGCTTCTCGTTCTTGAAAGTCTGCACCGGGCCACACGTCGATCAGCGACGGGACTTCGGCGTTCGCGCGCGGGGTCTGCGCTTTGACGACTAGCGCCGATCCACCCGTTGTACGGTAAGCGTGATAGACCATCTCCATGCTGTCTTCAACGCCGAGGTAATCGACGGCGGTCGCGCTGGAGAGGTAGTCGAAGCCGAGTTCGTCGCGCATCGTCATCGCCACGTCGATCAACTGCGAGCGGTCAACGACAATGCCGGAATAGCCCTGACGCTCGTCATTTTTGACCGCATCGGGATATTTCTGCTTTAGGTACTCGATTGCGTTCTCAATCGACCCCGTTTGTTCGGGTGCAAGTGCTTGTTGATCCGTCATTATTCACCCTTTCCGGCGGCGCGTGCGCGTTTGCGTGCGAGCGCTTCTTCGCGTTTCCGCATACGCTCAGCTTGTGCAGGATCGTCCGACATAGCGGCGGCAGCACCAGCCGCTACGCCTTTCGCCGCTGCTGGAGCAGCGTTGGCGGCGAGCTTCTTCTTCGTGACGCTCTCGACGACATCGGCGGGCAGTTCGCGCACGCCATAGGGTTCGCCACGCGCTGCTTTTGCTGCCTGCTGGCGAATCAGTTCCATCTGGCGCGGGTCGATTACATCAGGTCCCAAAATTGGCACGGGCACAGCATCAGAAGGCCCCACGCCGTACCACGGCACGTCGTCCATATTCGAGAGCGACTGCCCGTCGATCTTTTTTTGCAGCGAGATCAAGCCGAACAGCAACGCCTGTGGGGTAGGGGGGCAGCCCGGCACGTAGATGTCCACCGGAACGTACTGGTCGATCCCGGAGACGACGTTGTAGCCTTCTTTGAAAGGCCCGCCGCCGCTGGCGCAAGCGCCCATCGCCAGCACGTATTTCGGTTCCGGCATCTGGTTGTAGAGCCGCACAATCGGCACGACCATCTTTTTCGTGACGGTGCCAGAGACGATCATCAGGTCGGACTGACGCGGGGTGGCGCGCATGACTTCCATGCCAAAGCGTGCCAAGTCGTAGCGCGACGCCGCCGTAGCGATCATCTCAATCGCGCAGCACGCCAAGCCGAACAGCAGGGGCCACATCGACGAGCGGCGGCTCCAGTTGTAAATGCGGCTCAGGCTGGTGATGGCGACATTTTCCTGCATTTCTGTCGGAACGGGAAATTCCGTATCATGCAGTTCACGTAGTTGTATCTGGCTCATAACGAGCTTGCCTCCTCGTACCATTCGCGGAGAATATCATTGAGGATTCCTTCATTGACCAACGCTGGATCGTCTCCGAACTCTGGCAGCGCGATAATCCAGCGGCAAAGCTGTTCCATCCCGACCGATTCAACTTCTACCGAGGGGTAGAGTTCCATCAGGCGCAGGACGATTTCGTATGATGAGTCCCAATAAAGTGGATGTGCTTCCATTACCCGTTATTTTACCGCAGATTGCCGAAAAATTCCCGCGCACGCGGCATTACTCACGATTGTCAATTTGCGCGCGCTGCAAGCGCCCGCTGTAATCGACATAAACGGACTTCCATTCGGTGAAACTGTCGAGCGCAGATTGTCCGGCTTCGCGCATTCCGTTGCCTGTGCCGCGTGTGCCGCCGAACGGAAACTGAATTTCCGCGCCGGTCGTACCGTGATTAATGTAGACGATGCCGGTGGTCAAGTCGCGGATAGCGCGGAAGGCGGCGTTGACGTTTTCGGTGAAGATGCTGCTCGACAACCCATAGATCACGCTGTTGTTGACTTCAACCGCTTCTTCGAGCGAGCCGACTTCAATTGCCGAAAGCACGGGTCCGAAGATTTCTTCGCGGGCGATGCGCATATCAGGCTTGACGTCCGAAAAGAGAGTCGGCTGGTAGAAATAGCCTTTGCTGCTCTCGACACGTCCTCCGCCGACAGCGACGGTTGCGCCTTCGCTCTTGCCCACGCCGACGTACTATTCGACTTTGTCGAGCGCCTTCTGGTTGACCAGTGGTCCAACTTCGATGCCATCGTTCAACCCATCACCGATCTTCAAGGCGCGCGCCCGTTCGACCAGCGCCTCGACCAGGTTAGGCTTGATGCCGCTCTGGACGATCAAGCGGCTGGTGGCGGTGCAGCGCTGCCCGGTTGTGCCGTAGGCGCTCCACGTCACCGCCTTGACCGCCAAGTCGAGATTGGCGTCGTTGAGGACGATGATCGCGTTCTTGCCGCCCATTTCAAGGCAGACCTTCTTGCCGAGGCTGGCGGCTTTGGTGTAGACCTTCAAGCCCGTCTCGGTTGATCCCGTGAACGAGATTACGCGCACATCGGGGTGTTCGACCAGCGCCGCACCGATGTCACCCGCGCCCAAGACGAGATTAAACACGCCTTCCGGCACGCCCGCATCAATGAAGACCTGCACGAATGCCGCTGAAGTCGCGGGCGTTTCCTCACTTGGCTTCCAGACCAGCGAATTTCCGGCGACCAGCGCGGGCAGGATGTTCCAACTGGGTACGGCGACCGGGAAGTTCCACGGCGTGATCAAGCCGATCACGCCGACCGGATCGCGCATCGCCATACCGAATTTCTCCGGCATTTCGACCGGCGCGGTATAGCCGTGCATCCTGCGCCCTTCGCCGCCCATGAAGTATGCCATGTCGATGGCTTCTTGGACGTCGCCGCGCGCTTCGGAGAGGACTTTGCCCATCTCCTGAGTCATCAGGCGGGAGAGCTGCTCTTTGCGCTCTTGCAAAATCTGCGCGACTTGATAAAGCACTTCACCTCGCCGGGGCGCGGGGACGAGCCGCCAATCCTTATAGGCTGCTTTCGCTGCCGCGACTGCCGCATCGACGTCGGCTTTGCTCGATTTAGCGACCTGTGCGATCAGTTGTTCGGTTGCCGGGTTGGTGGTGGCGAAGGTTTCGCTCGCCTCGACCCATTCACCGCCGATGTAATTTTTAACAAACTCAGTCATTGAAACAAATCCTGTTAACTCTAATCTTTACACGCAAACAAACCGCAATGCAGCCTGATTAAACGCACTTCTACGGTCGGGAAATTCACTATCTTCGCGTGTGCAGAATCCGGGCGAGTATAGAAAATTACGCTTCGCTTGTCAACAATTTCACAATGTGTGAGAGACGACCTGCGCACCGCTTGAAGCGACCCGCGTCCAGCGAGACACACACGGGATTCCGGCGACAGTGTAGATCATGTGCATGGCGGTGACGACTCGCTGCGCGTCGCTTTCGCCTTCGCAGACCGCGCAGAGGGTAGGCCCCGCGCCGCTGATCGCCACACCAAGCGCGCCGACCGCTTTCGCCGCCGCGCGAATTTCGCGAAGCAGAGGCATCAGGTGAGCGCGGGCGGCTTCGATGACGATGTCGCTTTCCATCGCCGCGCCAAGCGCTTCAAGATCGCCCCGATAGAGGGCATCGATCAGGCGAGCGGCTCCGGCGGTCTGCGCCACCATCTGCTTGAGGGAAATGGTCGGCGGCAGCACGGCACGCGCCTGTGCCGTCGGCACTTCGACGTCCGGCGTGACGAGTGCAAAGGTGAGGTGCTCTGGAATTGGAAGCTGAACGATCTCGTTGGCGTCCGTCCCGTAGATCAGCGTAATGCCGCCGAACAAGCAGGGCGCGACGTTATCGGCGTGATAACCACTCGCCATCGCTTCGCCGTCTAGACAGGCGGGCAGGAGTTCGGCTTTGCTGAAGGGCGCGCCGAGCAGGGCGTTGACGGCGACCGCCCCGGCGACGGCGCTGGCAGCGCTGCTGCCCATGCCGCTGGCGAGCGGCAGCCCCTTCTTGATCGTCAGCTTGACGCCGCGTGTCTCACCGACGGTTTCCAGTACCGTGCGCGCCGAGACGCACGCCGTATTTTTGAGCGGATTGCGCGGGAGTTTGCCGTTGTCGCCCTCGATAGCGGCGATGCTGATGCCGGGTTGGTCGCTCCATTCGGCGCGAACGGTATCGCCCGGTTTCCGCAGCGCCAAGCCGATAATGTCAAAGCCAACGCCGAGGTTGGCAATCGTCGCGGGGGCAAAGGCTTCGGCTGTGGAAATTGGCATCTTGATGTTATCCTTAGGCACATAACCAGCGTCGAGACGTCACCATCAGGCGAACGGCACAAACAAAGGGTGAAGTTGCTCATGAGCAGCATATTACAATGTATGAATTGCGGTCGGCAATACCCAATCAACGAAGTGATTTACACCTGTGAAACCTGCGGCGGTTTGCTCGACGTCCAACACGATTTCGAGGCGCTGCGCTCGACTATCACCCGCGAAACTTTTGACCGCCGCTTAGGGACGCTTGACGCGCCCTACAACAGCGGCGTCTGGCGCTACAAAGAACTGATCTATCCTGATGTTGACGACGCCATGATCGTCAGCCGCCCTGAAGGTAACACGAATCTGTATCATACGCCGCGCCTTGCAGAGTGGGCGGGCGTCAAAACGCTGTACCTGAAGCACGAAGGCGAGAATCCGACCGGATCGTTTAAAGATCGCGGCATGACGGGCGGCTTGACGCAGGCGCGCGTGTTGGGGATGAAGCGGGTCGCCTGTGCATCGACGGGCAATACATCCTCATCGTTGGCAGCTTACGCGGCGTTTGCGGGGATCGATGGCATTGTGCTGTTTCAGGATCAACACGTGGCGGTGGGGAAGCTGGCACAGGCAGTCGCCTACGGCGCGACCTGTATCCGAATCGCCGCCGATTTTGATCGCAACCTCGAACTCGTGCGCCAGATGGCTTCGCTTGGTATTTACGTGCTCAACTCGATTAATCCGTTCCGCTTAGAAGGGCAGAAGTCAATCATGATCGAGACGATCCAGCAGTTGCGCTGGAACGTGCCGGACTGGTTCGTCTGCCCCGGCGGTAATCTTGGCAACACGTCGGCATTCGGCAAGGCGCTGCGCGAACTGTACGACCTCGGCTTGATCGACCGGATGCCCGGCATCGCGGTCATTCAGGCGGAAGGCGCAAATCCGCTGTACCGCAGCTACAAAACGGGTTTCTCGCCCGTCGAGCACATTCCCGCCGATACCATCGCAACGGCGATCAAGATTGGTAATCCGGTCAACTATCCCAAGGCGGTACGGACGCTCCAATGGACGGACGGTGTGGTCGAGCAGGTGAACGATCAGGAGATCATGGACGCGAAGGCGCTGATCGACGCGCAGGGCATCGGCTGCGAACCTGCATCCGGCACGACGCTGGCGGGGCTGCGTAAACTGGTTGAGTCGGGTGTGATCCAGCCGAACGAGACGGTCGTCGGGTTGCTGACCGGACACATCCTCAAAGACCCCGACGCGACGATTGCCTACCACGAGAATCGCTTGGAAGGTATTATGGCACGCTACCCGAACCGTGTCTTTACAGCTCAACCGTCGATTGAGTCGATTCGCGAAATCCTCGAATCTCAAGAGTTAGCGCACGTCTAAACCTTATAAGCGGGGGTGAGAGGCTGTTTGCGGCGCTCGTCCCCGCTTGATTTCGAGCCTATAAATCCGAATATTTACTGAATTCCCTCATAATTACTGTGAACTGAAATCGTTTCCACGTATAGTCTGTTTCATTGGAAACTCAACGTTGTGATTGTGATAAAGGATAACTATGCCGATTGCTGTTGACTGGATTCCCGATGAACCGATTATTTTGGCAACTTGTACGGGTTTTCTAACCGTCGGTGATTTCAAAGGCATGTTCGAGCAGGTCGCAGCCTTAATGCAAGCGGTCGAAGGGATTATCTACCGCATTGCCGATTATCGTGAAGCTGAAAGCTCGTTTGTCGATATTATGAAGACGGTGCAGGAAACGGCGAAAGGCATGTCCGGGTCGGTAAGCGATCCGCGCCTGAAGTCAATCTACGTTGGAACGACGCACTGGATTAGTCTCGCGCGTACAGCCTACCAAAATCAGCCCGGTGGCTTTCAAATCCCAACGTTTCATTCGATTGAAGACGCGCTGACCTACATCCATCTGGATATGGCGAAAACGCACGACGTAGCGACAGCCGATTCGCAATCAGAAACACTGTAACCACTTTACGACCTCGATTGAGCATTTAGAATAGGTCAGTCCGGTCGCCGAGGAAATCAGTGATTGGACCCTCATCGAGAGTCATCGTGCTCCTGATGCGCATTTCGTGGATCGCCAAGCCGCCGAGCGCGAACATCAAGCGCCGTGAGCCGAGCGAGAGCGTCTCCCACATGAAGGCGCGCAGCGTGCAGAACGTCAGCGCCATGTAATATTCCGACCATGATCCCTCACGGGCGAGGCAATCTTTGACGATTTCGCGAACAGAGAGGACGTGCTGCATCACTTCTTTCAGCGCCGGAACCCCTACGTCCGGCTCGTCCTCGTGCAGCGCGGCGATATAGCGCAGCACCAACCGCACCGACCACCAATCGTCGCCGACGACTGGCATCACGACGTCTGTGAGCAAGCTCACTTCGAGGCACGCCCAATCAAACAGGGTATGCCCGTTGCGCGTTTGGGCGAAGTCTATCAAGAAGGCACTGGCATTCGGTCCGACAAGGATGTTGCCCAGATGCAAATCACCGTGAATCTTGCTTAGTGATCCATCAACGTAGCGGTCGAGCAGGTCTTCGTAAGCGCGACTCGGATTAGGCAGAGGTTCCGGCTTGCCGATGCCGGGGATCGTCTCGCTCTCAAGCTCGAAATCCGGTTCAAGCGACCGTGCCGCCGTGATCAACGCCATTGCCCGTGTTTCCCAGACGCGACCCGCGATACGCTCAATCACTTCCCCGCGATAATAAACGTTCTGTGCCAGATCAATCCCGCGCACATTGATCTTATAGGCGCGGCGTGCTGCTTCTGATCCCTTGCCAATCGAAAGCTGGATCATATTCTTGTCGCGGTAGACGCGCTGCACGGTGAAGTTTTCGACAACGACCGGATCGCCGTATTCGAGATGGGCGAGACGTCCGCGACGGACGGGGTCGCGCACGACTGCCGCGTTCGGCGGCACGGTATCGTCCGGCTGAAAATCGAGCGTAAGCAGCGGCGGCAGCAACCAGTCGTATTCCGTCCAGACCTGAAAACGGTAGGGGCGGTTCTGCTTCCACCACGTTTTGCCGAAATAGGGATAGAGTTCGCGGCGCAGCCACTCACCGAGGTTGTCGAGGTCATGAGCGGCTTCACGCAAATCCTGCGCGCTGCTGTTCATGCCAGCGATGAAGGTGTATTTCAATCCGGCGAGGTCAGAAGTCTCGGATGTGGTCGGCTTGTCCTCAAGGCGGGCAGTCAGCGGTGGCAGCGAGCTTTTGACGTGCGTCTCGTAGCGCTGCGCTTCGTCGAGGATCGTGTCGGCGTCGTCGATCTTGACGACGACGGCGGCATCTTCCATGCCGTCAGCTTGTATGGGCGTCAAGACGAGAATCGCCGCAGAGGTAAAGCCGCCGACGAGTCGACGCTCGATTCTGAGCCGACTGTAGCCGTAGAACATGCGCCGCAGGATGAACATGGCGTCGTCGGGGAGCGCGTCTGTCTCCTGCCGGAAATCGATACGAATATATGGTTGGCTGCGCTGCGGGTTGAGCGCCTTGTCGCGCGCCTCGTAGGCGAGGTCAGCGATGTCAATCTCAAAGCGGCGCAGCACGCGGACGGGAATATTGTCATTTTCGTCGAGGATGCCGATTAAGAGGTCGCGTTCGCTGATCTCTTGGCGCCCATTTTCGAGCGCGAGGTCATTGGCGATGCCGAGCACGACGTCGGCACGGGGTGTATTGGGCATACCCGCCCACAGCCGCTGACGGTTGCCTTTACCCGCCTTGCGGCGAATCGCATCGACGACGTACTCTGTCGTCAAGCCGCGTTCTTCGAGCATACTGCTCGTCAGCCCGCCTTGAATGTCGAGCAAGCCGATAAACAGATGCTCGACGCCGAGATAATAATGCTGCATCCGGTACGATTCCTGACGCGCATTGATCAGGATGTCTTTTAAACCGATTTCAGGCATTGTTTTCTCCAGACAGCCGCAGCCATGTACGCCCAACGCGGAACAACTGACCGGGATGCAGTTGGATCATGCCGCTCACGCGCGCGTCGTCTTCCTCTTGTTCGATGAAGGTGCCATTTTTACTGTCACAATCCTCGAGCCACCATTCCCGCTCACGCTGATACAAACGCGCATGTTGGCGAGACGAGAATGTATCATTGCGCAGGCAAACATCGTTGTCATCACGACGACCCAGCGTGAGCATCCATTCGTCGTGATTCAGCACACCGTCACCATTCGCGGTCGTAAAGGAGAGTATCAGTCCATCATCGACGCCGCTCATGATCGTGATGTCGATTTGAAGGTCGTCCACGTCCTCAACCCTTTGTGTAAACATTTCCTTTTAGTATACCCGGTTTAATGTACAGTGCTGACGTTCGGCAGGCATTTTTATAAAGATGAACATGCCGTTTTGGGGTAACAAATGTCCCTGCCGAATTTTTATGATCTAGGTTATACTTTTTCATGATTAAGAGGCAATCTTAGCTAGGGAGACCCCATGAGCGACGTGAATACACAGATCATGGCTGCACTGAGTAAGGTGATCGAGCCAGAACTGCACCGTGATATTGTGACTCTGAATATGGTACGCGATGTTTCTGTTGAGGGGGATACAGCGAAGTTCACACTCGTCTTGACGACCCCCGCTTGCCCGCTCAAAGACGTTTTTCTTTCAAGCTGCGAGGCGGCGTTGATCGGTAAAGTGCCCGGAATCAACCACATTCAGATTAAGTGGGATGCGCAAGTCCCGACGGATCGTAATTTGATGGGGCGGCAGTCCGTGCCGATGCGTAGCATCATCGCCGTCGCGTCAGGTAAAGGTGGCGTCGGTAAGAGCACCGTGGCGACCAACCTCGCTGTGTCGTTGGCGGACGCCGGAGCGCGCGTTGGCTTAATCGATGCCGACATCCTGAACCCGAACCTGCCGATGATGATCGGCGTGGGCTATGGTCGCCCGAAGGTCGAGAACGACAAGATGCTGCCGATTGAGGCGTATGGCGTTAAGGTGATTAGCACGGGCTTCCTGACTGATCCCAGCAAGCCGATGATCATGCGCGGGCCAATGCTGCACAGCGCGATTCGCCAATTCTTCACCGACGTGAAGTGGGGTGAACTCGATTACATGATCGTTGACTTGCCGCCGGGAACGGGCGACGCGCCGCTGTCTTTGGCGCAGTCGTTCCCGCTGACAGGCGCGATCATTGTGACCCAACCGCAAGACGTCGCCGTTTCCGATGCCCTGCGCAGCGCGGCGATGTTCGACACACTTAACGTACCCGTGTTAGGGATCGTCGAGAACATGGCGGGCGATTTCTTCGGGACAGGCGGCGGCGAAACGCTGGCGCACGAGCGCGGCGTGCCCTTCTTGGGACGCATTCCGCTCGACGCGGAAGTGCGCAAGGGTGGCGATTACGGTCGCCCGATTGTTATCACGATGCCGGAGAGCGCAGCAGGGCAGGCGTTCCACAAGCTGGCGGAGACAATCGCGGCGCGTATTAGCGTCGTGCTGCTGCAATCCGCCGACGTGATCCCGTTGAACATCATCGGCTAGTCGCTCAGGATTGGCACAATGTCGGGGCGTTCGTTGTATGTAACGCCCCGACGGCACGTCCCTCTTATCAATCATCCATACCGATAACCTGAATATCATCACTGCTGTGTACGGGGTTATAACGCCCGATGAACAGCCAAAATCCGAGATTCAGCAACAGCGCGACAATCAGCGCAATCCACGCTTCCGTATGCACATTGCGATAAAACACGTAGCGGCGGATCAATTCGCCTGCCGCCAACACGAGCAGCGTGACAACTAGGCGGCGCTTCGCCTCGGCGCGCTGGATCATGAACAGCATTACGCTGAGGAAAATCGTTAGTAAGATCAGAATTCCAATGTTCAATTGGGTCAACCTCACGCTATAGCAACGCTTCCATTTTACCGCTGTGCGCTCAATGGGGGCTAGATGTTTCTTCCAAAACTGTGTTTAACAGTATAATGACACTAGCATACGCGGGAACGCACGCGCGGGGGCAGTCGTTTATGGTCAATTTTCAAGTCTCTAAATTGCAACAGGACACGCTTACAGTCACGCTCGTCGAAGTGATTGGGCGTGTGGATAGTATGAATGCGAATGAACTTGGTGAGATGCTGACGGGTGAAATCGAGCGGGGCAGTCACCAGATCGTACTCGATCTTTCTCAAGTCACGTACATGAGTAGTGCCGGGCTGCGTGAACTTGTCGCTGCTTACAATAAGCTGCAAAACGTTTCTGGCGACCTACGCTTGGCTCAGCCATCGTCGCGCGTTCAGGATATTTTGGAGATGTCCGGTCTCGACACCATATTCCAGATATTTCCAACGCAGCTTGATGCGGTCGGCAGCTACTAACGGATTGGAAGCAGCCATGATGAGTGGAGAACGTCAGTTGCGGATTGATGGCGTTCTGGATCAGGTTTCTGCCGCTTGTAATTTCGTCGTTGAACAGGCACGCGCTGTCGGGCTTGACGAACGCGCTGTACATCATTGCTTTTTAGCGGTTGACGAAGCCTGTACCAACATCATCGAACATGGTTACAGTGCTGTTTGTGAACACTGTGCCATCGACATCATCTGTCAGCGTGACAACAGCGGATTGACGATCACGATTCTCGACGACAGCCCCGCGTTTGATCCGCTGCTGCGTCCTGACCCTAACCCCAATACGCCGATTACTGAGCGTGAGCCGGGGGGGTGGGGAATTTTCTTCATCAAGAAGTTGATGGACAGTGTGACCTATTCACTCGAAGGTGGACGCAACTGTCTGGTGATGTGTAAGCAAATCAGCCCATCGAAGCGCGGAGAACACAAAGCGACCTTCATTTATTCAACCATAGACGTGACACCACTCTCGGAGAGAGTTTGGCTAGTCACGCCAAGCGGACGGCTTGACGACGCACAGTCGCATCTGGTCGAGACAGCACTCCTGCGCCAACTCGAAATCGGCAATCGCTGGCTGATCCTAGACTTGAGCGAGGTCGATTATATCGCGAGCGCGGGGTTAAAGATGCTGGTCAGCGTATGGCAGCGTGTCCGTGATCAGAAAGGCGATTTAGCGCTGACAGCACTCAAGCCGCGTGTCCGCGAAGTCCTCGAAATGATCGGGCTTGATCTGGTTTTCACGATTACTGAAAATCCTGATCAAGCCCGTGCTTATCTCGCTACCAAAGTGAAATAACCTGCTGCTTAGTTTGCTCCGCCTGTCGTCACCGTATCAGCGGGGAGGACTTCATTATCGGCGTTGGTGCGCCAGCCGTTGATGTCGTCCAGATTAACCTCGCCGTAAGGGGGGGCGAAGCCGACGCACTCCTGCGCCTGCGGTGGTAGATCAGCGCGGGTGGTAATCAGCGGCGTTTCGGGGCTGAAGTAGTTCCACGTCGCGCGTGAAACGCCCTCAATGAGTGGCCAAGCCTCAGAATAGCTGAAGAAATCGGTATTCTTCCAGACGAATACAGCGATCACGTAGTTATTGCCATTCGCCGGAAAGACGATACCGGCGTCGCCGTGAACGTCGGACAGCCAGCCGTTCTTGTGCGCGATGCGCGTTCCCGCCGGAATACCGCCTTGTAGCAGGCGACCGAGATCGTTCGCGCTCATCAGTTCGATCATCTGCTGGCATTCATGCTGCGTGAAGTCCTCCGGGTAGGCTGCCATCAGCCCTGAACCGAAGTTTGCGCAGTCGTAGATCATGCCAAACAGTGTGCCGAGGTCTTCGGTGGTGGTCTGGTTATAAGGATCGGCATCGGTCTCGAAGCTCTGGTTCGGCGTTGTGCGCGGCGCAGGAATCGAGCCGAGTATTTGATCCGCCATGCCGAGATCGAGCGGCGCGGAGATATAAGTATTCCGCGCGCCGAGATACTGCTGCGTACTGGTCACGTCAGCAATGCCGGAAAAAACGTCATCGCTGCCGCCGATGATCTGCATGATCAAGTTCGAGGAACTGTTATTGCTGCACAACAGCGACTGTGCCATCAGGAAGGCTTCGTCGTCGTTGGGCGCGAACAGCAGATGCTTGAAGTAGTCGATCAGGATCGATACCTTGACCGTGCTCGCGGCAGACATGGCAACGTCGCCCAGAATGTTGACTTCTTCGCCGGTCTTCAAATCCATCACGAACACCGACGCAATGGTCGATTGTCCGTCATAGATGAAGCCTTCCGAATCAAGGTAGGCGATGATCAGGTCGTGCAGGGCGTTGATACCAATGCGCGATCCGTCGGTGCTGGTTACAGGCAGCGCGACCTGACGATTTCGAGGATCATTCAGCGCTTTATCAACGGCTGCAACCGCTTGGTCAACACCCATGACATAGCCGGGGCTGCCGGGGCGGAAGGTCAGCGTTTGCACATCATAGCTCGCATCACCGGGCGGACGGTCATAGCGTTCAGCAACGTCCCCAAGAAACTGGCGCAGTAGATTTTGCTGGTAATCTGCGCGCAGATCGATATTCAAGACCTGTTGTGCTTGCCTGCCGGTGAGGTAGTTCGTAAAGCGCGACCAGAAGGCAGAATCTTGGCTGCCGCCGGAACGCGCTGATGCGAGCATCGCCTCACGGTTGGTACGAAAGCCTACCGACGATGGATCGAGCAGGATCGGGCTGTTGTCGTACCACAGCGTGATCGGGGCGGCGTAAGCCTGTTCGAGTTTGTTTGCGGCTTCATTGGTCGTCAAGCCGCCAACGTCGATTCCAGCGACGATCACGTCGGCTGGATAGCGTTCGATCTGCTGGCTAAACCGGATCAGTTCTAGCATCAGCAGCCCGACTGCCAAACAGATAAAGAGCCATGAAAAGACGGGGATGATGGGCATACGGCGGCGGGTTCGGCGCGTGCCTAGACCACTAAGACTTGTTGTCATATCGTGATTCCATTAAAACGACGGCTT
Source organism: Aggregatilineales bacterium (assembly GCA_038260485.1). GTDB lineage: Bacteria > Chloroflexota > Anaerolineae > Aggregatilineales > Phototrophicaceae > Flexifilum. Next base: position 1,037 of record JBBSNT010000047.1, on the reverse strand, counting down.
GAGAAATTGAGTAGCGGTGAAACGAGCGCAGTTCGGGAAGATTCGCGGGTGCCACCCACCGATAATCGAGGAGTTCATTACAGAGCGTGCCGACCGCGCCATTTGAGCGGCACAGATAGGCGAAATCGAGATGATTCCCGAAAGCACGCTGTGCGGTGATGAGGGCGACCACGTCAATTTTGAGGTCGAGTTCCTCACTGAATTCGCGCGCAAGCGAGTCTTGCGGTTCTTCGCCCCGGTCAACGTAGCCGCCGGGCAGACCCCATTGTGGATAGCTGTGGTAGACGTGCTCGACGATCAGCACTTCGCCCAACGGATTGAACAATACACCAATGACTCCCGCTGTAAAATGCGGACGGGTGAAACGCCAAAACGAATGCATCACTCCCAGTATCAGCGGAAACCGTTTTACTGCGGCGGCAACCTGCCGCTTTGAGATCGCCATGCGCACCCAGTAATTTTTTAAAGAACCCCATCAGTGTAGCGAAGGCGGGGGAGAGCGTCAACTGCGGGCTAATACTACGCTTGGTCTCTCCCAGAACTGCTTCATGCGCGTTTTCTCATTTATGCTATACTTCCCTAAGACAGCTTTATTTTTGTTACAGGTTGTCAACTTGCCACAAACACCGATTGATTTTACGAACTTATTTGTGCGCCCACCGGGTGATCTGCTCTATTACCTTGCCGTAATCGCGCTGAGCCAAGCGGGTTTTTTCATGGCGCTTGGGCAGCGGCTGCGCCGACCTGCCGACCGTGTCTCCGGGCGTTACGCGATTGCGACCGCCGGCTCTGTGATCGCGTGGGCGCTGCTGATGGTCGGGGCAATGTTCGCGCTGTTCTCGAATCAATCCGCCGACGCGATTTTGCCGCCGCTGGAGCGACTCGCTCAGGTGACGACCATCATTTTGCTGGCGTGGGCGTTCCTGACCGCCGATCATGATCGCTGGGGGCGGTTGCCTAACATCGTTGTGCTGCTGCTGCTGTTAATCGTCGTGGTCGGTTACGTGATCATGCGGGTGGCGATGATCCCGCTCTGG
>JBBSNT010000046.1:0-17401 GCA_038260485.1 Aggregatilineales bacterium | reverse complement strand
TTCTCGCTCAATGGTTGTCTGATAACTCCCATTTTAACAAGTACCACATGAACGACTTCAACTAGCAATCACGGTATTGTTAAGCGCTGATTGTAACCAATGGTCACTGATTGCCGACAATCTGGCGCGTCGTTATAATGAGAACCATCGGTCAAGAGTTAAGGATTGTCGTATGACCGTTGAAGCGATCATGGAAGAAATTCGTTCGTTATCCCTCACAGAGCGAAAGCGCCTCATCAGCGCAATCGTCGATACGTTAACCGAGTCTTCCGCGTCTGTGCCGAAAAAACGGAGCATCCTTGAATTTGAGGGCGTGGGTGCAGAGATATGGCAGGGCGTCGATGCTCAGGAGTATGTGAATCAGCTTCGTGATGAGTGGGATAATCATTCTTGAGTATTGATGCGGCGTTGGCGGGCGTCAATCTGCTTGGCGTTGATACCGCCCCGTTTATCTATTTCATAGAAAAACATCCTGTTTATGTTGATCAGGTGCGGGCAATCTTTCAGCGTGTCAATACAGGCATGTCGCAAGTAATTACGTCCGTGATTACGCTCACTGAAGTGTTAGGGCTACCGCTCGAAATGCAACACTTACACTTTGAAAGCGAGTATCGAGCAATGCTTCTGAATACGGACGGAATCACAACACTGCCGGTCAGTATTCCGATTGCAGAACAAGCAGCGCGGTTACGCGCCACGTATAAGCTGCGAACGCCGGATGCTCTGCATGTAGCGACGGCAATCGTTTCGCATTGTGACGCTTTCTTGACGAATGATCTGCAATTGCGACGTATCACCGAAATCAAAATCTTAGTGTTGGACAATTTGGAAACTTGAGTCGAGCTTTCGACAATCCCTAAAATCTGCTCTGTTATTCTTTGGTATTTCACTGGAGTTCAATCATGACAACCGACACTTTGCTTCGTCCGGGTCCAAAGGGGCAGGCGATTATCGCGCGCGACGACAAGCTGATGTCCGGCTCGTCTGTGCCGCGCTATCCGTTTGTGATGGATCACGGGTTGGGCGCGCGCGTCTGGGACGTTGACGGCAACGAGTACATCGACTTTGCCGCTGGCATTGCCACGACAGCGACCGGACACAGCCACCCCGAAGTCGTCAAGGCGATCACCGAGCAGGCGCAGAAGTTCATCCACATCGCTGGAACGGATTACTACTACGACGTGCAGGTACGGCTGGCGGAAAAGCTGGCGGAGATCGCGCCTTTCAGCGAAGACGCGCGCGTCTTTCTGGCGAATTCCGGCGCGGAGACGGTCGAGGCGGCGGTCAAGATGGCGCGTTGGGTGACCGGACGCCAGCACATTATCGCCTTCTTCGGGGCGTTTCACGGGCGGACAATGGGCGCGCTCTCGCTGACCGCCAGCAAAGTCGTCCAGCGCGACGGCTTCTTCCCGCTGATTCCCGGCGTGCATCACGTCCCTTATAACAACCCGTATCGCTGCCTGCACAGCCGTGAACAAGCTGCTTGCGAAGCACACTGCACCTGCGCCGACTACATCGAGGATGTGATCTTCAAGCGCATCTTCCCCGGCGATTCAGTCGCGGCGATCATCCTCGAACCGATTCAGGGCGAGGGTGGCTATCTGATGCCGGACAGCCGTTTCGTCCAGCAGTTGCGCGACATCTGCGATCATTACGGCATTATGCTGATCTCCGACGAAGTGCAGAGCGGCATGGGGCGCACCGGAACGTGGTGGGCAATCGAGCACCATAACGTCGAGCCGGACATCGTCTGCTCGGCAAAGGGGATCGCCAGCGGAATGCCGCTCGGCGCGGTCATTGCCAAGCAACCCATCATGGCGTGGCCCCCCGGCGCGCACGGCTCGACCTTCGGCGGCAATCCGGTGTCATGCGCGGCGGCGCTGGTAACGATTGACCTGATCGAGAACGGCTATATGCAGAACGCCACCGAACAGGGGGAGTACCTGCTCGACGCGCTCGAAGAACTGCGCACAAACCATCCGTCGCTGCGGCACGGGCGAATCGCGGGCAAGGGCTTGATGGTCGGCGCGGAACTGGTGCTCGACGAGGCGCGGACGCCCGCCAAAGCGGTGCGTAATTCGCTGGAGCGCCACGCGATTGACAACGGCTTGCTGGTCTTGGGCGCGGGCGAAAGTACGATCCGTTTCTGCCCGGCGCTGATGATCGAGCGCGACACGTTGGATCAAGGGCTGCAATTGTTCGATCAATCGCTGACACAGGCGGAGCAAGACGCGGGAATGCTCTAGGATTTACCCGTAGGGACGTTCTATAGAACGTCCCTACACCCTCATAATCCTCAAGAACCCATATCTAGAATTTCTTCAATACCACATATTACGTTTGAGGATGCTTTTCTAGAAGCGTCTCATTTTGCGCAAGCATTAGCGGAAGAAGGCTATACCAACTTTCCGATGCCCTGATTTTGCATAACTTGGTGATGCTTACAAGAGGGGGCATCACCAAGTTATGCATTTATAAGATTGTTTCACCCCCGACCCTTGTATAATCATCTATGAAGCATAAACACAAACCGCAACTTCTGCGCCAGCGCTGCGTATAGAGTTTTACAAGCCATGCAGATCAAGTGGGGGCGCGCTCGCGGCTGGCGCAGTTGGCTGCTCTTGGAGAAAGTGATTTCGTGTCTACACCCGACCCAGTCGTCCTAGAATGGGTACAAGCCGCACTGGAAGGCGATCAGGACGCATTCGCGGAACTGGTCTATACCTACCAAGACTCGGTTTACAACCTGTGCTATCGCATGTTGTCCGAACGCACCGAAGCGGAGGACGCGGCGCAGGAAGCGTTTTTGCGCGCGTACCTGAACCTACAACGCTACGATCCGGCGCGCTCGTTCAAGACGTGGCTGCTGACGATTGCCTCGAACTACTGCATCGACCGCCTGCGCCGACGCCGGATGACGTGGCTCTCGATTGAAGACCCGCTGCCGAACCTGACGTTGAGCAGTGATGAGCCTGAACCGGAAGATGAATCGATCCGGCATGAGCAAAGCGAAGCGCTGCAGTCGATTCTGCACGAACTCAATCCCGACTACCGCGCGGCGGTGGTCTTGCGTTATTGGTATGACTTTTCTTACAGCGAAATTGCTGATGTATTGGATACAACCGAAAGCGCCATCAAAAGCCGTCTGTTCCGCGCGCGGCAAATACTTGCCGAAAAGATCAATCCGAAGACGGCATCCGGTGCAATAATGCCTTTACTGGAGAATGTGTGATGTCCCGACAGAATCGATTGATGCAGGAAGCGCTCGATAAAAACCTTCCGGCAGAGGCGTTGAACGAACTCTACGCGCAGATCGATCAATCCTCCGCTGACACAGACGAATTCAACCGACTCAAACAGGTTGACCGGATGCTGCGTGCTGCCCCTTACCAGCGCGCGCCACAGGGCTTGGCGCTCAAGATCATGGCGCGCTTGGCGGAAGGCTTGCAGCCCGAAAACTTCACGCGCTCGTCGGGGCTGGCGCTGGCGCTCGGCTTGGCGGTGATCGCGCTGGTGCTGACGCCGCTCTTGGCGGGCATCGGCTGGCTAATCCTCAACGTGATCGGCAACGCGAGCGCCCTCAGCAGCTTGATCGCGCAGGTTGTGAGCGTGATGGCGTTGGTGCTCAATTCGCTCGACAGCCTCGTACGGAATGCTCAGGAAATGCTCCAGACTTATCCCGAAGTCCCCGCGCTGATGCTGACCTTGATCCCGATTGGCGCGTTCTGGTTGGCGCACTTCGCGTGGCAAAATCGGGAAGACCTGTAGGAGATCGTCATGCACAGCCGTCGGAACGTCCTGATTTTTGCCACAGCGGTCGCCATCGTAGTGGCGTTGACCGTGCTGGCGCACCAACTCGTCGCGCAGCGTGATGTCATCGATGAGCAAAATGTGATCGCGGGCAATGATTACCGCCTGAGCGGGACGCATTCGGGCGATTTGGTCGTTCTTGCGAACAGCATCGCTTTAAGCAAGACCAGCGCGGTCGCGGGCGGCGCGGCTTTGGTCGGTAAGACGGTTAACATCAGCGGGCGCATCGACGGCGATTTGACGGCGCTGGGCGAAAACCTGACGCTTGACTCGACCGCGCATATCGCGGGGCAAGCCAGCCTCGTCGGCGCAAACGTGACGCTCGGCGGGCGCATCGACGGCGACCTGTACGTCAGCGGCAAAACGCTGACCATCCTGCCCGATTTGCAAATCAACGGCACGCTCAACGCCTGCGTCGATACGCTGGACGATGGGCGGGAAAATGCGGGCGACCTCGCCTGTAGTCACGAGGATTTCGCCCCCTTCGCGGCGTTGATTGCCCTGCGCAACTCGGCAGTTCGCAGCGTGCCACTGCCCTTCCATATCAGTCCGGCTGGCACGCTGGCGTTAGCGATCTTCGGGACGGTGATCCTCGCCGGAACTTCAGCGCTGGGCGTGACGCTGTTTCCGCGCCAGATCAGCCACGTCGAAGAAGCGCTGCGTTCGCGCCCGCGCGGCTTCGGCGGGGTGGGCATCGCCGTGTACGTGTTAGGGATCGGCTTGGCGCTGCTGGTGATCTTCGTGCTGGCGGTCGTGCCGCCGCTGGGCTTGCTGCTCGTTCCGGTTTTCTTGATCGTCGGGCTGATCATCGGCGTCCTCAGCCTAGTCGGGTTGATCACACTGGCGCTGATGCTTGGCGACTGGTTGATCCGACGCTTCTCCCGACCGACCTCGCGCGCCGTAACACGGACAGGCACGCCTTCGGGTACGCCCCCGCTGATCGCCGCGCTAACCGGGAGCGTAGTCATCGCGCTGCTGCTGGCGGGCGTGACGCTGCTGCCCTTCGGCTTTGCGATCAGCTTCTTCACCCTCAGCGCAATCAGTTCGGCGGGGTTGGGCGCGGCGCTGTTCACGCGCGCCGGAACGCGCCCGCTGCGGCGCTCCTACTTCGTCACGGGATAAGCAACCATACTCTAGCCATTTGCAATCATATAAATTAAAGGGTTTACTGTAGTATGAATTGGTTGACCGATTAGAATTTTTGTTCTATTATGTAAGGATATCGACGTTGACTACCAAGCTAACCGATGAACAAATAGCCGCGCTCATTGAAGAAGAGAAGGCTTTGCCTTCAGGTTATCGGGAAGCACTTATTGGCAATAAGATGAAACCCGACGATGCACACAAGAGAGGAGACGTGAAGGTCTTAGGCGCTCAGGGGAGTAATTTCCATCTCATAGTACGGCAGAGCAAACTGAATCCTCTAAACTTCTCTGTGATACTGAGTTACGAATTCAAAGAGACAACTGGGCTATTCTTGTTGCGTCGATATAATGGCAAGTCACACTGGCATACGAATAAATTGGAGGGCAATACGTTCCGAGACTTTCATATTCACTATGCGACTGAGCGGTATCAAGAGAGAGATTTTAGAGAAGAAGAATATGCGGAAGTCACAGATCGTTACAGCGATCTGGGCGGTGCTCTGAATTGCCTTATAATGGACTGCAAGTGCATTCTACCACCTGATGAATCATTACCGCTGTTATGAGTAAACGTATGGATGTTGAGTCGATTACCCTTCAGATTCAGGGAACTATAGGTCGCCACATTGTTGTGGAACAGGAAGGGAGAGAACGATACCCCATTCTTACTCCATTCACTATGGAGGACGGCGATCACTACAATATTGTCCTGCGCGGTCATGAAAATACCCAGACTTGGGTGCTGACCGACGAAGGTGACACATTGATGCACCTCAGTTATTGGATGGATTATGCTTCACTAAAGAAAGGCACACGACAAGAAGTTATTAATCGCGTACTCTCTCAGTTCGGGATAGAGAATCGAGAGGGTGAATTACGCCTTGAAGTCCAATATGATGAAATAAGTTCTGCCGTGTTCTCTTTTTTGCAGGCATTAACACGCATAACAGATGTCTCATATCTATCTCGTGAACAAGTCAGAGCTACATTCTTAGAGGATTTCCGTGAGTTCATGAGAGAACATGTCCCATCTGACAGGCTGACATTTGACTACAATCATCCCGTGTATGATAGGCAAAGACTCTATACTGTCGATGCTCTTGTCAATCATCGAGATGTGCCGCTTTATGTTTTTGCAATTGGTAGCGATGACAGTTGCCGAGATGTGACGATAAAACTACATACCTATCAGAGTTGGGCAATTGATTTTCAATCGGTTGCTATATTTGAAGATCAGCAAAATATCGCGCGCAGCGTGTTGGCGCGATTTAGCGACGTGGCAGACAAACAGTTTTCTAGTTTGGTATCGAGCGAAGCACAAATCACCGATTATTTGAAGAAACAGCTTTCCAACTCACAGAGATAAACCCCTCCTATCTCGATCTCAAGAAACAGGTTCGATGCGCAGCACGCAGCCCCGAATGAGGCGGATTTCTGCTATAATCGTCTCGTTCCGACTCAAAATACTTACAAGCAACTATGTCCCTAATTTCTGCGAATAACCTCGCCAAAGCATTCGGTCCAGACGAAATCTTCAGCGGAGTCACGGTTGACGTGCCTCACGGCGCACGGATCGCGCTGGTGGGAGCCAATGGCGCGGGCAAAACGACGCTGCTGCACCTGTTGATCGGGCTGGATTTACCGAGCGACGGGACGATCACCCGCGCGCGTGGCGTGCGTATCGGCTTTCTGCCGCAGCGCCCCGAACTACACGGCGATCACACCATCTGGGAAGAAATGCTGACTGCCGTCGCTGATCTGCGCGCGCAAGAAGCCGAACTGCGCCAACTTGAGCACCAACTCGCTGACGCCAACACTCACGATGCCGTGCTCGAACGCTACGGTGAACTGCAAGAGCAATTCGAACTGGCGGGCGGCTATACCTATGACCAGCGGATGCGAACCGTCCTGCACGGATTGGGCTTCAATCCCGAAGACTACGACCGCCCGCTGACGCAGCTTTCCGGCGGGCAAAAGACGCGCGTCCTGCTCGGTCGCCTGCTGGTCGAAGCACCCGACCTGCTCGCGCTCGACGAGCCGACCAATCACCTCGACATCGAGGCGATTGAGTGGCTCGAAAGTTTCCTCAACGATTTCGCAGGCGCGGTGCTGGTCGTCAGCCATGACCGCTACTTTATGGACGCCGTCGCCCGCGCGATCTGGGAACTTGATTTCGGCACGCTGGAGTCGTATCGCGGCAATTACAGCCATTACCTCCGGCAGCGCGAGGAACGGCACGAGCGCTTGCTCAAAGATTACGAAGCGCAGCAGGCGTTCATCGCCAAAGAGGAAGAATACATCCGCCGCAACCTCGCGGGGCAGAACACCAAGCAGGCGCAGGGACGGCGCACGCGGCTCGAACGGCTCAAGCGCGACCAACTGATCGCCCGACCGAATGATCGCAAAGCCATGAACCTGCACATTAACGCGGGGCTGCGCAGCGGCGATAAAGTGCTGGAAACCAAAGGGCTGAGGGTCGGCTATGACGACCCGCTCTTTCAAGCCCCGGATATTGTGCTGATGCGCGGAGAAGTCGCCGCACTGATCGGAGCGAACGGCGCGGGCAAAAGCACGCTCGTCAAGACGGTGATCGGTCAGCTTGATCCGCTGGCGGGCGAAGCCAAGCTCGGCGCGTCGGTGCAGATCGGCTATTTCGCGCAGGCGCACGAACTCCTCAACGAGAACAACAGCATCCTCGACGAGATCGTCTCGGTCAAAGCGATGGGCTTAACCGAAACGCGCACTTATCTCGGTCAGTTCATGTTCAGCGGGGACGACGCCTTCCGCACGATTAGCACGCTTTCCGGCGGCGAACGCGGGCGCGTCGCGCTGGCGAAACTGGCGCTCGGCGGCGCGAACTTTCTGCTGCTCGACGAGCCAACCAACCACCTTGACATTGAGAGTCAGGAAATTTTGCAGAACGTGCTGGAAGAATTCGCCGGGACGATCCTGCTCGTCAGCCACGACCGCTATCTGATCGCCGCGCTGGCGACCCAAATCTGGGCGGTCAGCCCCGGCAAGCTCGATGTTTACAAGGGCACATATGGGGAGTATCTCGCGGCGCGAACTGCCGCGCGCCAAGCCGCCCTCACTGCCGAAGCGGGGCGTGAATCGATGCGCGCTAAAAACGGAAACAGCAGCGTGCCTAAAACTGCCGACAAGAAATTCGGCATGACACCGCGCCAGCTTCAGCAGCGAATCGAGGAACTCGAAGTGCTGATCCCGCAGCTTGAGACGCACCTAGAGGAGATCACCAGCGCGATTGGCAGCGCGAGCGCCGCCGCCGATGCCGAACGGGTGCGAACGCTCGGCATTGCCTACACCGACGCCGAAAGCGAACTCCACAGCACCATGACCGAGTGGGAGCGGCTGATTGATTGAGATTAAATTGTGAACTAGTGGCAAAGTTCGTAGTTTCTCCTACAATAATGCGCTAAGAAGCGGTTAAATCAGCAGCGATGAGGGCTGTACTTCGACAAAGATTCTCCTATCGTTGCGTGAGTTCGCCAGTTTGGCACAAATGCCTTTTAAACCGGCTGTCTAGCCCGAATGATTGAGCATTACCCTGCGCGAAGTCGATGTTCCTGTGCCGCACATAGCCTTTAGAGGAGAATGTGATGGCTGAAGTAACGCCCGCTGACTGGCTCAACGCTATTCCGGCGGCGATATTGCTCCAGCAAGACGACCGGATTGTCTTTGCCAACAGCGCTGCCACCCTGCTCAGCGGCTATGCCGATGGCGAGCTGCTGGGTGTGCAGACTGCGGACGTAATCGACTCCTTGAGCGGTTCTGGGCAGTTGAAAAAACGCTCTGGCACTGCTGTAAATGTTACCGTGACCTGCGCTGCTGTGGATCACGAGCGTAAGCCCGCTCAACTGATCACGATCCAGCCTGTTGACGCGAATCCTTATCGGGTCGCGCTTGAGCACAACCGCGACAGCTTCTACCTGATGGATTGTATCCGTGACGAGGCGGGGGAACTCGTCGATTTGATTTGCGTCGACGCCAATACGCGCGGCTTTGCTCAGTCTACGCTGCCGCCCGATCAGTTGATCGGGCATAGTCTGCGCCAATTGTTCATCGAACATGATACGCTGCCGCTCTTCAAGACATTAATCAGCCTGATTGAGCAGCGCAGCATTCACCAAAGTGAAGCCTACATCGACCATCCCCTCCTCGAGACAGGCTGGTATCAGACACAGCTAATTCCTGTAGGCGATCAAGTCGCCATCTTCGAGCGGGACATCACGCTGCGCAAGGAATCGGAAGAAGTCGTCGAAAAGCTGGCGCTAGAGGTCGAGCAGCAGGTGCGTATGCTCGACGAAATCCTCGCAGCGACGCCTGACGCCTTTCTCCTGTTCGACAGGGACGGACATTACCTCTACGTCAATCGACGCGGCTTAGAAGACTCCGGCTTAACGACCGAGCAGGTCACCGGCAAGACGTGGCGCGAACTCGGCTTTCCTCAAGAAGCCGGCTTAATCTTCGATGCGCGGCTGAAACACGTCTTAAAAACCGAGCAATCGATCACCTACGAGGAACAATTCCCAACGCTCGAAGGCTTGCGCGACTTTATGATCACGCTGACGCCGATCCACGACAAGGACGGCGACGTCATTTTCATGCTCAACACCATCCGCGACATCACCGAGCAAAAGGCGAGCGAGGAAGAACTCCGCAAGCTGGCAACCGAACTCGAACGGCAGGCGCGCGTCTTTGACACGGTGCTTTCGACCACGCCCGATACCTTCCTGATGTTTGACCGCGAGAGCCGGTTTATGTATGCCAGCCCCTCAGCCCTGCGCAACGTCCAGCTTAAACCGCAGTGGGTGGTCGGCAAAACATGGCAAGAATTGGGCTTGCCCGGCGAGAGCAGTGCGGCTGTTCAGGCGCACGTCGATCAAGTTTTCGCCAGCGGCGAAAGCGTCACCTTCGAAGAGGTCTTTTCGACGGCACAGAGCACACGCCAATACGAGAGCATCTTCACGCCGCTCCACAATGACGATGACACCATCAGCGCTGTCGTCGTCACCAGCCGCGACATCACCGAACGCAAGCTGGCGGAAGAAGCCTTGCGCGAAAGTCAGCGCCTATTTACGTCGATTTACGAATCGGCGTTAGTCGGCATCTGCGTGATTGACGCGCAGGGTATTTTCGTGCAGGTGAACCACACCTACTGCGAAATTTACGGCTACAGCGCCACCGAACTGATCGGCAAACATTTCACGTTCGTCTTTCCAGAGGAAAGCCACACCCGCGCGGAGTCCGTCCATCAAAACATCATTCAGAGCGCGCTGCCTAACGAGACCATGAGCGAATGGGTCGTTAAGCGCAAGGACGGGACGGCGTTCGAAATTAGTGCCTATAACAGCTTACTCGTTCAGGAAAATGGCGAGCGTTTCCGCGTCGTCGTCATCATCGACGTGAGCGAGCAGCGCCGCGCCCAGCGCGCCCTCGAAGCCAGCGAGCAGCGCCTGATGAGCATCCTCAGTTCAATGCAGGACGTCGTCTGGTCGGTGCAGCCGGGAACGCACGAACTCGTCTACGTCAACCCGACCATCGAGACATTTTCGGGCTACTCACCGGCAGACATTCTGACCAACCACCGCCTGTTGATCGACATCGTTCACGAGCAAGATCGAGTGGCGTTCGCGGCACAGTTGGATGGCGCGCTGTTGGGCGAGCGCATCGATATGGACTACCGCATCGTGCGCCGTGATGGTGCGCTCCGCTGGGTGCATAATCGCTTTTGGCTCGTGTGCGATGCGCAAGACCGCCCGCTGCGCATCGACGGCATCATGACCGACATCACCGACCGCCGTCAGGCGTCCGATCACGCCATGCAGCTTGCGCTCGAACGCGAGCGGGTACGTATCCTCTCCGAATTCGTGCGCGACGCCTCGCACGAGTTCAGGACGCCGTTGTCGATCATCAACACCCGCCTTTACCTGATGGAAAAGGTTAAAGACCCGATCAAGCAGGCTGAGTACGCCGAAGGCATCAAAGAGCAGACCGAGCGGATTTTACAGTTGGTCGAGTCGCTGATCACGATGTCCCGGCTCGATACCTTGACCGATACCACCCTTGAGGCAATCGACCTCAACCACCTGCTCACCTCGATCAAAATGAACATCGAGGCGGCGGCGCAGCACAAAGAGATCACCTTCACGCTCGAACTCGCGCCTGAACGCTATCACGTTTGGGGCGACATGGAGGAACTGATGACCCTGTTCAAGGCGGTGCTCGACAACGCCGTCACTTACACGCCGGAGGGTGGCGAGGTCAGCGTGCGCTGTCACCTGCTCAACGACCACGAGATCGCCGTCGATGTGCGCGATACTGGCGCAGGCATCAGCGAAGATGACCTGCCGCACATCTTCGACCGCTTTTTTCGCGCTGATCATGCGCGCAGTATGCGCGGTTTCGGCTTGGGCTTGACCATCGCCCAGAAGATCAGCCAGCGGCACAGCGGACGGATCGAAGTCGAAAGCGAAGTCGGAAAAGGCAGCCGCTTCCGTCTGATCTTTCCGTGCGACAAACCTATGCGCCGTCCATAAATCAAAGCGGCGGGATGAGGCGGCTTAAGCGCGAAAGATACTGCGGGCAAAAAACCATAGATTCGCCGGACGTTCGGCAAGCCGGCGCATGAAGTAGGGATACCACGCTTCGCCAAAGGGGACGTAAATCCGCACCTGATAGCCCGCGTCAGCAAGTTCCGTCTGGCGCTGCGAGCGGATACCGTAGAGCATCTGGAACTCGAAGCGATCCGGCGTCAGGTTGCGTTGGCGGGCAGCGGCTTCGCCATCAGCGATCAGGTTTTCGTCGTGCGTGGCGATTTGCAGCAGCGCGGGCGGCGGAGCGTCGAGATAGGCGCGCATCAATGCGGCGTAATTAGCGTCAACGTCGGCTTTGGCAGGGAAGGCGACGGTCGCGGGTTCGAGGTATGCGCCTTTGACCAGCCGGATAGTTGCGCCCTCGGCGGCGAGCGCTTGCATATCGTCCTTCGAGCGAAACAGATACGACTGGATCACCGTGCCGAGGTTGGCGAAGTCATCATGATCGCGCAGAGTGCGATAAATACGCAGCGTGGTATCGACGTAAGCGCTGCTCTCCATGTCAATCGTGACGGCGATATTGTGGCTGCGCGCGTCGGTCAGGATGGCGCGTAGGTTGTTGACGCACAGTTCTTCGCTGAGGTCTAAGCCGAAATGGGTTAATTTGACCGAAACGCTCGCCTTAAGCTGGTCTCTAGCGATGCGCGCGATCAACTGGCGATAGGTGGCGACGACTGCTTCGGTATCGGCGGCGCTGGCGACGCTTTCGCCCAAATAGTCGAGCGTGACGATCATGCCTTGATCGTTGAGCGCCCGCGTCGCGGCGGCAGCTTCGTCAATCGTTTCTCCAGCGATAAATCGCCGCGCGACTCGCCGCGCAAGCCCCATGCGCGTAACCATCCCGCGCGCCCACGCCGCCGCTGAAAGATAGAGCAGTCCTTGTCGCAACATAAATCCGCCTAAACTCGTTGTCTACTGACGATTTGCGCGCGTGCTGCATCGAAGCGCACGACCTGTTGCGGGTCGCTCGTGAAAATTTCTAAAATTATAACATCTAAAGACCGAGCAAGAAACGCAGCCCAACGAACAACAGGAAGATGCCATACAGCCGCTTGACGGTTGCTGACGGCAGCTTGATGGCGATGCGCGCGCCGATCAACGCGCCGAACAGCAGTCCAAGCGCGACGAATGCCGAGGTCGCGACGTCGAGCACGCCCTGATTGTAGTCGTTGATGACCGCGCCGATGGTGGTCGGCGGCAGCAGCGCACCCAGCGACGTGCCGACGGCGATCTTCTGGTCGAAGTGCAGCAGCCCGACCAAGACCGGGACGATCACGATGCCGCCGCCGACGCCGAACAGCGCCGAAACCACACCCGCGCCTAGCCCAACCGTCAGCAGCAGATACCACGCCGCGTCGGTGACCGGGTCTTGCAGCACGCTCGGCGGCGCGAGCTTGAGCCATTTGCGCGGCTCGATGAAGCGCCATGCCGCATACAGAAGGAACGCGCCGTAGAGGGCTTTGAGGTTGTCGAGGCTGAGGGCGTCCTGAAGTTGAGCGCCAAACACGCCGCCGATGATCAGCCCGACGGCGACCAGCGCCGAAGTCTTGACGTTGAGCAGCCCGGCGCGATAGTAGGTGATCACGGCGAGCAGGGCGACCGGCATCATGAGCGCGCCGAGCGACGTCGCAATCGCAGGACGGAGTTCGAAGCTGAACAGCGCGACCAGCACCGGCACAATCACGACGCCGCCGCCGATGCCAAACATGCCAGACAGAATGCCCGCTGCGATGCCGAGGAGCAAGAGGGCAACCGGGAATTCTGGCATCGTGGACTCCTGAACAGATCAGTGCGCAGGCTCAATCATGCGCGCCGCCGAGTGTACCCTAACTAACGATTAGAGTGAAAACGCCAGCAGTATAGCCATTGCGAACTGCGCGAACGTTGTCCATTTGTCATGAACCCTCAGCCGTACACAGTCACTTGTAGTGGAATCAGTCAGGGGTATCTATGCGCAAAAGCCGTTCGACGAGGGGAACGAGAAGCTCGCCTGACCGTCGATTGTTTGCGCCGATCACGTATAATGGGCGGCAAGCGAAAGGAGCTGCGTTTGCAAGCAAAACCCGATCAATATCCTGATTATCACTTTTTGCTGATTTCGCCCAATTTGGGCGCGGAGTGGTTGTTCGATGCCGCGCGCATCTACTGGGATCGGTTTCGCCCAACCATCATCAACGACCTGACCTTCATCCAGTTGATCCCGCCCGACCACACCATCGTCGTGACGGTCGTCGCACGGCGTGATACGGCGGCGCAGTTCGGCGTCCAACTGGCACAGATCAATGCTGATGCCTACTATGATCCGGTTGTTCATGATCTGTTCGACGAGGCGAAAGCCGATCTCGACGAGCGCGCGCGTTTGGGGCAGCCCTTCGGCGTGCCGCTGGCACAGCCCACCGCCACGATCAATCCCAATCCGGTCTTCATACCCACGCCGCGCTTGCAGCCCACTCACCCCCCTGCTGGCTTCGTCACTGCCGCGCCGCCAACGTCTGCACCTGACGACGATGGCGAACCCGCGCCCATTCGCCCAACGCCCGGCTCAGTCGTCGGCGGGTAGCGGCACATTGGTGCAAAGTTCCGCTCTGCCGAAAATCTCGCGGGTCGGGCCACCGGGCAAATCGCTGATCGCCCCACGCGGCGCAACGTCAACCTGAAAGACTGTTTCCGCCGTGCCATTGTTCGCGCAGGCGTACATCTCGAAAGCGGGGTACTCCTCGACTTTGCCCGTGAAGGTGACAATCGCGCGGCTGGGGTCTTCTGTCATGGCGATGTGGATCACGCCGGTGAAATCAAGGTTCGGCGTAATCTTCAGCGCGCCAATCTTGATGCACGGGTTCTTCGATGCCGCCTTGATGTGTACGGTATAGAGCTGCTTTTCCCTTTCGACCTCGAAGTCATGAAAATTCATCCGTGAGGTGCTGCCCTGCGCGCGGCATTTCTCTGCTCCGGTGCGGCAGTCCACCTCGATAGTGTCGTAGCAGTGATGGAACTGGTACGTCTCCTTGCCTTTAGCGAGGTCGATCTCGATCTCCGAGTGCATCCGCGCTTCGGCATGGATGTCGTTACTGAACGACCGCTGATCAGTCAGAAAGCAGCGGTTGGTCAACCATAGATGGTTGAGCATGGTCTTGCCAGCGTGTTCACCATCGCCAAGCACCGGGCGAGCAAGTTCATCGGTATTCGGGACGAACGCTTTCAGCCATAGCTTGATAGTGCGAATACTGCGCCCGTTAGCGCTCTGCAACTCCATAACATCGATTCCTGCTGCCTGTGCGAATACCCCCATTATAGTAATGAAGTTAGATAGATTGCAATATACCCACGCGATGTCCTCACTATTCACTCAGATCAGCTATGCTATAATCGATCCATCACGCCGAGATACGAGCACATGAGCATAGGGTGAAGGCAGCGTTATGCAGACCGCGAAAAAGACGTCTCTGTATTCAAATCAGGAAAAAACACTCACGCTAAGCGTCATCATCCCCTGCTATAACGAGATCACGACCATCGAGCCGGTGCTAGATCGCGTCGAAGAAATCGGGCTTGCTCAGGAAATCCTGATCGTGGACGATGGTTCGACCGATGGCACGCGCGACTTGCTGCGCCAGATCGAGGCGCAGGGACGCCCCAACGTGCGCATCCTCTACCATGAGCATAATCAGGGCAAAGGCGCGGCGCTGGTGACGGGTTTCAGCCACGCATCCGGCGACGTGTTTCTGATTCAGGATGCCGACCTCGAATACGACCCGCGTGAATACCCGTCCCTGCTCAAGCCGCTGCAAGAAGGCATCGCACAGGTCGTCTACGGATCACGCTTTCTCGGCGGGCCGCGCAAGGCGATGAACTTCTGGAACATGATCGCCAACAAAATCCTCACTCTGACGACCAACGTGCTCTACAACGCCATCCTCAGCGATATGGAAACCTGCTACAAAGTCTTTCGCGCCGAAGTTGCCCGCGACATGGTCATCCATGCGCACGGCTTCGACTTCGAGCCGGAATTCACGGCGAAGGTGCTCAAGCAGGGCATTCGCATCTACGAAGTGCCGATTTCCTACAACGGGCGCGAATGGACCGAGGGCAAGAAGATCAGTTGGACGGATGGACCGATTGCCATGTGGACGCTGGTCAAGTATCGCTTCGTCGATTAGACGAACGCTTGGAGTCCAAACTGAAGTATAGAAAGTTTTTGTAAGGGCGTAACAGATTACGCCCTTATTTGTTACTGCTGCTGCCACAACTGCCGCGTGATCTGCGCGTGACCGAGATGCAAGCCGGTATGCTCCAGCGCGTGCAGCAGCGCATAACCCACCGTCACCTGATAATTTTCTCCGGCGCTGTTTTGCACCGGACGCAGCGCCGCGAAATCGCCCACGTTGAGGCGCTGCATCGCGCCGCGCGTGTAGGCTTCGAGCGCAGCGAAACGCGCTTTTAGCGCGTCACGGCTCAAGCCCTGCGCCTGAAATTCCTCGCTGCGGTGTCGGTCTGACGGCTCACCCATCGCCGCATCCCCGATCCAGTAGCGTGCTGATGCCGTGACGTGGACGACCAGAATCACGAACGAATTCATCGCCTCGCCCGGAATCCAGTCCAACGCCTCGTCCGGCAGGTCGTCGAACGTTGCAATGAAGTCCCGATCCAGCACTTGCAGCCGCTCTAAATAATCCGCAAAAAACGCTTCCATCCGATTACCTTTCCACATGATGAGGGGCAAGTATGATGCCTGCCCTGCAAGGTTGCGTTATGAGGTCACTTTCACGTAATAGAGCATCTCGCCCGCTTGCAGACGCTTAAAGCGCTGCTGAGGCGCGAAGCGCTCAATCGCGTTGGCGAACTGCGTCCACGAGAGGCTGTTGCCCGCGAACAAATCGTTGTGCTGCGGGATGAGCAGTTCCCAGCCCATCGTTTGCACCAAGCGCACCGCCTCGACCGGCTGTAGGTTGCCCGTGGGGATGCCTCTAGCGCCGGGACGAGGGTATGGGTGTCGAAGTGATCGAGATGCTCGTGCGTGCAGAGGATGTAATCGGCATTGGTGACTGCTTCGGGCAGCAGCGGCGGCGGGAAATTACGGGTCATGCCGCTGTCGCTCAGGTAGGGATCGATGTAAATCACCGCGCTCGATCCCTTAATGATGACGCCGGACTGCCCCAACCCCCAGATCGCAAGGCTGTTGGGCAGAATCGGAGTCGCCGCAATTTCCGCAGTTAAGGTCGCCATCTACACTCCTCAGTTGTCAGCCGCAAATTACCGCCGTATAATCCGGGCGGTATCCGTTAAGAGAACCCCCTGCATGATCGGTTTAATTGTTTTCTTTTTAGGCATTTTCGTGCTGTTCAAAGGCAGTTTTCACCTGTTTGGGCACACGGTTCCGCAAAGACAGGCGCGCGCGATTGGCATCATCTTGATGGCGCCGCTGCTGATCGAGTTCTGCGCCACGACGCTCTTGATGTACAACTATATCCAATTCAATGCAGACGGCACATTCTCGCTCGACGCCAACGCCTTCCAGATCATCGCCGAGCAGGCGAATATGGTTGAACTGATCACGGTCATCCTTGCGATTGCTCTGGCGGCGATCAACATCTACAACGCGCCGCAGGGCGCGGTCGAAACGTCACCGCGACAGAGCGTCCATCCGCTTCGCCCGCAGCCGACTGCCGCGCAAGCCCCCAACATCATGACCGTCGCTGAAGCCGCCGCCTATATGCGCGTCACCGAGAGCGAAGTGCTCGACTTGATCAACGAAGGCAAGCTCGGCGCGGCGCGTATCGGCGATACCTATCGCATCGCCCGCATCGCCATCGAGGATTTCTTGGGCGGCGGCGA
>JBBSNT010000045.1:0-17510 GCA_038260485.1 Aggregatilineales bacterium | reverse complement strand
CTGGTTCGCCGCCTCGCTAATCACGGGCGTGCTGAGTGGTAAATGGGGCGCGGGCGACAGCTACTTCGCTACCTCGATTGCTGCGCTCTGCATCCTGAGCGGCTTGTTCGCCGCGCGGACGCTCAACCGAGCTTGGACATTCCCGCGCAACTATCTCAGCCGCCTGTTGATCTTCCCCTTCCGGCGCTTCGCGCCTGCGTTTGGGGTGGTCGGCTTGAGCGTGATTCCGCTGCTCTACGTCGGCTATGGCTACGCGACGCTGCACATGCCGACGCAAGGCGTGGTTTTTGCGCCAATTGCCAGCGCGCTCCACCTGACGCCCAACGCCGTCAACGGATTCTACGACTCGGCAGGGCGAATCGCGGGCGGCTACGCCGACATCGGGCATTTGACGACCCAAGCCGATATTGATGCGGGCTGGCACATGGTCGATCTGGTCAAGGCGTCCGATAAGCCCGTGCTGAGCGAGGAAGCAGCGTTTAATCTGCTGGCGGGCAGGGACGTAATCACGAACCCGACGCAGTTGCTCAACTTGGCGCAAAAAGGGTTATTCGACTCGTCAGCGCTGATCGCCATGATCGAGGATCAGGCGTTCGGACTGGTGATTATGCGGGCGCAGTTCTACCCGGTGGACGTGCTGCAAGCGATTGCGCGCAATTATCAGCAAAGCGAAACCGTCGCCATGAACGGCTTCAAATACTTGATCTTTACACCAAAGGTACGCCCATGACTCAGCCAGCACTCACCCGAATCAGCGAACACGTCTACTGGCTGCCGCCCGCCAAGCCGGATCGCCCTTCGCTGGCAGTAGTCGTCGGTGAAGCCTACACCCTGGCACTCGATGCCGGAGCATCCGCCGCCCATGCGCAGACGTTCATGGCTCAACTGGCAGCGCAAAACGTCGCCACCCCGCAGTTCATCGCGCTCACCCACTGGCATTGGGATCATGTCTTTGGGGCGGACTCGCTCGGCATTCCGGTGATCGCTCACGCTGAAACCGCACAACACTTGGCGCGGATAGCGACTTACGAATGGAGCGACGAGGCGCTCGAAGCGCACATCGCCGCCGGAGAGCGAACCGCCGAAGGCGCGGAAAACATCAAGCAAGAACTACCTTCCCCGCGCGACGTGCGAATCACGCAAGCGAGCATCGTCTTTCATAAGGCGCTAGAACTCCGACTCGGCGGCGTAACCTGCGCGATTCAGCATGTCGGCGGCGACCATGCGAGCGACTCCAGCATCATGTTCATCCTGCCGGATCGGGTGCTGTTCCTCGGTGACTGCCTCTACGACACGATCTACCCGCCGAAGCGCCATTACACACGGCGAAATCTGCTGCCGCTGATTGATAGATTGCTCAGCTTCGACGCCGCTTACGTGATCGAGGGGCATAACGGCGAGCTGATGTCCGATGCGGACTTTGTGCGTATGACCGAGAAGATGCGGATGGCGTGTCAGTTGGTCGAGCAATTCGGGGGTGATGAGCGCGCGATATTAAGGGTGGCACAAGCGCAGACCGGCGAAACACCCGACGAAGACGCCGTTTATTTCATCCGTGGGTTGATCACTGGACGCGAGTTCGAATAAACAGCCTCATCAACCAAACGGGCTGCGGTTGCTCTTGGTGTTAATCAGGCTGATCGGGCGGCGCTGCGTCAGGAAATCGCGCTCGGCGCGCATTTGAAGGAGCAGGCTTTCCACCGAGCTTTCGAGCATGGGTAGTGTCACGTCGGTGCGATGCTCGTGGGCGGCGATCATGCGCGCGTGCAGTGCAACTTCGCGCACGAACGCGCCGGGCTGCTGCACGAGATCGCTGACGATACCAACGTGTTCGTCGCGCCACTGCTCACGCATATAATGGCGCAGCATCGCTTCCGCCTGTACTTCGTTTTCAATCGTCGGAATCACGAAGATGCGGTCGAGCCGTCCCGGTCGCTTGGCGATGCGCTCGTCAATCGCTTCGGGATAATTGGTCGTCGCCAGCAGGAGCGCCCCTTTGGGATTATTGGGCGATTCGACGCCGTCGAGCACGTTGAGAACGCGCGCCTTGTCGTCGCCTTGCAGGTAAGCGTCGAGTTCCTCGACAATCAGCAGCACAGGGTAGCGTACCGCAGCAACCGCTTGCAACGCGCGGTGAATCTTGTCGAACGATGCGCCGTCACGATCTGCGCCGGAGACGTATACCACAACGCGCCGCTGCTTGATGGCGATTTTCGCCAGCGCCGCGCAGAGCATCGTTTTGCCTGTGCCGGGTACGCCTGCCAAAAGCAGTTTGCGAAAGGGGGGCAACTTCAACTGGCGGTAGATGCCCACGCCCTGCGTAAAGAAGGCTTCCATATCGTCGAGCAGCTTGGTCTTTAGAGCATCGTCGAGGATCACGTCTTCCCATTCGACGGTTGGGTCGAAAAAGGCATCCGTCCCGCCGACGATGTAGACATCACGGCGGCGGCGAATATGCGGACGCACCGCCCGCGTACAGATCACTTCAAAGGATGCCCACGTTTCCAGTTTGTCCGCTGGCACAAGAGCAATCGCGTTCAGGTTCTGTAAGTCGCCGTTGAAGTAGGCGCAAGCGTAAATCACCTCGAAAGGATCGCCGTCGTCGAGCAAAAATTTGAAGGCGAACACGCCCGCGCTCGACGTGAGCACCATTTTGCTGCCGCGTGCGCCATAGTCGCTGATAGGCGTAACCAGCGGGCAGTCGAGCGCTTCCCAAGCTGCGAAACGCGCTTTTCCGCGCAGCCTGCGCCCGACCTGAATGTGGTTGAGCGCGATCTGGTTGCTGCATTCAGTCGATGCCCAAACGGTCACGCTGGTGCAATCCGGCGAGCGCTCTGCCCACTGATCACACGCCCAGCTGACGAGCGCCTCATACTGCATAGTCTCAATCCTTACACCGCTTCCACGCAGCCCGATCTGGAGCAACGATGACTTTCGCTTCATCCACGATCCGCCTCAATTTGAATGCCACAATGTGGCGTACTGCCGCGTGGCAGACGTTCTACGCATTATAGCACTTGCCAGATGCGGCTAATGCGATCACAATTTGAGCGACAATCAGGCTTGAGGTTTTCATGACGACCATCTATACCACGCACACGCGCTATACCGAACACGACTCGCCGGGACATCCCGAACACGCCGAGCGGATTCGCGCGGTCTGGCAGCGGCTTGATGAAAGCGGCTTGAGCACGCGCATGAACACCGTCACCGCTGAGCCGATCAGCGACGAGCAAATTTTGACCGTTCACACGCCGGACTATCTCGATGTACTCACGCGCGTGAGCGCGCAGCACCGATTACTGCACCTTGACGCCGACACTTACGCCGGACACGACGCCCTGATGATTGCTAAGCTCTCGGCGGGTGGCGCGGTCGGCGCGGTCGATGCTGTCCTAAGCGGCAGCGCCACGAACGGACTCGCCGCCCTCCGCCCGCCGGGGCATCACGCCATGCCGGGTTATGGGATGGGCTTCTGCTTGCTCGGCAATATCGCTATCGCCGCACGATTCGCCCAACAGCAGCACACTATCCAGCGCGTCCTGATCGTCGATTACGACGTGCATCACGGCAACGGCACGGAAGCGATGTTCTACGACGATCCATCGGTGCTGTTCATCTCGACGCACCAATACCCGCTCTATCCCGGCACAGGCGCGGTGACGGATACAGGCGCGAGCCGAGGCGAAGGCTATACGATCAACATTCCGTTGCCCGCTGGCAGCGGTGATAGCAATTACAGCCGCGTTTTTGACGAGATTGTCTGGAAGGCGGCAGAACGCTTTCAGCCAGAACTAATCCTTGTCTCGGCAGGGTTCGATGCGCATTGGGCAGACCCGCTGGCGGGGATGCAGCTTACATTAAACGGTTATGCCCGCTTGACGGTCGAACTGCTGCGGATGGCGGATCAATTGTGCGGGGGCAAGATCGTTTTCATAATGGAAGGCGGCTACGACCTCGACGCGCTGAGTTATGGGGTAAGCAACATCGCGCGATTATTGATCGGTAATGAAGCAGTCGATCTGTTAGGTGCTCCTGTGATCGTCCGATCTGAACCCGACATTACATCGTTGATCCAGATGAGTAAACAGGTGCAGCGGCTCGCGTAGACCTCAAGGAAATGTTGGATCGTCAGGTGAATTATCCGGCTGGGGCGTTAATTTCTTCTCAAAGTGCTGACGCTCCACGTGGCGCAGCATGACCAGCACGAACCAAATCAGCAGCGTCGCGCACAGCGCCAAAAACCATGCGCCAACGCCGACCGCCATGCCAACTGCCGCCGTGATCCAGATACTCGCGGCAGTTGTCAAGCCTTTGACATTGCGTCCATACTTGAGGATCGTCCCCGCGCCGAGAAAACCGATTCCCGGCAGAATTTGCGAGGCGATACGGGCCGGGTCGGCACCCGGAAACGCCAAGTACGACAGCACGGTGAACAAACACGCCCCAACGCCAACCAGCATGTGCGTCCGCAGTCCAGCATCGTGGGCTTTCCGCTCCCGATCCATGCCAATAATCGCGCTCAAGTAAGCGGCGAGGATCAGTTGCAGCGCAGTCGTGAACTGAAGTTCGAGCGACATTTAGGGACTCGCTTCGATTTCCTGCCGCAGCGCAGCGATCTGATCCCGAATCTTCTGCATCTCGGCAAGCTGCGTGTTATAGCGCTGCGCCAGCACATCAAGGCGGCTAAATATCGGCGTGAGTACCTGCTTGCCGTATTCGGTCAAGCGGCTGCGCTCCTTGTGCGTGAGCGTATCGAGCGCCTCATGATAGGTCTGCTCGATGTCATCCACACGGGCATTGAGTTCGCGCTTGGTATCCTCGGTCACGCGGCGGTAGTAGCGCAGCGCCGCCCACGCGCCAAGCCCTGCGACGGGCGCTGCAATGATCAGAGCCGGAAACGCCAGTGCTGCCGCGCCCACACCGAGTACAGGACCCGGCGTGCCGACGGTCGCTACCAGCGCAACTAGCAAGCCAATCACCGCCGCCCCGACGCCCATCGTGAAACCACTCATATTCGCCTGAAAGAGTTCCTGCATCTCGCCAATGACGCGCCCGCTTGAATAGGATTTCAGTTCCGCTTCAGCGAGATTGATCGCGTCTTGCAAAGCTTCGCGCTGTTCGGCATAGACGTTCGAATCCAGCCCCGCGACTTCTTGATCCATCAGGTCACGTATCTGGTTCAAGCGTTCGATCACGCTGCGCCAGTACTGGCGACTGTTATCGACCAGCGCGTTGATGTAGTTCTTGGTTGCCTCGTCAATGTCGCGCAGCGCGCGCCCGACAACGACATCCTGAAACTGCTGTTGAAGTTGTTCGCGATTGACCGCGCGCCCGATCTTGCGAATCGACATATTTTCATTGATGAAGTTCAATCCGCGCATCCGCATTCCTTCGAACACGCTGTCAATTTGGGCACGGGCGACAGTAAGCTGACCGCCGAGTCCGGTAGATTGCGTTTCGAGTTCGCGCTGAACGTCGCGGGCTTTAACCGTATCGGCGCTGACGAGATCGGTGCGGGTTTTGACCGACTCGTCGTACTTCTTGACAACACGCGCGACCATATCCAACTGCGCCAGCAGCTTTTGCTGAGCGGGCGGAGTCTCGTTAAACACGCCGCGCAGATGTGCCTTAACCGCCTCGATACCGCTGTCGCTCTCGCTGCGTCCTTCTTTTGCGGCTTTCAGCCCCTCCTTCGCCGATACCATGAACAGCAGCGGCTTGAGGTCAAGCAGTTCTTCGACCTGACGCTCGACGAAGCGGCGAACTTCCTGACGCTCGTTCGGGTTAAGCAGATCGACTTGATTGACGACGAGGATGATCTTCTTGCCGTAATCTTTCGCCAGTTCGAGGTAGAGGCGCTCAGTTTCCGCGAGCGCGCGTTTCGCCGAAATCACGAAGATTACGAGGTCACTGCGATGCAAAAATGCCTTAGCGACCGTCTCATGCTTCTGGAAAACTGATCCCGTCCCCGGTGTATCAACCAGCGAAACACCGACAGCGCCCGTATTCGGGTGTGTCCATTCATAGATACCGTCCTCGCGGACGTTGGGCTTGCGATTCACTGTTTCGCCATAGCGAATCAGGTGTATGGCTTCAGTCGTCGGCGTGACGCCGATTGCCAGCATTTCATCGCCAAGCAGCGCATTAACAAAAGTTGATTTACCCGCATTGAACTCGCCGATTACAACGACGAGGAAGAACATATCGCGCAAATCCTGCGCTACGTCAAGCAAACGCTGGCGATCCTGCGCAGCAATGTCGCCCAACTCTGCCAGCATCGTCGCAACATCCGTTATCAAAGCGACTTCCCGCTCACGGTACGCCGCGAGTGGTCCCTCAAGTGTTGTGGGAACGATTGTCGTCAACCTCTAATACCCCACTTCGTCTAAATAATCGTCATTAACCCGGCAGCCGAACGCCGAGAACACTGGTCTTACCTAAACCAGAGAGATCGCCCTCGATTTTGGTGATCTCCTGTCCTGCCGCTTGCAACCGCTTCAACTGCTCGGTCTGAATTTCCGTCTGTGCGTCGATCAGGCGCGTCAGCGGTGCGATGGCTTCACGGCGAAGCTGCATCCCGTAGGCAATCTGCTTATCTGCCGCGCGGTTGAGCGCCTCAAGGTAGCGCGCTTGCAGCGCCAGTAACCGTTCCGTGTAAGCGTTTTCGAGCATTCGCCCACGCAGCGGCAGGAACACCAACCCCAGCAGCCCCAGCACCACCAGAATCACGAAGACCAACCAGAAGGGCGAGTCCGGTGCGCTCGGCGGCGTCGCAAAGACGAAGAAGATCACGAACACGATCAGGATCAATTCGTATGCCGCCATGTAAAGCAGCGTATTGCGAACCGACCGTTCCAGCTTATTGGTTTCATCCTGCCGTGCCTCGTCCTGCACCGCTTGCAAATCGGAACGGACAT
Organism: Aggregatilineales bacterium; assembly: GCA_038260485.1. Lineage (GTDB taxonomy): Bacteria > Chloroflexota > Anaerolineae > Aggregatilineales > Phototrophicaceae > Flexifilum. Next base: position 10,590 of record JBBSNT010000045.1, on the reverse strand, counting down.
TTTGCAGCGCAGTGCGATCATATTTGACCGGCGCTTGGATCGTGCCGATGATCTTACTGCGGATCACAGCGGGCAGCGCATCGATTTCGCGGCGGGCGTACTTGACCAGATCGTCAATGTCCTGCACGTCGCGCCCTTCGATGCGCGGTGCGAGCTTATCCGACGCATCGATCACTTCGCGGATCGGCTCGAAAACTTTGTGCTGCTCGAACTCGGTGCGGGTGTAAGACCCGCGCTTGATCAGCCGCGATAAGCCGATCAACTCCATGAAGCCGCGAATGATCGACCCAAACGCGCGCGATATGCCAAACATCTCGCGGATGGCTTCGCTGCCACGCATCGCCGCTTCGCCGAACTTGGCGCTGACATTCTCGCCGATCTCACGGACGATCTTATCCTGTTCGCGTTTAAAGACCGTTAACTGCTGGTCGATATTCTGGGTGATGCTCTGGTAGTGATCAAGCGCGGATTGGTTGCCGCGCACGGCATCGAGCGCGCCCTGATGCACGTTCTGGACGATTTGCAGCGGCGTTTGCAACTTCTGGCGCAGGCGAGCCACGTCACTCAACTGGCTATCGACATACTGCTCGATCTGGTTCAGACCACTGGCTTTCCACAATTCCTCATCGAGTGTGCCATCGGGCAGCCGTGCTTCCATCGCTTTGCGCGCCGACGTGAACCAGATTTCCGGCTTGAAGCCGAGCTGCATCCGGCTCTGGTCAAGCACGTATTCCTTGACTGTCTCTATTTCATCATCGGTCAGCAAGTCTGCCTGATTGACGATGATAATAACGTTCTTGTCGTAATCCTTGAGGATTTTCAGATATTCGACGTTGCGCGCGGTCATCGCCTGTGTCGCCAGCATGACCAGCAGCACGGCATCGCTGCGGTGCAGAAATTTGCGCGTCGTGTCCTCGTGCGCCTTGAAGACCGACTCCAACCCCGGCGTATCGACAAAGCTGACTTTTTGCAGCAGCGGTGAGGGGTAAAAGACGGTATCCACGTCGCCGGAACGATTGCGGGAGGCTTCTTCACCCCAACGCAAAATATTGATGCGGTCGGTCGTCGGCGTCGGACCAATCGAGAGCAAATCATGCTCGCCCAACAGCGCATTAATCAGGCTCGACTTACCTGCGCTGAAGGGACCGATGAAAACCATCATATAGGGATGGTCGGCATGAAAAAGCGCGTCGCGCATCTGCGTGACCCGCTCTTCATTCAAACCATCAATCCGAGGCACAACTTCCAGTAAATCAGTGATCAGTTCATATTCACGGCGACGAATAGCTTCATACTGCATCGCCAGTTTGCTTTGAGCTTGTTCTGCTTCCAACGTATAGCACCTTGTGCTCGTACCTTGTGCCGCAATTTAGAATGTTTGATATACTATACCATACCGTGCCTTACCCGTCAGCGCCCGTCGGAGGCAGCACCATGAAGCGACGATTTTTTGCGCTCCGTATCATCAGCATTATTTATAAAATCCTAGCTTTGTTCGTATTCATTGGCATGATCATTGCAATCGCTATAATCCTGCTAGACGCAACAACGTTCCCGACGATGGATACGAAATTGCAGCCGCTCGGCATCGCGTTGGGGTCAGGCATCGTCGGCACAATCACGTTGTTGGGAATCGCCCAACTGCTCGATCTGCTGATGGCGCTGGAAGCAAACACGCGCACAACAACCGTCCTGCTTCAACGGATGGGCAGGGTCATGCAAGAAAGACTATAAGCACCGCATTATGTTTAACAATTCAATTCATTTCGAGGGGGCGCAGCTCGCATGTGATCGCGTCCTCGTGAGCGACATCGTCGCCCAGATCGGCACGCCCGTTTACATTTATAGCCTGCCGCGCATCTTGGCGAACTTCAAGCGTATTCAAGCCGCCTTTCCGCGCGCTCACATTCACTACAGCGCTAAAGCCAACGCCAATCTCACAATACTCCGCAGCTTGGTACAAGCAGGCGCAGGCATCGACGCTGTGAGCGGCGGCGAAATCTACCGCGCGCTAGCAGCCGACACCCCGCCGGAACAGATCGTTTTTGCCGGAGTCGGCAAGACGAGCCAAGAACTCTACTACGCGCTTGAACAGAAAATCGGCTGGTTCAACGTCGAAAACGCTGACGAAGGGCGTAAACTCGACCGGATGGCGTACGTTGCGAATACGACTGCGCAGGTCGCCTTGCGGCTCAACCCAGACGTGACCGCCAAGACTCATCCGCACATCGCCACCGGTCACGGCGCGGCGAAATTCGGCATGACGGCGGACGCAGTGCGCGCCCTGCTCGACCATGCTGACGAAACGCCCCATCTGCGCTATAACGGCATCCACATCCACATTGGCAGCCAACTGCACGATACCGATGCGACCGCCGAGGCGCTGCAAACCGTCCGCGATTTGATCGCCCCTTATCCGCAGATTACGACCATCGATTTGGGTGGCGGGCTGCCAGTCGCTTACGCGCCGGACGAGGAGATTCCCGATCTAGACAGTTTCGCGGCGGTGCTGAACCCACTGCTAGAGGGCTACGAGGTGATCCTCGAACCGGGACGTGCGATTGTCGCTGACGCGGGCATGTTGATCACGCGCGTGCTGTACACGAAGGAACAAGGCGGGCAGCGCTTCGTGATAGTGGACGCGGGCATGACCGATTTGATCCGTCCCGCGCTCTACGATGCTCATCACGAAATCATCCCTATCATCCGTAACGAGCAACCCACTGACGCTGTGCAAGTCGTTGGACCCGTCTGCGAAACGACCGACGTTTTAGGGCGCGGTATCAACCTGCCGCCCGTTCAGCCAAACGACTGCCTCGCTATTTTGACAGCGGGCGCTTATGGGATGGTGATGGCGAGCAACTACAACGCCCGCCCCCGCCCACCGGAAGTCGCGGTTTCCGAAGACGGCAACTCGTGGTATCTTGTGCGCCACCGCGAAACGTGGCAAGACTTAATCGCACACGAGTTGGACGTGACATGAGTGCAAAACGAAAAACAGTCGTCGGCGTGATCTTTGGCGGGCGCAGCGTCGAACACGACGTTTCGGTTGTGACCGGACACCAGATCATGACCGCCTTCGATCCCGAACGCTTTGAAGTCGTGCCAATTTACATTGACCGTGACGGACGCTGGTTCACGGGCGAACCGCTGCTTGACATCAAGAATTTTCAGAACGAAGTCGTCAGCCTCGCCGGCGTGCAGCAAACGCTGCTCTCGCCGAGCATCCAGCATCACGGCTTGATCATCAACCCGACACCCGGCGGCTTATTCGGCAAGAGTCAGGTCAAGCGGCTCGACGTGGTGTTCCCCGCCATTCACGGCTCGCACGGCGAGGACGGCACGCTGCAAGGCTTGTTCGAACTGGCGGACATCCCTTACGTGGGCTGCGGTGTGATGGCGTCGGCGGTTGCCAACGACAAGCTGCTGAGCAAAGACGTGCTGCGGCAGGCGGGCATTCAAGTCGTCGATGCGCTCGGCTTCAGCCGCGCTGAATGGCTGGAGCATCCCGAAGACGTGATTGCGCGCATCACCGCCACGCTGAGCTATCCGCTGTTCGTCAAGCCCGTGACGCTTGGTTCCAGCATCGGCATCGGGCGCGCCGACGACGAGACACTACTGCGCGCTTTGATTGACGTTGCCGTCAGCCTTGATCGCCGTCTATTGGTTGAAGGTGCGGTGACCGACTGCGCGGAGATCAACTGCTCGGTGATCGGTGACGACCGCAAGATGCAGGCGTCGGTGCTGGAGCAACCTGTCTCGTGGTCTGAATTTTTGACCTACGAAGAAAAATATCTGAGTGGCAGCGAAGGCATGAAAAGCGCCGACCGAATCATCCCTGCACCAATCAGCCACGAACTCACGGCACAGATTCAGACACTGGCTATCAAAGCCTTCCGTGCTATCGACGGACGCGGCATCACACGGATCGATTTTCTCGTGCGCCCCGACAGCGGCGAAATCTTCCTGAACGAACTGAATACCATGCCCGGTTCACTCTCGTTCTACCTGTGGGATGCGACGGGCATCAACGGGCGCGACCTCGTGCAGCGCTTGGTCACGATTGCGCAGGACGCCTATGCCGAAAAGCGTCGCAGTACCTACAATTATCATACGAATCTGATTGCGCTGACGGCGTCGCGGGGGCTGAAGGGAATCAAAAAGTAGTTAATTCTCCCTTAAGCTGGTTAAATTTGCAGGGTGCGTTCGCAGAAATCGCGCTGTCTCACTAAAATACAGACTGTGACCGGGTCTGCATCGTTGGAGTTTGCGTCGTGCGTGTTTCACTGCTGCTGTGTCTTGTGTCGATCTTTGCGGGCTTTGCCCTCGCAGGCTGTGCCTCACCTGAGCCTGCCGCCACCCCGACCGCGACACCCCGCGGACCGATTATCCCTACGCGCGTCATTCCAACCGAAACATCCTCGCCAACGCCAACCGACACGTTTACACCAACGTTAACCTTCACACCCTTCGAGGCGGCAACCGACACACCGACGTCTGTACCACCAAGCGCTACCCTCACCGAGACGGCAACTCTTACGTCAACGCTGACACAGACGCTTCTTTCATCGGATACTCCGCTGCCGACCCAAATGGCGACTAATACGCCACAACCAACCGATACCCTGACCTCAACACCGACGACGTCTCCAACCGAAACAGCCATACCTACCCTGACGAATACGCTACCCCCGACCACTACGCCCACCAATGCACCGCCTACACTCGCGCCGACACCGGATGCCGCGCTCGCTTATCGAAATGCGACCTCGCTCGATTCTGTCACGCTCAATCAAGCACTGACGTTGAGCGAACCCGTCACGGGCACCATTAACAACCAGAACCCAACGCTGCTTTATCCTGTCACAGGAACAGCAGGCATGGTGCTTGACGTCACTGTGAATACCACTTCGGGCGACCTCGATCCGTTTGTACTAGTGCTCGACCCCAAAGGGCGTGAACTCGTCCAAAACGATGACGCCGGTACAGATAGCCGCGACGCCGCGATCAACGGGCTGGTTCTGCCGGAGACTGGTATTTATGTGATCGTCGTGAGCCGCTTTAACCATATCTTCGGGGAAAGTACGGGCGATTTCAACTTAACGGTCAGCGAAGGCACGATTACTGAGACGGTGATAGGCACTTATGCCGAAGTCACGGGCTACGACTCGTTCGCTGACGGCACACTCGACAGCGTCCACACCGAGGATTTGTACACATTCCGAGCCGCCGCTGGCGACGTGATCACTATTCAGATGACGAATGTATCCGGCGATCTCGACCCGCGCCTGACGGTGAATGACAACCTCGGCAACCCGCTCATGATCAACGACGATAACCTGCAAACCGGAACGTTTGACGCTGCGATTCAGAGCTACATTGTGCGGCGCGCAGGCTACTACACCATCATCGCGTCGCGCTATTCGGGGAACGACAATTCTGGCAGTTATCGCATGAAACTCGCGCGTGAAGGACAATCTGCACCGGGTGTTTTCGCACCGCTCGATCCGGTCAATTCACGGACCATCAACGATGCGGGCGACGGCTTCATCAACTATAGCGCGGGCGATATGCTCGACGAGGACGGCACGGAACGCGCGCTGCAAGCCCTGCTCACGTTCCGGCTGCCAACGCCGCCCAACACCAGCTTACAAGTCTCCAGCGCCACCTTACAGATCGCGCCATGCTACCAGCGTGGCGGCGGCTTCAACGTGTTGGGCAATCTCACGATTTATCAGGAGAACTTCGGCAGGCTCAGTCAGGCGCGCAATATCGGGCATCCGCTGCCGGGCGCGCGTATTCTGAGCGCGCAGCCGAGCTGCGATTCGGTCGACATCACCAGCCTGATACAGAACGCTTACGCGACCAACATCGCAAACGTCCAGTTCCGTGCGGTGTTCCGCGACCGCACGAACAACAATGCTGAAGATCAAGTTCAGTTTACGCCGCGCCTACTGCTGATTTTCTCTAATTAGTGAGTGTTGATCGGCTAGGCTTGCGGCACGAAGCGATAGCCGACGCCGTACTCACTCTGGATGTAGGTCGGGTTTTTCGCGTCCGGTTCGATCTTGCGGCGCAGATGCGAGACGTAGATGCGCGGATAGTGATGTTCGCGCGTGTATTCAAAGCCCCAAACATACTCAAGAAGCTGCTGAAAACTGAGCACCTCGCCGGGATGCTGGACAAATAAAGCCAGCAGCTTGAATTCCGTCGGCGTCAAGCGGATTTCCTGCCCATGGGCGGTCACACGACGCAGCATCACATCAACGACGAGCACAGGATCAGCATAGCCCTGCGGTGCTTTCTCGACTTCAATGACCCGTGTCCGGCGCAGGAGCGCATTTAAGCGCGCCTGAAATTCGACCATCGGCAGCGGTTTACGGACGAACTCATCTGCGCCGAGATTGAGCGCTTGGGCAATATCTTCTTCGCCCACCGGATTCGCGGTGATCATCAAGATCGGCACATTCGAATTTTCGCGGATGCGCTGGCAAACGACCTGACCATCCATCAGCGGCAAACTAATATCAAGCACCACAAGGTCAGGCAGTAAGTTGTGAAACATACGCAGCCCTTCCAGCCCATCGTGCGCGGTGAAGACTCTATAGTCACGCAGTTCGATCTGGAGCAACCGCGTCAATGCCTGGTCATCATCTATGATTAAAAGCTGTGTCATACCCGCCTTCACTCATCATACGCTCAAGGTTTTTGTCTATTATTCTAGCATGAGCCAACCACCCCGCATTAACCATACATGGGGCGTGGTGAATGGGTGTGTTATTCTTACTCGCGTATCGTGGCAAAACGTGCAGTAGCAAACTTAGAGAGCAATTGTGCCCTATCAATCTAATGGTGGTCGCCGCAACAATGTGCAGCTTGGCGTCGGGCAATCGATCTGGGCGGGAACACCACCACCCGCTATCCCGGAACGTGTGCTCGATGGCATTCCAGGATGCTTAACGTGGATCACGCTGCTGCTGTCGGTGATTGGTGCGGTCGCTTTTCCGCGCGTTCTGCTGATTATCGCCATCGGTTTCGCCCTCTACTCGGCGCTGCGCTTCATCCTCTCCGGAATCGGCAACGTGATGGGGCTGCGGATTACCCGCCGCTGGGAAAAGATTGACTGGGTCGAACGCTACACTCAGACCGCGCCGCCTGGCGCGCTGGCGTGGAACGACGTGATGCACGTCGTCATCATCCCCAACTACATAGAACCCCAACAGGTACTGACGCACACGCTCGAAAATCTGGCGCAGCAGTACCAAGCCACAGAACAAATCACGATTGTGCTCGCGATGGAAGCCGCCGAAACGGGCTGTATCGAAAAGGCGCAGTGTTTGCAGCGCGAATTCGAGCATCGTTTCAAGCACTTCTACTACACCGTACATCCGCGCGGGCTGCCGGGTGAAATGCAGTGTAAATCCGCAAACGAGGCGTGGGCAGCACGCTGGATCAAGCGACGCTCAGTGGATGAACTCGCCTACAACATGGATCACATTCTCGTGACGACGATGGACGCCGATACGCTCTGGCATCCGCACCACTTCGCCGCGCTGAACTACCTGTTCGCCATCAACCTGGAGCGCCATCTTCGCTTCTGGCAAGCGCCGATTCGGTATCACAGCAATATCTGGGAGATCAATCCGCTGATGCGGCTGCTCAACGCCTACGCGACCGCGCTCGAACTAGCCTCGATGGCAGCGCCTTGGGGCACGCCAATGCCAATGTCGTCGTACTCGTTGAGCCTGCGCCTGCTCGACACCAGCGGGTATTGGGATGCCGACGTAATCGCGGACGAATGGCACATGTTTGTCAAGGCGTTCTTTGCGCGTAACGGCGAAGTCGCAGTTGAGCGGGTCTTTCTACCGTTTCTTGCGCAAGCAACCACCGGCGAGAATTTCATGGATGCCGTTCGCAACCGCTATTCGCAAACCCTGCGCCACGCTTGGGGCGTCAAAGAGGTGGGCTTTACGATTGCCAAGATGCTCGAACACCCTGAGATTGATTTTCGACCCTCGTTTCGCTTACTCGTCCGTGAAGCGCACGACAACATGATGGGTGGCGCAGGTTGGGTGCTGATGACACTCGGCTCAGAGCTTCCGCTGCTGCTGCATCCGCAGCTACTCACGGAGTGGTTGGAACGCGGCTACAGCGATCCATTGTTCGTACTGCTGCAAGTCGCCTTCGGGATCGTCGGCGTCCTCGGCGTACTGTTCTGGATTCTCGACGTGATCGAGCGCCCGCCGCGTACCCGTCCGCAGACGTGGAAGGAACGCTTCTATACGCTGATCAGCTTCCCGATGCTGACCGTTTTAACGCTGGTTTTCCTCGCGCTGCCAACGATTCACGCGCAAACGCGGCTGCTGCTTGGTGTGCCGCTGCAAGTCCGTGTCACGAAAAAACTATAAGCACAGTACCGGATGCTGAGTGCTGAGTTAAAATCAGCATTTGTATGGGTCGTAGGAGCAAAGCGATCCTTACACTGTACTGTCATTTGAAAATCAAGCAAAACCGCATTTCATACACATACTGTCTCGTGTTTACTTTTTCTCAGCACTCGGTACTCAGCACTTTTCTTAAAGGAGCAAAGGAACCATGGCAAAAGTAGGCTACATTGGCTTGGGGATTATGGGCGCATCGATGGCACGCAACCTGATGAAAGCGGGACACGACCTCGTCGTCCACAACCGCAGCCGCGCAATCGTCGATCAACTGGTGAGCGAAGGCGCAACCGCTGCCACCTCGCCTAAAGAGATAGCTCAGCAGGTCGATTTTGTGTTCACCAACCTGCCCGACACGCCCGATGTCGAAATGGTCGCGCTCGGCAAGGATGGCATCATCGAGGGCGCGCATGAGGGATTGATCTTCATCGACAACAGCACGATTAAGCCGGAAACGGCGCGCATGATCGCGGATAAGCTGGCGGCGGTCGGCGTCGCCGCGCTCGACGCGCCGGTCAGCGGTGGCGATGTAGGCGCGAAGAACGGTACGCTGACGATCATGGTGGGTGGTCCGCAGGACGCCTTTGACAAAACGAGTCCGCTGTTTGGGGCAATGGGCAAGGCATACGTCCTCGTGGGCGACAGCGGCGCGGGACAAATCGCCAAAGTCTGCAACCAGATCATCGTCGGCGCGCAGATGGTCGCGCTCGCAGAGGCGCTGATCACGGCGCAGAAATCCGGCGTCGATCCGGCGCGAGTGGTCGAGGCGATCAAGGGCGGCGCGGCGCAAATGTGGACGCTCGACGTGAAGCCGCCGCGCCTGTTCGCGGGCAACCGTCAGCCCGGTTTCAAGGCGTACATGCAGCGCAAAGACCTCGGCATCGTCCTCGACACCGCCAAAACTTACGGCATCCCTACCCCGCTCTCAGAATTGGTGACTCAGTTGTACACAGCAATGCTCGAACAGGGCAACCGCGAACTCGACAACAGCGCGATCATCTCGGTCTATGAATCACTGGCGGGCATTACACTCGACGAGCCGCTGAAAGAATAGAAAAAAGATAAGACGCAAAGATTTATGTCTGTTTTGCTTTGCGTCTTGTTCTTTTGCGCTGAATCTTTTCGCCCTCACGATGATTGTTCGTAACCGCTATAATGAGGGCATGACAAAAGAACGCTTACAAAAACTACTCGCGCAGGCGAACGTTGCCTCACGCCGCGCATCAGAAGACCTGATCAGCAAGGGGCGCGTACACGTCAACGGCGAAGTTGCTAAACTCGGCGACCAAGCCGATCCCGAAACGGACGTGATCACGGTCGATGGCGCGCGCCTGAATTTCGAGAACCAGAAGCGCATCTACATCGCGCTCAACAAGCCCAAGCAGGTGCTGTCCACCGATAAGCCACATCGCGGCGATAACCGTCAGACGGTCACGGACTTGATCGGCAGCAATGAGCACCTGTTCTCGATTGGACGGCTCGACGCCGACAGCGACGGCTTAGTCGTCATGACCAACGACGGCGACCTCGCCTTCCGGCTGACGCATCCGCGCTATCGTCATAGCAAGACCTATCGCGTCGAGGTCGTCGGCTTGCCAACCGCCGAAACGATTGAGGCATGGCAGCAGGGCGTCTATCTCGAAGACGGCAAAACGTCACCCTGTGTCGTCGAAATCGTCAGAGGCAACGTCAAAGGCTCAGTGCTGCGGATCATCATGACCGAGGGCAAGAAGCGACAAATCCGCCGCGTTGCCGCCAGCCTAGGTCATCGCGTGATGAGCCTAACACGCACCCACATTGGCATGTTCGCTCTAAGCGACCTTGCGCCGGGTCAATGGCGCGAGATGACGGCGAAAGATGTCATGGCGCTCAAGACAGCCGCGCCGGAAATCAAAACGCTGCGCGGTCAAGTACGCGGACGCGGGCAGCGATTTAGCGACCAGAGCAGCATATCAGACGAAAGCGGCGAGGATCGGCGTCAATCCAGTAAGCGCACGCCCAACCGCCCGAATAATCGGCGACCAACCGGAACGCGCTCGATTCGAAAAGCCACGACGGAATCCGAGTCGCCAGAACGTTCGTTTGAAACGTCGTCTTCGGACAGCCGCTCATACAGTGGCAAGAAGCGTATGTCGCCGCGTCCAAGCGG
>JBBSNT010000044.1:0-17605 GCA_038260485.1 Aggregatilineales bacterium | reverse complement strand
GCGTTTGCGCCAAACGATCCCCAGCGCGATCAACGCCAGCACGACCGTCCCAATCAGCACGTTCGAAGCGGTCAGCAGCGCTATTTCATTGCTCGCGCCAATCATGCCCAAAATCAGCATCCACGCCGTCAGCAGCGCCGGACCGACCGCGAAAGCGACGGCGGACACCTCGATCCGTCGCCCCCAATCGGCGCGCGGCAGCAGCGCCAACGACCACAAGCCGCCCAGTCCGACGTATACCCACAAGAACGCCGGAACACCGGCGAGGCTGTCACGAATCCAATAAGGCATAAGCTGCTCGAAAATCTCAGGGGCGTAAGGCGAGAATGCGTCCATCGGTGATACTCACGTACAGCCAGCCTTCATCGCTGACCGCTACGTCGAGCGGGCGCTGCGGATAAAAACCGCTGCCCCGATAATTCATCTCCTGAACGCTAAAGTCAGTATTAGGAGTATTCTCAGGGCGTGCCGGAATCAACGGCGCGACCGTCCCCGTAAGCGGATCAACCGTGACGATTGCAAAACCGCGCAGGTCAAGTTGATTATACGACCCGTTTAAGGCGACGATCAGCTTGCCTTCCAGCAGCGGAATCGCGCCACCGCGATAGACTGCGAGTCCGGTCGGCGTGCTGGCGGTCGGCAAAGCGACGGCGGGCGCTGCGGCATTTGCACAGTCGAAGCCAGCCATATCCGGTGTATTCGCCACGCCCACGCAGTAGGGAAAGCCGAAATTCGCGCCCACTTCAACTCGATCCAACTCATCGAGGTCAGGCGTATCGAACAGTCCTTCGCGGGCGCTGTCCGTCACCCATAATTCACCATCCATCAGCGCCAGATTGACCGGCTGGCGTAACCCAGTAGCAACGACTTGGCGGTCGCTGCCGTCGAGCGCGTAGCTCAGCACCGCGCCTCGAGCCGAATCGTCAGCAGCGCAGAAGTCGCACGGCGCGCCCGTCGTGACATACAGACGACCATCGTCAATGGCGATTCCGCCCGTCCAGAAGCCGCCGCCCGAAGGCAGGTCAGACACCAGCGTCGTCAATGCCCCGTCCTGCCAGCGATAAACGTGCGACCCACCAGCGATATAGAGCGCGCCGCCATCAACCGTCAAGCCATTCGGCAGCGTCAAGCCATCAGCGATCAGCTGCGCCTTGTCTGGTAGAAAGTCACCATCGCTGTCCGTCAAGGCGTAGACTTCACCCGCCAGCGGACGCGCCGCGTACAGCGTCCCAGCCGGCGCGACGGCGAGCGCGGTAAACGCCAGCGTTCCCGCGCTCGGATCATTGATCACCTGCTCAAGACAAGCTAAGCCGATTTGAATCCAGGGTTCGGATAAACTGGTCGCGCGTTCGCCGCAGGGTGGAAGCCCACCCCGCGCAAAAGCGCGATTCTGTGAAGCGCACGGCAGCAGCGCTACAATCAACAGCACACTTATGAAGTGAAGCCGCAATCCATGCTCCTGCGAGTATCCCGTCCTGATTGCGGGTAGAATAATACTCTTACCCTTTGCAGATAGCGAGAGAAAACTATGTCTGACCCGATTCGAATCGCCCTCGTCGGCACGGGCTTATTCGCGCAAGATGCGCATCTGCCCGCCCTGCAAGCGCTCGACGACCGCTACCAGATCGTCGCCGTTTACAGCCGAACCCGTGCCAATGCCGAAGCCCTCGCCGCCAAAATTCCCGGCAGCCCCGCCGTTTTCACCGACCTCGACGAACTGCTCGCGCACGATCAAATCGAAGCCGTCGAGTTGATCGTGCCCATCGAGACGCTGCCGGAAGCCATCGAGAAATCACTAAAAGCGGGCAAGCACATCGTCAGCGAAAAGCCGATCACGCCCGACGTAGCCACCGGGCGCGACCTGCTCCGCATCGCGCAGGCGTACCCACAGCAGGTCTGGATGGTCGCCGAGAACTATCGCTACGAGGAGACGTTCCAGCGGGCGGGCGAGATCGTCCGCAGCGGCGAAATCGGCGCGGTCGTGCTGGTGCAGTGGACGCTGCTGCTGCCAACGCTCCCCGGCAACCGCTATTACGGTACGGCATGGCGGCGCAGCGGCACCTTCCCCGGCGGATTCCTGCTTGACGGTGGTGTCCATCACGTCGCCGCGCTGCGCCAGATAGCCGGCGAGATCACCAGCGCCAGCGCCGAGGTTCGCCAGACGCGCGACGACCTCCCTCCCGCTGACACCTTGATCGCCGTCCTCCAATTCGGGAACGGCGCGATTGGCAACTACACGGTCACATACGCGGCGGGCGCGCCCTTCTCCACCTACCTGACCGTCGTCGGTGAAAGCGGTGTCGTGCGCGTCAATCGCAGCAGCATTGAGATCATGGTCAGCGACGACACGCGCACTGAGGAGTTGACCTACGGCGAGGGCGTCAGCGGCGAACTGGTCGGTTTTGCCGACGCCATCCGCGACTGCAAGCCGCACCACAACCCGCCGCTCGAGGCGCTCCGCGACGTCGCCGTCGTCGAGGCGATGCTCAAAGCGGCGCAGAGCGGCAGTCGTGTCGCAGTCGATGATTTTAGCGATCTGGAGGCGTCCCAATGAGCGAAAACTTGATCGTGACAACCGAATGGCTCGCCGCCCATCTCGACGACGCCGATCTACGCATCGTGGACATTCGCGGGCATGTCATTCCGGCTTCGAATCCCCATCCCCATTACTTCAATCACGCGGATGACTACGCGAAAAGCCACATCCCCGGCGCGGTCTTTGTCGATTGGGTGGACGAAATCACCGACCCCGCCGACCCGCGCCACGCGCAAATCGCTCAGCCGGATCGCTACGCCGAGGTGATGCAGCGCATTGGCGTTGATGATACGACGAGGGTCGTCGCCTACGACGACGCCACCGGCATGTTCGCCGCGCGTCTCTGGTGGTCGCTCAACTACTACGGACACACAGACGTCGCCATACTCGACGGCGGCTGGAATAAATGGATCGCCGAAGGGCGTCCAACCAGCGCCAAAATCCCGACCGTCACGCCATCGACATTTGTCGCCCACCCGAATCCAGCGATCTTCCGCAGCGGTGCGCAGGTGCTTCTGCACCTCGACGGTGACCAGCAGTTGATCGACGTGCGTTCAGCCGATGAATTCGCGGGCAAAGCCTCACGCGCGGCGCGCGGCGGGCACATTCCCGGCGCGGTCAATATGCCACGCCCGACGCTGCTCAACCCGGACGGGACGCTGCTTTCCGCCGAAGCGCTGCGCCAACATTTCGCCGCTGCCGGCATCAGCGACCGCTCGTCCGATGTGGTCGTCTACTGCAATGGCGGCGTCTCCGCCAGTTTCGGGCTGCTCGCCCTGCGCGCCGCCGGACTCGACGGGAGTGTCTACGACGGCTCGTGGAAAGACTGGGGCAACGACGAGAGCAAGCCCATCGCATAAGAAACCGTTTGAAAAAAATATAGTCACCAAAAAAATCTAAGCACGTGCTCTCTCCCCTCCCTGAATTCGGGGAGGAGGTGGGGTCAGCATTTTCGTATTTACTACTGAACTTCTCAAACGTTTCTAAGAGAAAAATGAACCTTTGCGCCTTTCCCTTCCCTTTGCGACTTTGCGTTAAAGTATTTGCAGTTATCTTGCCTAAAAGTAGCACAATTGTTCCAAATCTGTTACAATAAAGGCAGTGTCCGTACACTGCACATTGACTCATGACCAACCAACAATTGTTCGCAGAAGTGTTCCCAATTCATGCCGATTCGCTGCCCCCGTTGACTGCCTATCGCTTGAGCGTCACGAGTGGCGAATCGGTGCGCCAGTTAGGCACGAAACTCGCCGCGTGGTTAGGCGAAATCTTCGGCGGCTTCTGGGTATACAGCAGCGGACGGCTGATCACCGATGCCCCGCCCAATCCGGTCAAGCTGGTCATAGCGCTCGACAGCGCTCGCACCGAACAGCGCCGAACGTTCGGTCACGTCGAAAGCCTCGAAGAAGATTTTCACTGGCAGCCGTCGCCGGATGAAATCGCCGATTACGTCGTTCGCGGCCCGCTCGCGCTGGTCGAACCGACCATCCTCGAAGCGCTGGCGCGCACAGTCTACACCATTCGCAGTTCGCGCATCGAGCGTGAATACCATCTGCGAACGTGGGTGGTTGGCGCGGCACCCGCCCTCTCCGTCTCAGTCATCTCACGCCTGCTTTACGAACCCGATTTGCAGGCATATCTCGACACGCTGGAGAAGCCGTCCGACATCGTCGGGCTGTGGGTGACAGACAAAACCTCACGTGTGCAGGGCGAAGTCGTAAAGCTGGTCGGCTTGCTCGACGAACAGCGTGATCACCTGCTCGAACTGACGCAGCGCGAGACGACTCGCACCCTCACCGAAGCCGCTCCCGGCGATCACTGGGTGGTGCGCGTGCTGGCAGGGTCGCGCGAATATGATTACGTCGCCGACGCGCTCGACCTCGTGATTCGCCCCGAAGACATCGCCCATTTTGCCATCAACCAGCAGCAGATCGAAAAGGCGCTTCATCTGAAGCCCGCCCTTCACGCTCAGATGGTTAAGCTCGTCGCCGACGTGCTCAAAGAGGCAAACCTGATCGACAACGCCTACAGCACAGCGAACGCGCCGGAACTGTTCCACAGCGAAGCGCCTAAGCCGAACTTGTGCTTCGCCAACAACCGCGTGCACCCGTTCAATCCGGCGAAGCTCAGCGCCGATTTCAAAGACTGCGGCGCGCAGCATCTTCCCGAACGCCTCAGCCGTGAACCACTGCGCGTCACGGTCCTCAACACACTGGGCGATGAAGTCGGCTTGTTCCTCGAAGCGCTCAAGCGCGTGCTCGAACGCGACTACAAGCTGGCGCTGGAAGTCGTCCGCGAGCGCAACATGCGCGTCATCTCACAGGCGAACCTCGAAAGCGCCATTCGTCTGCTCCAAAAAGAAGCGTCTGACCTTGTGATGGTTTTTCTGCCGGATGAAGCTGACGACGAAGACGAGGGCATCAGCGACCGTTCCGCCCGTATGCAGGTCATCGGGCGCGGGCTGCCCTGCCTCACCATCAGCGCATCCACCCTCGAACGTCCTGAAGCGATGACCAACGTCGTCATGGGCTTGATCTCTAGAGCCGGTGCAGCGCCCTACCTGCTTGCCGATCCGCTCCGTTATGCCGACCATGTCGTCGGCTTGAGCCTGATTCATCAGACCAAGCGCGAGGGCGACCTCGTGACAGGCGTGGCGCGCATCTATGCTAACGACGGAACACTGCTGCGCGGCGTGTTGGCAAGCGCGCCTCTCGCTGCACCCTCGGATGGCGGCATTCCTGAAGCGCTGCTAGAAAAGCTGCTCCCGCGTGACCTGCTGCGCGAGAAGCGCATCATCATCCACGCGAACGGGCGTCTGCGCCGCGATACACTGCGTGCGCTCGGCAGTTGGGAAGATGCACTTGATGCCGCGCTCTACCCCGTCGAAGTCATTCGCTCCGGCGTGCCACGTATGTACGCCCTCAGTGGCGGTAAAATTGAGCCGCCGTCGTGGGGCAGTGTCCTCAAGTTGAGCAGAAGTGAGGCGTTCGTGCAGTCCTCCGACACCACCGTCCAGCCGCTCCATGTCCGCTGCGAGCAGCCGCTCACCATCGAAGAAGCGACTCATTCCGTGCTGCTGTTCACCTTGCTGAACTACGGCGCGGTCAAGCCAACCAAGCTGCCCGCCACCGTCCACAACGCCGACCCCATCGAGAATGGGATTGTGCGCGGCGTCATGCCCGCCGAAATCGAGACGAATCTCGCCTTTTGGTTATGACATCTCTAGAAAATACGAAGTGGAAGATGAGAAGGGCTAAAATTCGTATATAATGAAGCCGTGAGAATACATTGTCAGGCGCGGCAAAGGAGCGCAGCAATGAACACCGGCTTCAATCTAGTTGATTTTATGGATTTACCCTCCATTGAACGCTGTGTCGTGCGGCTCGTCTTACGTCAAGCGCCGATCTCATATCCGCAGCTTCGCAGCGCCGTCAGCGAGCAGAAGCTCGACGACAGTAAGCTGAACGCCGCGCTCGATCACCTGATGGGCATTCACTGGCTGATCCGGCAAACCCGCGACCAGCAGGTCTTCTATCGAGTGAACTCTGGCGAAAAGTCCGGCAGTCAGAATCCTGAATTCTGGGAAACGCTCGAACTCGATACCATACCGCAGCCTGCTTCGTTCAGCTTGCAAGCAGATCCAGAAAACAATGCGCTGTTCGTGCAGCGCGGCGGCAAGCGCAAGCTCCCTCAGCAGATTTGGGACTGTATTTGTGACGTACCCGCCAGCACGACCGAAGCAAAACCAGCGACCAGCAACAAGCGGCGCACAGGTTTGTTTGACGCGCTGATCGACGATTAGACAGGGCTAGCCTGTAACCCTGCTCCGCTTTTGACGGGTTCGGTTATCCAACAACTGCGAGTATAATGTAGAGAATCGTTCAACAGGGCGAAATTAATTCGCCCTGTTTGCTGCGTAGAGAAAATGATGCTGGCGTCAGCTTGTGCGATTGGCTCTCGCTACAGAAAACGGGTAACATTAAACCTATTACGGTCGCCGAATCAGTCCATGACGCCTACAGGAGTTTTTCATGTCTAAAATCATTTCTGTTCACTCGTTTCGTGGTGGCACGGGAAAATCGAACACGACGGCGAACCTCTCGGCGCTTTTTGCCAGCAAGGGGCTGCGCGTCGGCGTAATCGACACCGACATCAACTCTCCCGGCATCCACGTCCTGTTTGGCTTACACGAGAATGACATTAAGTATTCCCTCAACGACTACTTATGGGGCAAAATCGAAATCGAGAAAGCCGCTCACGACGTCACCTCGATACTGAACAGCGATTTGCAAGGCGGTGCCGGCGCGATCCCGCCCAACGGCAAGGTTTACCTGATTCCATCAAGCATCAAAGTGGGCGAAATCGCCCGCATTTTGCGCGAAGGCTACGACGTGGGGCTGCTCAACGACGGCTTTCAGAATCTCGTCCGCGAACTCAAGCTCGACATTCTCTTGATCGACACGCACCCCGGCTTGAACGAAGAGACGCTGCTCTCAGTGGCAATCTCCGACGCGCTGGCAGTCATCATGCGCCCTGACCAGCAGGACTATCAGGGTACGGGTGTCACGGTCGAAGTAGCGCGTAAGCTCGACGTGCCGCGAATGCTGCTCATCGTCAACAAGACCCCCACATCGCTGGATTTCGATGAAGTTGCCGCGCGGGTCGAAAAAGCCTACAACTGTCAGGTGGGCGCGGTGCTGCCCCACTCCGACGAAATGATGACGCTGGCGAGCAGCGGCGTCTTTGTGCTGCGCTACCCCGACCACCCGATCACGCAAAAGCTGCGCCGCGTCGCGGATATGCTGCTCACCTAAAAGTACATTCAATTGGATTACGATAAAAAATAGCCCCTCACGATAGGGGTTTATTTTTGTGTTGCTCCGGCGTGACGCGCGTTTGCGCGTCACCCGCTTGCGGGACTCCTGCTTGCGGGTCTCCTGCTTGAGCACGCCGCGCTAGTGTCAGAAACGCCGAAATCAACTGCTGCATCTCGTCATCGTCCGCCGAGATCGTCAATTCACGGATCGCCGCCTCGTATTCGCTGTTCGAGAGCAGTTCAAGCGCGTCGTAGAGCCGTTCGAGATAGCTGGTGGTGTAGCGGATGCGTTCAGCGAGGCTGCGCATCAACTGCACACCGACCAATGGGCGCTGCTGCAATAAGCCTAAAAATGCCTCGCGCGGCAGCACAAAAAGCTGAAGCGGCGCGGTCACAATCGCAGACGCCGAGCGTGGACGGCGATCTAGCAGCGAAAATTCCCCGATCATCTGCCCCGCGCTGTAGCTGCGAAAAGTGATCTCATTGCCGTCGGCGTCGCGCATGAAAATCCGCACCTGCCCCACGCGAATCAGCAGCAACGTATCACCGGGGTCGTCCTTCTGAAACAGCAGGGCACCAACCGGCAGGGTTCGCCGAATCAGCACCGCCGACAGGGCTTGCAATTCCAGCGCGCCAAGCTGCTCGAACAACGCGAAGCGCCGCAGCTCGTCACTGATGCTCACGAAGCATTCTCAGCATGATCACGGCTGTGCACCAGCGCCAGCCGAAGCGCCAGCCGAGCGGCACAGCGCACCAACGCCAGTTCGATCAGCGTCGAAACGTCCGGCGCGATCTCCGTAACAGGCAGAGCAGCATCCTTCACGGCAGCAGAGGCAATCGACGACGCGGAATCGCCACGCGCGAGGTTGCCCAAATTCTGGATTGTCGTCTCGACCACGCCTGTTGTGTAACGCGCCCGCTCCGCCAACACCATCAGCACCGCGAGGATCACCTGTGGGCGGCTCTGAATGAACATCTGAAAGACTTCGCGCCGCAGCACCATCACCGACAGATCACCCTGCGCCCGTGCCCGCGCTGAACGGTGCTCGCCGTCGAGTACCGCGAAATCGCCGATCACCTGCCCGACTCCGAACGTGCGCAGATGGCGCTCGTTCCGTCCGTGATCAAGCGCGTAAATCGCAATCGCGCCGCGCTCGATCAGGTACATGGCGTCGCCATCGTCCCCTTTGTCGAACAGCAGCGTTGTATCGGCATAGTCTTCAACGTCAACCGCGCGGCTTAGGTTTTCGAGGTCTGCCAGCGAAATATGCCTGAAGATGTCGATCCGGCTCAGCCGCAGCGCCATCGCTTCAAGCTGCTCCGGCGCGAACTTGTACGCCAGCCCACTCAAGCGCATGAACATGTCGAAGGTATGAACGAGCGTCGGATCGTGCGCCGCGAACTGCGCTTGAAGATCAACCCACATGGCGCTGTCCTGCGTGGGGAACAGGTCTTGCAAGTAACTGAGCACCGAACGTCCCAGTTGATGGCGCAGCGCTTGGCTTTCCGCCTGCCGCTGCGCGATCTCCGTCTCCCACGCCGCGCGCAGTCGCGGACTGACCACGCACGACGTGAGATTGTTCTCTAGAATGCCGATATTCGCCTGCGTCACCAACAGCCGTTCGATCAAGTCAACGTTTGCTTCACCGAACGTCTGGCGCAGTTCGTGTAGAATCGCCGTGATCGACGCGCCGCCGAGCCGCTGGATCGCCTGCCGTTCGCCCGGTGAAACGTCGTTTGCCAAGCCGAGCGTCTCGCTGAAGCGCTGCTTCTCCTGTCGCAGCCCATAGACGATTTGCAGCGCGATCAGTGCCGCGCCGCCAATCCCGATCCCGACCGCCACCAGCAGCAAGCTGACTCCCGTCAGGTTGTTGACCGTGTTGTTATAAATCACGTGAACCGAGATCGCCGTAATCATCGTCAGCAGGGGCAGCAGCGGCGCGCGTGCCCGGCGCAGCCGACCAAGCCCAATGCCAACAATCCCACTCGTCATGGCGTGCATCAGCGAGGTTGAGAGCACCCGCGTCACTGCCAGCGCCAGCGACGGCGAAGCGCTGACGTAAGCCAGATTTTCCAGCGTCGCAAAGCCAATCCCCACGCCGAAACCATAGATCGCGCCATCGACAAAATAGTAGAAGCTCGGCTGGCGCGTGCAGTAGAACAGCACCAGCGCCTTGAGCATTTCCTCGATCACCGGCGCGGCGAGGCTCACGACCAGCGTATAGCCGATTAGGCTGTGCAGTTCGCCGTTGATCAGCGCCGCCAACGGATACGCAGCGAACGCGCCCCACAACGCACAAAGCGCCACCATCTGCGGCTTCGAGGTCTTAAACAGGTCGAGGGCATGAATACCGTAAAAAGCGAGCGGCGGAATCAGCAGGGCTATCGCGTAGGCAGCCAGCGTATTCAAGAACCAGCCTTTCTTCGTACTTCCCTCAATTATTCATCAGCGAAATGCAGACCGCAACTTGCCACTTCAGCGACCCGAACGAACTCAAAAAAGAGGCTTAATTGGACTTTGCATCTTTGCGCCTTCGCGTCTTTGCGTTAGGCTTTTCTTTTCCGTCTGCTAGAGTTGCTCTTGATGCTACCGAGTCCAAACCGCGCCGTCCTTCCGCGCAGTTCTTGCCGCGAACCACCCGCGACGCTGATCTCAACTTCGCAGCAAAATCGAGTGGGATTGGCTTTGGCGGGCTGCTCGATGCCCTCTATCCCGGCGTTGTCGCGCTCTTCATCGGTGCGTCCCGCATTAGCAGTAGTCACCATCGATGCGCCTGAATATCTCGAAGTGAGTGTCGATACAGCCGAGAATGCCATCCTGACGCTGGCGCTGCCCGCCTACACCGCCGTGAGCGCTGTCGCCGTGCCAGCGGGGCAGCACACCGTCACGCTGCGGTTTGTGCCCTACACCGTGATCATTTGATCATTGGAGCGCTGCTCAGCGCGCTTGGCTGGTTGCTCGTGCTGCTGGCATTATTCGGCAAACGAGGCGGCAGGCGACTAAAACCCACCGGATCAAACAGGGGATCGAGCGAAAATTGAGCGGATTAGTTAGTGTCGCTTACGCCGGTTGTACACGGCTGCGACGACAGTCACGCCCGCCAACACCAGCAGCGCCACGCCATCGCTCACGCCAAACGCCATGCCTTGCAGCGGCTGACTGCTATCCGGAACGCTCAGCACCAGCACCGCCCCCAACACCAACACGACCGCCGCCGCTAACCCAGCGATACGCAAAATAGGACGGTCGAGCAGACGCAGCGTCGGCGCGTGAGCGCGCTCCCATTCAGTTTCGAGCGACCGCGTCAAGCGTGCCTCAAAGCTGGAACTCAGCGGCTTATTCGGCTCGATCACGCCGTAAAGCTGAAGCAAGACGTCGCCAAGATCGCTGTTGTTTTCCGAAAGCGCAGGGTAATCTCCACGCTTGAGCAGCGTATCCGTTGCTACAGCAAGTTCGTCATCGAGTTCATTCATCCGTTAAGCCTCATTCATGGCTATTCGTGCTGCTTGAATAGCGCGTCGATACAGCGATTTAATCGCCTCAAGGGATTGATCGCGCTCCTGCGCAATCTCATTAAAAGTCAATCCATCGGCGAAGCGCATTAAGATAATTTCCTGATAATGGTCGGGCAGGCTGTCCAGCGTGCGTTGGATCAACATCCGTCGGTCAATATCGCTGCTGTCGAAACTGGACGCCACCCGTTCACCATTTTCCAGATCAACCTCGACTTCAGACGGATTACTACGCCGCCCGCGCCGGCGATAAAAGTCGGCAATCTGGCGGTTGACGATGGTATAGAGCCACGTATTGAACCGTGCCTCCTGTTTATAGCTTTTCAGGGAGCGCGACACCGCGAAAAATACGTCCTGTGTGACGTCTTCCGCTTCCTGATCCGGAATTTTGCTTTTGACGCGATTATAGACTTTGCCTAAATAGCGGTGATAGAGTGCGAAGAACGCCTCCTTATCCCCTGCCTGAGCTTGTCGCGCCAAGTGTTCATCACTAGACAAATTCATGGTCTACAATCTTTGAGTCGTCTTTTTAAGGCTTTCGGTGTTGCTCAATGCAAAATTGATCTACTTTAGTTCTGTTCAGCCTGCGATTGCTCCAGCCGATCAAGCTCAACCCGAATACTGTGCTCGTCAGGAAAGAGGGTCAGCGCGTGCGTATAGAGTTCGATTGCGCGGTCGAGATCGTTGTTCGCTTCTGCGTTCTGCGCCGAAGTCGTCACGATCTCAATCGCTTCCGGCAGCAGCCCGCATTTCATAAGATGATAAGCAAGCACAACCGGTTGATAGGTGAACTCGCGGTGCACGCGCCAATATTGTACGGCGATACGATGGAGTTTCAAGCGCTGCGCCCGCGAAAGACTCTCATAAATCACGCGCTGCGTCAGCCCGTGCCGGAAACGATACACGTTGTCATCGATCTTTTCGAGAAGCTGCGCCCTGCATAACTCGGTCAGGATCGCCCGCACTTGAAGCGGATTTTCGCTCTCGCTCAGTGGGTGCAGCGCTTCCGGCGTAAAGTCCTCAGCAAGCACCGCCGCGCCGCGCAGCAGCGCCTGTGTCTCCGGCGAGAAGCTGTCCACACGACTGATCACCAGTTCACGCACGTCGTCCGGCAGCATGTCGAGTTCGGCGTCCGGCTGGAGTTCGGCATAACCTTGCGCCTGATCGATATAACCCGATTGCAGCAGCTTTCGCAGCAGTGCCTCGATAAACAGCGGTCGTCCGCTCGTTTTTTCCCAGAGCAGCGCTTTCAAACCCGGTCCAAGTTCGCTGCTGTGCAAAATCGCCAGCGCCACTTGATCCGTTTCTTCCTCATTCAAGTCCGGCACAGTCAGCGTTTGAGCATCGAGGTCGAGTTCGATTGTCGGTTCATACGTCACGACGATCACCAGTTTCGCCTGCTTGATCGACTCAAGCACGTACTTGAGCACGTCGAGCGCCTGTCGGTTCTCCCGATGCAAGTCGTCGATCACCAGCAGTGTCGGCGTCTCCTCAGTAAAGGCTTTCACGAAGCGAACCACGCCTTCCATCAGCGCCACCCGCTGGGCAGATTTCTTGTAGAAGCCTGTGCTAGTGTTGCTTTCGCCCTTGCTCTCGATATAGCGCTGTGCCGCCTCGAACAAGTCAGTTTGGGTCGCGTCGTCAATCCGTGACGTCGCCACCGTGAAGATGCTGCGATCCGGCGCGGAAGACGTCGCCGAGTCGAACAGCAGGTCATCAATCATCGCTTCTAGGTCAAGCAGGTTGAGTTCGCGCAAGCATTCGCCTATTCGCTTGCGCGCTGCCGAGGTTGGCTTCCCTAATTCAACACCGATCAACTGCGCGATCAGCGTTGCCCACGTCGTTTTGCGCCCATTGCGGGATGTACACGTCGCCCACGCGACTTGAAAAGCCGAACTCTCAGCGGCTTTCACAAGCTGCTGAGCAATCCGCGTCTTGCCAATACCCGCGTCGCCAACCAGCGCGACCGCCCGCCGCCGTCTGCCCATCGCCTGCTTGAGCGTGTACGTCAGCGATAACATGAACACGTCGTGACCGATGAACGGCATCTGCGACGAGAAGTTCATGTTAATCGTCGGCAGTGCGACATTCTGCACCAGATGTGCCTCGACCGGCTGGCTCTTGCCCTTGAGGTGCAGCGGTTCGACAGCTTCCGTTTCGAACGAGTCACGCACCCGCGCATAAATACGCGGACCGATCAAAATCTCGCCCGGCTTTGCTTTCGTCATCAGCCGCGCCGCGAGATTGACCTCATCTCCCATCACTGTATATTCCCGCCGCGCCTTCCACCCAACTTCGCCCGCAAAGATCACGCCCAGCGTCACACCAATCCGCTGAGTCACGAACGGATGGCGATGCAGTTCCGGCGGCAGTTCTTCCAGCAGCCGTTCATTATACTGTCCCACTTGATGACTAAGTTCCAACGCGGCATCCACCGCGCGATCCGGATCATCAGGATGGGCGACCGGCGCGCCAAACGTGCCCAACAGCTTGATGCCCAGATTATACGGATCAGTACGGGTGAGCGTCCCGCCGCGCGAACTGATCACGCGCTGCACCATGCTGTAGTAGCGCTGCATCAAATCGACCACCGCGTCGAGATGCTCATCGCCCACATCGTGCAGCATTTCGGCGAAACCCGTCGCGTAGATGAACAGCGTCGTCGTGTAACGGTTCTCGCTGCGCAAGTGATAATCGCTGCTCAGGATCAACTCGTTCAAGATCGACGGCGCGACGTAACAGGCGACCGAATGTACGCGCTCAAGCTGCAAGCGTAAGTGCTCTACAAGGCTGGACGCCGACAGATCAAAGATCGTCGTCGTTTTAGGGCGGCGGCGGCGCGGCATCTCGAATTCGTAATCGTCAAGCGCGCTGCCCTGATTATCGACCACCTGCACGAACTGATCATCGAGCGGCTGAAATTCGTAGCCATCCCTGAGCAGTTCCGCCAGCGCAGTATCGACGATCACCTCGTCGCGCACACCCGCGCCTTCCGCCGCCATCGCCTGCCCCGGCAGTTCACCCTGAATCAAATGGTCGCGCTGAACGTTATTGCCAACCAGCGCTTCGAACAGTTCACCGCGTGCGATACCAATCGACATCGTCAGTTGAAAAGCCTGTTCGCCGCCCAGCAGCGCAACCAGTCGCGGATCGCTGATCGGCTGGAAGCGTTTGATCGCCCGCTGCATTCGCCAACCCGCGCGAATAGCTTTATACAGGTCGGCAAGCCCATCCTCGTAAACGGGGAAAAAGACCAGCAGCGCATCACCCGCGAATTTCATCAACTGCCCGTCGGACTTCGCCACGATTTCCAGCATTTCGGCGAAGTAGTCGTTCATGATGATCGTCAGGATTTCCGCGCCGTCAGTGCTGTTCGCGTTCGCCAGTCGTTCCGAAAGCGCCGTGAAGCCGGACACATCCGCGAACATAAACGTTCCCTGCCGCAGCGAACGATAATCCGGCGCGCGCCAAATTTCGCCTTCAGCGATATACAGCGGCAGAAACGACGTCAGCGCTTTGTAAAGGCTGTTCAAGTGCTGCAACGCATCGGTAATGGCGGCGAAATCGGGCAAGCGCTCTTGCAAAGCGGCTGGGAGAAATCGGGTTAAATCTTCAGGAAAGCTTGCGTCAAGTGGCATGGATAGTGGCGATTCCCTTCTCATCTTTGGGAAGTCGATCAATCAATTGTGTCCACAAATGATGATGTGAGCCATCGGCACGCTTCATCGCTATGCCGCCGTGCCAGCGCATCGCCTGCCTGTCTCTAGGCGCAGAAGTCCAATCGGAGCGCACCAACAGCCCCCTAATGGCGAGCCGCAACATCGTTAAAATAAATCGCAGGTTAAGCACGTGTTCCTCACAAACGAACCTCCCCCTCCAAAACAGCAGAGGACATTCGCATCATTTTCACATAACTGCCGCACAATGGCGCTTGGCGACCTTGTCTGCGCTCAATATCACCCCCTCATTTAAACATTAACTAGAGCAGACTGCAATGAGGTCGCGTCCAATCACGCCTCAAGCGCACGAATCGCCTTCTCCTAAGCGCCACTCATTCCACTTCTGTAGCACTTCTCTATAATTGGTGATAAATCTCACAAGTTCATGTTTTCTACAGCAAATTTACCAGTACAATTAGGGGTGTTTGCGCCTAACATCTAGGCATTTACCATGTTGCACCCGTCGCACCGACTACGCTAGGAGTCTGTCAATGAAGTCTTTTTTCAGCCGATTAACCTCGCTATCTCTGCGCTTCCGTGCCGTTACGCTGGTGCTGGTCGTGCTGGTTTCGATAGCTGGCATCATCGCTGTCACCCAATTAAAACAAGAATTAATCCCGTCCGTCGAATTCCCCCAGACGATCATCCTCGCGCAAGCGTCAGGCATGACCAGCGATCAAGTCTTGGACGTGCTCACCAAACGCATGGAAAACGCGCTTGATGGCGTGGATGAGATCGTCAACATCGAATCGACCACGACGGGTGCTTTCGGCGCGGTCATCACCGCCCGCAATAATTTCGGCGTCAATCAAACGCGGCTGAGCGGAAAAATCGCAGCCGCCCTCGACGCGGTTTGGCTGCCAACTCGCCGTGTCGCCCCGCCTGAAGGCGAAGATGCGCAGGCATTTGCGGATCGGCTGCTCGGCGATATGACGCCCGACGTCCTCATTTACATCGCCGAAAACGACGCGAATTTCCTTTTCCAACTCACGCCTGAGGTCTGGCAAGCCCTCCCTGACGATACCGTTAAGACGCTGCTGGAATACCTCGCTGGGCAAGTGCAGGAATCCGCCGGGCAAGAAAGCGCGCTGCGCCGTCTTGTCGAGCAGGAAATCGTCCCCTCCCTCGAAACCATACCGCAGATCGCCAGCGTTTCCGTCAGCGGCGGTCAATCCCTACCTAGCGACAGCGATGAAGCGACCGCGCAACCCGCGTCCGTCGAAACCAACGCGCCCAGCCTGCTGCTCCAACTGACGCCCGAAGTTTGGCAGGTTGCCTCAGCCAAAGCCGGAATCAGCGCCCCCCTGAACCAGAGTGCGGTTGAGCAGCTTCAGGGCGAAAACGTTGAAATCCCGACCGACGCCCCCGCTCTGCCAGAAAGCTGGCAGATGGATCACTTCAAGGACGCGCGCGACATCCGTGAAATGCGGACGCTGACGCGCAGCCTCGGAGCGGTTGTCAACCAGTTCGAAGAAACCGGCAAGATTGTCGGCGCGCTTGGGCAAACAGACGACCTGACGCCCGACGTCATCACGCAGATGCTCGCTATCGAGCCGTCGCTGGTCGAATACTTCAAAGCCGAGCAGCTCGCGGCAATGCCGGACGACGTGTTCGCCGCCCTACCCGACGACTACATCGCCAACTTGGACGCCATCACCCGCGACCAACTCGCGGCGAAGGCGCTGGCGCGCGCGCTCACAGGCGAAAATACCGACCCCGTTCCGGTCGATCTTCCGGCAGCATGGAAGATTCAGCCGCCGCAGTTGGTCAGCTTCAGCTTCGACGACCTACCGCTGGCGACCTACAGCATCTCCGGCACGGCAGACGAACTGCCCGCCAATCAAACCGGTGCGGACGTCGTTGACGCCAACCCCACCCCTGCCCCTGAAGCGACCGTCGAAGCGACGTCTGCCCAGACCCTCACTGAAGGTCCGGCACTGCCGCCGCTGTTTGGTCTGCTTGGCGTAGCGACAGGGTTGGAACTCAACACCGCCGACGACCTGATCGACATGCAGCTTCCTGAGAACCTCGCCGGACAGTTCGGCGCGACCAGCTTGAGCGCCGGACAGTTCTTCAACTTCTTGATCCTGCTCAGCGACCCATCGGCGCTGCCAGAAGGGTCGCCGTCGATCCCGATCCCCGGTGGCGTCGGTGGCTTAATCCGCCAGATCAGCCCCGAAGCCATCCAGTTCATCATCGACCACGATCCCACCTTCTTGGGCGAGCTTCAGTCTGCCGTTTACGACAACTTCTCGGATCAAGTGCTAGCGCTGCCCGACGTCGCGCCGCCGCTCGATACCGTCTGGAACAATCTCGCCAACCAGCCGCAGTTCAGCAGCGCAAAGCTGACCAGCGCGGGGGACATTGTCGGACTGGGCAGCGGCAGCCCCTCGACCGTGCTCAACCAGATCAACGGTGACGTGCCGGAACGCTTCGCCGGATACGAAATTCGGCTGCTCAACAGCTTATCGACCGGCACAATTCGCTACTTCCTGCTCAGCGAGCCGAATTTCTTCCAAAATCTCGACCCTGAAGTCCTGCTCAAACTCTCGCCGGATGTGCTCCAACTCGTGCCCGACGCCGTGATCGCAGGGCTGCCCACCGACACTGCCGCGCAGGTAGGGGCGATTGCCAGCGGCGAACAGCCGTCTGCTGCCTCAGGCATCACAACCCAAGCCGCCGACGTTGAACCCGCCGACCCCAACGCGCCAGCGCTCAATTCAGACTGGGGAACCATTGGTGGCTTCCTCGGCGTCGAACTCGACACCGCCGACGACCTGTTCCGCTTCTTCCCCAGCGCGACCAACTTCATCAATGGACTGTTCGATAGTGGGCAGGGCGCGTCATTCGCGCCGAACCTGCTCGGCAGGCTCAGCCCAGAAGCAGTCGCCTACATGGTTCAGCGTGACCCGTCCTTCTTGGACGACCTGCGCATCGAAGCGCTGCAACTGTTCTCGCCCGAAGTCGTCGCGACCCTGCCTCAAGGCGTACAAGATCGCATTGCGTCGGGCGCAGCACTGT
>JBBSNT010000043.1:0-17631 GCA_038260485.1 Aggregatilineales bacterium | reverse complement strand
CCCATGATCCCGCCGCCGGGATGCGTACTCGCGCCCGTCAGGTACAGCCCCGGCAGCGGTCCGCGATAGGTGCTCAGCGACAGCGCCGGACGCAGCAGGAACATCTGGTTAACCGACATTTCGAGGTGCATGACGTTGCCGCGATGCAGCCCCAACTCGCGTTCGAGATAGAGCGGCGTCTCGATCAACTGCCCAATGATCTTGTCCGGCGTCATGTTGGGCGCGTAACGCCGCAGCACGCCCCAGATTTTGTCGGCTTCGCGCTGCTGAACGTCATCCCACGACTCGCCAGACACCAGTTCGTAGGGGAAATACTGGCTCCACAGATACAAAATGTGCTTGCCTGCGGGCGCAAGCGACGGATCGCTGGCGCTCCACGTCATGGCGATCACCGCCGGATTGTCCGACGGTCGCCCCGCCAGATAATCGCCGTAAGCCCGTTCCAGATAGTCGAGGTCAGGACACATGAACTGCATGGCGATATGGTGATCACGCGGCGCACCGGGCGATGCCGTGTAATCCGGCAGTTCGCTGACCGCCGCGCGGATCACCATGCCAAAGCCGTTGCCGATGCGCGCGCGCTCGATTTTCTTGCGCGCTGCGGCGGGCGCGGCATCGCCGAGCAATTTCAGGGTCGTGTAGATGTGCGCGCCAGAGACGACGGCTTTCGCTGCGGTGATCGTCTCGCCGGCTTCCGTCTCTGCGCCGATCACGCGCCCGCGCTCGACCAGCAGCCGTTCCACTGGCGCGCTCGTGATCACCTGCCCGCCGTGCGCCTCGATCATCTTCTGGAGCGCCTGCGTCAGCATCCCCGATCCACCGCGCGGACGCTTCATGCCGCTGACGTGATACATCGGGTGCCAGAGCGCGAACGGTGCGGACAGCGGTTCAGCGGGCGGCGGCCCGGACTGCGCCGCCATCCAGCCGATCAGCGCGGGGACGTAGGGGTCGCGGAACGACTCGCGCAGCACCTGCCCATAGCCCTTGAGCAGTTCGGGAAGCTGCTCCGCGCCCTTGCTGGTCAAGCCCTGCCCGAACACCAGATAGCGCGTCAGGTTGAGCGGCGTCGGCGCGCTCAAAAACGCCCCGACCATCCCCTCTGCCATCGGCTGCCAGCGTTTGATGAACGCGCGGTAGTTGTCGGCATCTTGCGGCGAAATCGCGGCGATGCTCTCGCAGGTTTGGTCAACGCTCTTGTAGACGGTGAAGCTTTTGCCATCGGGGAAGGGCGCGAACAGCAGCGGATCGAGATCGAGGTAATCTAGCCCGTACTGTTCCAGTTGCAAATCGCGCACAATCGGCGTGTGGTTGATCAGGATGTGCGCCGACCCGCCGAGGTCGAACTGAAAGCCGGGGATAATTTCTTCGGTGACGACCGCGCCCCCGGCTTTGTGCCTGCGCTCTAAGAGGATGACTTTGTAGCCCGCCTGCGCCAAGTACCCGCCGCAGACCAGCGCGTTATGCCCCGCCCCGACGATCAGGACGTCGCAGTCAGGCATTCTCACCTAACTCGCGGTCGGTCTTGAGCGAGGCGAACAAATCGCGCGCGTTGGGCGGCTCGCCCTCGTCGGCGATCAGTTCGAAGGTCGCGTGATAGGTCGAAATATCGCCCAGCGCCAGCAGGCAGATTTCCGCCACGTCGCTGCGGCTGATCCGCCCACCGCTCAGCTTATCACCCTGCCCGATCTTGAAAGCGGTCGATCCGCCTGACTCGTCGGTCAGCCCGCCGGGGCGAATGATCGTGTAATTCAGTCCGCTCGTCCGCAGGACTTCTTCGCCTTTGAGCTTCCAATCGAGCACACGCCCGAAGTTATTCAGTGGGTGTTCAGGATGCGTCACGCCAATCGACGACACCAGCACGAAGCGTCCCACGCTGGCATTCCGCGCCGCCAGCACAAGGTTACGCACGCCCTCGTAATCGACCTTCTCCGGGCTGCTCTCACCGACCGGCGCTTTCGCCCCAATCGTGCAGATCACCGCGCGCACGCCCACCAGCGCCCGCGCGAGCGTGATCGGTGAGCGAGCGTCGCCCTCGACCAACATCAGGCATTCTTCTTCACCGAAGATTTCCATCGCCTTGGGGACATCGCGCACCAGAGCGCGCACGGCTTGATCCTGCGACATCAGCTTGCCGACCAACTGCCGACCGACGCCGCCGGTCGCCCCGGCGATCAAAATAGGCTTAGGTTGGGTCATAAGGTTTTGACTCCCTGAACCATCACAACAAAACGCTACGCGGGCGACGATGACCGTCGTTCGCGCAGCAAATGGATCACACTCGGCAGCAGCGAAACGACCACGATCACGACGATGATCGGCAGCAGGTACTTGTCCACGTCAGGAATTGCGCTGCCGAGAATAAAGCCCGCGACTGTCACTCCCACCGACCACAGCAGCCCGCCGATGATGTTGTAGGTCAAAAAGCGGCTGTAGTGCATGTCGCTGATGCCCGCAACAATCGGCGCGAACGTCCGCACAATTGGCATAAAGCGCGCCAGCACAATCGTTTTCGAGCCGTGTTCGGCGTAAAAGGCTTCGGCGCGTTCCAGATGCCGCTTCTTGAACAAGCGTGAGTCGTCGCGCATGAACAGCCGCCGTCCCACTCGCCGCCCGAACATATAGCCGACGCTGTCACCCGCAATCGCAGCAATCGCACACAGGATGCAGAGCACGGGCAGCGAGAAGTAGCCCTGTGAGGCTAAAAATCCCGCCGTGAACAGCAGGCTGTCACCCGGTAGGAAGAAGCCGATCAGCAAGCCGGATTCCGCGAAGATCACCGCGAAGACCCCGACGTAACCGACCGTTTTAATCAGTTCAGTCAAATCCATCGTCAACACCCTCCGGGTGTCAAACTGCTCGAAATAAGCTCCGTGATTGTACTCGACACAACCGCCTCACGACAGCGCAAATCACCTTATGCTTTGCCCCGCTTGGCGACTTGGGGGTTCAATCTTCGCTTTACCTGCCTCGCCTACAACTGAATTCCCGCGCTCACCTCGTCCAGCCGCGCGACCTCGTCGCTGCTCAGCCGCCACCCTGCCGCGCCCGCGTTCGACGCCGCTTGCTTGGCATTCTTCGCGCCGGGGATCGGCAGCGTCCCTTTGCAAATCGCCCAGTTCGTCGCCACCTGTGCGGGAGACTTCCCGTCATGGGCGTCACCGATCTCGCGCAGCAGGGCGATCAGCGGCGGCAGCTTGGGCAGCACGCCGCGCGCCCCGAAAGATCGGTTGCCCGGTGGCGGATTCTCGACTGTGTACTTGCCCGTCAGCAAGCCCTTACCGAGCGGGCTGTAGGCGATGATCTTGATCCCACGCTCCTGAGCCGATTCCAGCGTCCCGTTGCGCTCGATTCTGCGCTGAATCAGGCTGTACTCGACTTGATTCGACGCCAGCGGATAGCCGCGCGCGCCCAAAATCGCATGGCTGCGGATCATCTGGGCGCGGGTGTAGTTCGAAACGCCGACCGCGTGCGTCAGCCCCATGTCGATGGCATCCGCCAACGCTTGCGCCCACGTCTCCACCGGAATCGGCGGCATCGGGAAGTGAATCTGATACAGATCGACGCTGTTCATGCCCAGTCGTTTCAGGCTGCCGCGCAGCGCGCTGATCAACTGTCGCTTGAACAGCCGCCAAGGAAAGGGTAGGAACTTGGTCGCGACCAGCACGTCCGCCCCGCTCTCACGGATGAACTGACCGAGCAGCTTTTCCGATTTGCCCCAGCCGTAAAACTCTGCCGTGTCGAACAGCGTAATCCCCGCGTCGAGCGCGGCGGTGAAGGCTTGCTGCACGTCGGCGTCGCTGTAGTCGCCGCCATAGCCCCACACTAGCGTATCGCCCCACTGCCACGTCCCCGTCCCGATCTCCAGCGAATCGGGCAGGCGATGATCAATAACGTGTTTTGTAACGTTTTCAACCGTATTCATAAATGACACTCCCGCTAAACTTGTCCCTGATTCCGATAATGAGCTTGAATGATGGACGGGTCAATTAGGCGTCAGCGCGCTTGGCGTTCTTGCCTACCAGCACGATTTGGTCGTAGTTTGCTATCGCTTCGCTCATCGTCATATCTTCCGACTCGAACGATACTTTACTCAAGTATAACAAATCGCTTTAACGCCCGCCTTTGCGTTGAATCGTTGTCTTTTCTTTCCGCAGTGGTGCTGATGCCTAAACCGCCCGACTCTGCCACCAGATGCGCGGCAACCGCGCGATCTTGCCCAGCTTGCCGATATGCGCCCGCCGCGTGAATACGTCGTAGTCGTGCGCCTCAATGTCGCTCAGGATCGCGCGGTAGAGGTCAGCGGCGGCAGTAATCGCGAAGCGCCCGTCGCTGTTCAGCATCCCGATTCCCGGCAGCGCCTCGTCGTAGAGCCGTCGCGTCCGCTCGATCTGGAAGCGCATGAACGCCCGCCAGCGATCATCGACCTGCCCATCGGCGACCCCGCGCGCGATGTCGTCCGCGCTCAAGCCAAAGGCGTCGAGTTCGTCGAGCGGCAGGTAGAGCCGACCATTCGCCCAATCTTCAGCCACGTCGCGCAGGATGTTGGTCACCTGCAAGGCAACGCCCAGCTTGACCGCAAACGGGATCGCTTCCTCGCCCGTGAAGCCGATGATGTGCATCGCCATCAAGCCGACCGTCGAGGCAACACCGTAAGCATAGGCGGCGAGATCGTCGAAGGTCTCGTAGCGGGTCTGCTGGAGGTCGCGCGCCACGCCGTCGATCAATTGTTCGGCGTAGCCGTCGGGGATGTGATAGCGCGCCCGTGTATCCGCCCACGCCAGCGCGACCGGCTCGTCCAGCGGCGGACGCGCATCCAGTGCCAGCGCCCGCCATCTCGTCAGCGCCAAACGGCGGTCGTCGAGCGCGTTCAACTGCCAGTCATTTTCGGCTGTATCGTCATCTATCCATGACGGCTTATCGACCAGATCATCACTGACGCGGCAGAAGGCATACAATGCGCGCACGGCGCGGCGGTTGGCAGGCGGCAGCAGCGCCGATGCGACAAAAAACGTCCGGCTGTGAAAGCGCGTCACGTCATGGCACAGTTGATAGGCGGCTTCCAATACCTCACAGTCTTCTTTGATGCGCTCCGTCGGCTGATGCGGCTTGTCGAGCGGCAGATACGCCCAATCGAGCAGCGTGCTTTCCCACGTCGATGGTTGTTGCAGTTGTAAGCTCATTGCGCCGCCATTTTCATCGCGCCAACCGGATAAGATGCTGAAGTGCTGCCGCCGATCAAATTCTCGACGATGATCGACGAGGACAGCACACCGGGCAGTCCCGCGCCGGGGTGCGTCCCCGCGCCGACGAAGTACAGGTTCTCGAAATCTTCGGATTGATTGTGCGGGCGAAACCACGCCGACTGCGTCAGGATTGGCTGCACCGAAAACGCCGACCCCAGATAGCTGTTGAGCGTGTTCTGGAAGTGCAGCGGGTCAACCATATGCTCGCTGACGATGTTCGCCTGCAAATCGGGCAGGTAGTTCGCTTCGAGAAAGTGCATAATCTTGTCACGGTACGGTTTGGCTGCGTGTTTCCAGTCCGTCCCTGAACCCAAATGCGGCACGGGCGCGAGCACGTAGAAATTCTCGCAGCCTTCCGGCGCAATCGACGAATCGGTAATCGTGGGCATGTGCAGGTAAAGCGAGAACTCGTCCGACAGCAGCTCGCGGTTGAAAATGTCGTCCAGCAGCCCGCGATACCGTTCGCTCAGGATGATGTTGTGATGCGCCAGCCCGCTGTCGAGATAGCGCCGCTTCGTCCCGAAGTAGATCACCACCAGCGACATGCTGTATTTCATCTTCTCGATGCGCTTGTTAGTATTCTTACGCCGATACTGCTCAGGAATCAGGCTGCGATAGGTGAAGGCGACGTCGGCGTTCGAGACGACCTGATCGGCATGGTGGATCGTGCCATCGCTCAGGCGAATGCCCGTCACGCGGTCGCGCTTGGCTTCGCTAACGAGGATTTCCTCGATGTCCGCGTTCAGGTGAATTTTGCCGCCCAGTTCCGTGAACAGCTTGCCCAGCGCCGCGACCAGCGCGCCCGTGCCGCCCAGCGCGTAATGAATGCCCCACTCGCGTTCAAGGTAGTGGATCATCGCGTAAATCGACGGCGCGTCGAACGGATTGCCACCGATCAGCAGCGGGTGAAACGAGAACACCCGCCGCAAGAACTCGTCTTTGACGAACTGCGACACGTAGTTGTAAACGCTCAAGTACGACTGCATCTTGATCAGATCAGGCGCGACTTTCAGCATATCCGTGACGTGCAAAAATGGCTTGTCCGCCAATTCGACAAAGCCCTTCTGGAAGATCGCTTTGGTCGTCGCCATGAAGCGGCTATAGCCTTCGGCATCGTTGTAGCCTTCAACGCCTTCGGCATTCCATTGGCGAATCTGGTCGAGGATAAAGGCTTCGTCGCCGTTGTAGTCGAAACTGCGCTGTTCGCTGTTGAAGATGCGATAGAACGGATTAAGCGGCTGAAAGCTCACGTAATCCTCACGTTTGCGTCCTGCCGCCGCGAACAGATCGTCAAACATAAATGGCGCGGTGATCACGGTCGGACCGCCATCGAACTTGAAGCCGTCCTGTTCGTAGACGTAAGCCCGCCCGCCGATTTTGTCCCGCTTCTCGTAAATTTCGACCTCATGCCCGCGTGCGGCAAGGCGTATCGCAGCGCCTAGCCCCCCGAAGCCGCTGCCGATGATGATGATGCGCGCCATGTACACTCCTGTGCTTCCCCCTGCGAGATGCTACAACTCTAAGGACACAAGCTAAACGTTACCTTAGCGGCTAATCACTTTTACGTAAATAAGTTTATAGGAGCGGAGTTCTAGACCCGTGAATATCGTAAGCACGGAAAGGCACCAGAGTTTGCACGGAGTGATGCGTGACAGCCTTTTTGGACATCGTACAGTGATGCCTGTCATGCTTCGGTGGGGCGCACATCGCTATAGAAGGAGGACAACCCCCCAACTTAGCGGGGGCGGATTTCACTCTCTTTTAATAAAAAGCCGTTATAATAGGATCATCGTACACGTAAATTTGTCTAAGGAAGCTACGACAATATGATTCAGGATAGTTCAAACCTGCACTCGCAGTACCCCGATTTCTCCCGCCACTGGTGCGACACCTCGGAGAAATTCGCCGGGGGCGATGCGCTGCTGACAGCGATGCAGAATCACTGGGTAGCGCAGGATACCTGCTACGAGGAACACTACTGGCACGCTGGTACACGCTTGGTGACGGTTTTCGTCTTTAATCTCGAAAACAACGGCGAAACCCTGCGTATGCCCGTGATCGCAAATCCCTACGTCCGCCGCGTCATCAAAGACGAGGAATTCAAGGTGGTCGAAGCCGAACAGGCGCGCACCTCAGAGCGCCAAAATCGCTACGAAGGCAGCGAATAGCCGCACGACGGCGCAAATAGAGCTTTATCGTTTTAGGGAAAACTAACGCTGAAAGCTTTGATGCCTTACACAAATGCACGCCGCAGCGGGGCGGGCAGCAGCGGCAGCAAGCGGGCGATCTCATCGCTCGTGAACGGGCGCAGTGCCACCAGCACGACGACGTACAGCGCGCTGGCGATGACCAGCGCCAGCACCGCCTGAATAGTCCAACCGACCATCAGCACGGCGAGCATGACCGCCGCCGCCGCCAGTGGTCGCCAGATCATCGACCACCAAGGAATCGACCCCAACGCTTGATGCAGCAGCCGCGCGAACGGCACCAGCAGCACCGCCTCTGAAGCAATCGTCGTCAGCGCCGCTGCACGGTATCCATACTGCGGAATCAAGAGGGCGTTGGTGACGATGTTGAACGTCACCGCCACTACGAATGCCCGCGTAATCCGCCGCTGCAAATCGAGCGCAATCAAGACGTACTGCGTCAGGCTGTTCATCCAGCCAATCGGAATACTCCAGATCATCAACTGAGTAGCAATCGCGCCATCCGGCAGGAACTGAGCGCCGCCCAAGACCCCCGCCAAAAATTCCGACGAAAACGTGAAGAAGACCGCCACTGGCAGCGCGACGCTGACCAGCAGCTTGATGGCGAGGATATAGTTGCGCTTCAGTCCTTCGCGGTCGTCGTGCGCCTGCCGTGACATCACGGGAAGCAGCGCTTGGGTGAAGAACGACGGGATGATGTTGATCGCTTGCAGCCACTTGTAGGCGACGGAATACTGCCCGACCATCTTCGCCCCGTGATCCGCCTCGATGATCACCACATCAATCTGAAAGAAGATGGTGGCGAGGAAGTGGTTCAGCATCAAGAACCAGCTTTCGCCCGCCATCGACCGGATCAGCGGCAGGTCGAGAATGCGCGTTCGGGCAACCTCACCCCGGCTGAACCTTCGGCTCAGCTTTCCCCTCTCCATAGGGAGAGAGGGAGACGAACGGCGAAGCATCGAGCGGGCGTTCCAGCCGAGCAGCGCCAGCGTCAGCACGTTGGTGATGATGCTGACCGCCGCCAGCCCAATGATCCCGTAGCCGCCAATCAAGACGATCACACCGAAGATCGCCTTGTTGATGGTGGCGACGGTCGCGACCGCCGCCGGAACTTCGGCGCGCTCGAAGGCGTAGTAAACCGCCGTCAATCCGGTGCTGAGGCTGTTGGGCAGCAAGCCGATGTACAGCACCAGAATAGCGATCAGCGCCGCGTCGTTGATCGGCGGGTTGATCGTCGCCTGACGCAGCCCCAGAAAGCCGAGCAGCAGCGGCACGCCCAGAATCGCCAAGCCGATGCGCATCGCGCTGGTGTTGAAGAAGATGTGCGCCGCCTTCGAGCGGTCGCGCGCGACTTCGCGGGTCAGGTAGAGGTTCAGCCCGAAGTTCGTGAAAATGTCGAACCAGACGAAGATGATGCCCGCGTAGAAGTACCAGCCCGAATCGGTCGGACCGAGGACGCGCAGCATCACCAGCGCGAAGGCGAAATCGATGCCGCGATTGAACAAATTCAGGATGATCGGCGCGATACTGTTGCGGGCGACGCGCATGGTCGTGCTGGCGCTCTCGCCCGCGCCGACGAACAGCCGCCACAGCCAAATGCCGACCATCAGCACGATCAGCACGGCGCTGATGAACGAGGCGAACCCGCCGACCTGTACGCTCTGCGGGCTGTAGACCAGCCGCACCGTCCAATCGCCAGCGGCGGGCAGATAAATCCCCTGCAAGCCGCCCTGCGCGGGCATGACCGTAAGCTGCGTTTCCTCGTCCTCGCCCGCGTCCGGCGCGCGCGAGTAAGCGCGCCAACCGTCAGCATAATTCTGGCTGACGATCAGCATCGAGCGCTGGTCGATGTGAACGGCGAAAGTCAGTTCGCGCCCGCTGTCGCTCGTGATCGTCGCAGGCGTGTATTCCGGCGGCAGGATCGGTGCGTCAGCCCGTTCAGCCGGGATCAAATAGGCGCGCGGCATCCAGCCCGCGTTCTCCCAGATGCGCACCGCTTCATCTTCATAGGCGAGGCTGTAATCGGGCAGATCAATCGTTGTCGCCGTCCCGCTGATCACGTAGCGCACGTTGAGCAGGTCGAGCAGCGGCGATTCGAGCGCCATCTGCGGATCAAACCCGTCGCCGTAGTTGGTGTAGATCGGCGCGATCCGGTTGTACTGAAGCTGCACCTGCGGCGCGATCCGCCCCATCAAATCAACGTAGCCTTTGGGGATGATGCTCTCATAGCCGCGCACGTCGTCCAAGCCGAACTGCATCGTCATATTGGCGTTGATCAAGTGCGGCGACGTGACCGGGTCTTCGTAGGTCGTGTAGCGCCACTCGCCCGGCTGATTTTGCAGCCACGTGATCGCCGGTGGCGTGAAATCGAGCAGCACCGGATCAACCGCCGGATTAAATCCCCCCGACGCGATCATCAGGTCGGCGGCGATCAAAATCGCCGCAGCGAATGACCAGCCGCGTAGGGGCGAGGTATGCGTCGCCCCTACAGAGCGCATAAGGAAGATGATTCCCGCCAGCACCGTCACCCCGCTGAAGATGGCGATGTTGACCGCCTCGACACTGAAGAACATGCGCGCATCGCTGAAAGCGCCCGTCGCGCCCGCCAGTGATGTAAAGGCGCGTTCAATCAACGGCGCGACCTGCGGATAGAACAGCCGCGCCAGCACGATACCGATCAGCGCCAATCCGCCGACGGCAATCAGCCCGACGCCGAAGCGCCGCGCCCATTTCCCCGCGTCCTTTTCGAGGGCATCCATGCCGAAGCCCGCCAACACCGCGACGCAGAGCGTCAGCGGAAAGACCCAGCGAAAGGGCGAATGCAGTTGATCGAATCCCGGCAGCGTGTAGTAGAACAGGGCGTAAGTCGGCAAGCCGAACATCAGCGTCAACGCGAACACCGCCAGCAGCGCCAGAATCACCTGATGCGCCGTCCGCCGCTTGATCAAGCCGTAAAACGCCAGCGCCAGCGGCAGAATCCCGACGTAGAGCGCGCCCTCGACGTAGTTCTTGATACCCCAATTGGTGTTGGTGATGCGGTTGTGTTCGTCGGTCGCGTTGACGACGGTCGTGTCGGTCAGCGAAACGGTTTGCCCGCTGAACACGTCAAAATAATCATGCTGCGCGGGACTGCCGTAGAAGTTCGGCATCATGAACTGGATCAGGTCGCGCGTGGGGTGCGCCCAGCCGACCACATCCCCATACGACGCCGACTCGGATCGGAAATTATCCTGCGCCGCCTCGAAGGTCGGGATGAACTGCACCGCGCCCAAGCCCACGCCGAGCGCCAGCATCGCCGCGACCATCGCCCCGCGCATGATCACGTAGCGTAGGGGCGCAGCGTGCTGCGCCCTCGCCGCCTCAACATCCGGTGTAGGGGCGGGTTGAAAACCCGTCCGTTCTTGCCGTCCCCGCCACCACATCCACGCCAATCTTGCGACGGTGTAATACCCCGCCACGATCAGCGTGTAGTAGGTGATCTCGACGTGACCCGCCAGCACGCAGCAGCCGAGCGCCAGCGCGCCGACCGCGATGTAGGGCACGCTCGCGGGCAGCCCGCGCAGCGCCCGCCGCTGCGTGATCACAAACTCGATCATCAGCAGAATCAGTGGCAGCCAGACCGCCGCCGCCACGATCATCGGAAAGACCGCGCTGATTACGAAGAAGGCGCTCAACTGGTAAGTGACGCTCGCCACCGCGCCGCCGGATCGTCCGATGCCGAGTCCGCGCATCAGCAGGAACGTGAAAATGCCCGCCAGCCACAACTGGCTGACCATGAACCAGCCATACGCCGATGCCAGCGGCAGCAGGTAATAGATCACACTGAAGGGGTAGAGCAGCGATTGCTGCCCCGCCGCGAAAAAGGCGATCCCGCTGAACTGATGCGGATTCCAGAGCGGAAGCTCGCCCTGCGCGATACTGTGGCGGATGAAGGTCTTGAATTGGAAGTTTTGCAGCACGAGGTCGCTGACGAGGTCGTTTTGCGGAATTTCCGGCGCACCCACTTGATCGCGGTAGGCGGCATACGGCTGATACTGGTAGAGGTTGTCCGCCGGAATCAGCGTCTTGCCGCCGACAGTCTGCCCCCAGAACATCAACAGGGGCAGCACGAACAACAGCACAATGATCAGCAGGTCAGGTAAGCGGCGGCGCATAAGGCTGAGCATCAGCCCTCCAACTAGGCGAAAACGCCGCAACTATACTCGCTCCGCCTAATCCTGTCTATTCTGTATAGTTGAAAGTCAGACGCAAAGCGTTAAAGTTACACTGCTAACAAGAAACATTTCGCCATTCATAGCAGAGGGCTTAAACCCGTCGCCCTGCTTATAATCAAATACGCTTTATGGATGCTTTTGTCGGAGACGTTTACGGATGCCTGAACTCACCATCAACCTTGACGCCACCGTCGATTTTCTCGTCGGCGTGCTCAAAACACCCAGTCCCACCCGCGACACCCCCGAGGGCCTCGAAAACCTCCGCCAACCCGTCAGCGCGATACCGAAACAGACCGGTTAGACCACGAGCAAAGGCGCGCTGCTGGCGACATGGCACGGCGCGTCCAGCAGCGCCCCGCGCGCCCTGACCGCCCACGTCGATACGCTCGGCGCGATGGTCAAAGAGATCAAGTCGAGCGGTCGCCTCAAGCTGACGCAGTTGGGCGGCTATATGTGGAACGCCATCGAATTTGAGGGCGTGACCATCCGCACCCACGACGACCGCCGTTATCGTGGCACGATCCTGCCGACCAACCCCAGCACCCACGTCAACGCTAATTTGCGCACCGCCGAACGCACCGGCGATTTGATGGAAGTCCGGATCGACGCTCGCACTTTCAGCGCCGCCGATACCCGCGCGCTCGGCATCGAAGTGGGCGATTTCGTC
This sequence comes from Aggregatilineales bacterium, assembly GCA_038260485.1. Lineage (GTDB taxonomy): Bacteria > Chloroflexota > Anaerolineae > Aggregatilineales > Phototrophicaceae > Flexifilum. The sequence continues at coordinate 5,300 of JBBSNT010000043.1, read as the reverse complement.
TTTTTCGACCCGCGCGTCGAAGTGACCGATACTGGCTTCATTCGTTCGCGCCATCTCGACGACAAAGCCGGAGTCGCCGCCATCTACGGGGCAATGCTCGCGCTGGTCGAAGCGAGCGTGTCACCCGCGCAGGACACGACCATCCTGATCGCCAACTATGAGGAAGTCGGGCATGGTGGCGCTGCCGGATTACCCGATAATCTCGCGGAACTGCTGACCATCGACATGGCAGCCATCGGTGAGGGGCAGAATTCCGACGAATACAACGTCTCGATCTGCATCAAAGACGGCGGCGGACCCTATCATTTCGCCATGAACGACAAGCTGCGCCGCATCGCCGCCGCCAACGACATCCCCTACAAGACCGACATCTACGTCTTTTATAGTTCCGATGGCACAGCTTACTGGCGCTCCGGCGGTGACGCTCGCGTCGGCTTGATCGGACCGGGCGTCGAATCGTCGCACGCTTACGAGCGCACCCACCGAGACAGCCTGCTCCACAGCGCCCGCTTGATCGCCCACTACTTGATCGACGACGAGGTTTGAACGTGGACTCTCGCCCGCGCCGCTGCTGGCGCTGCGCACCCTCAAGAGCGATCCTATCGTCGGTTTAGCACCGGGGCAGGCGGATCGCCTCACTCTCCACGATCCCCATTGGCGCACCAACGGCAAGCGCGGCATCGCCCAATTCGCGGTCAAATAGGGCGGTCGCCCCTTGATCCAACCCAAGTCATCGCGAAATCGTGTCTTAGCGTCCGCCTTTAGAAATCTTCACCAGCCAGCGCGTGATTGATGCCGAATGCCGCCGTCGCGCCCTGCGCCACCGCAATCGCGACGCTGCGCATGGGAGTCGCCATGTCGCCCGCTGCGTAAACGCCCGCTACGCTTGTCTGCGCGAACACGTCCACCTGCACCAAGCCCTGTTCCGTAAAGGCACACCCCAGATCGTGAGGAAATGACGTCCGCTGACCCACAACCACGTGAACGAAGATCGTCACGCATTCGACACGGCTGTCGTCTGCCAAGACGACCCGTTCAATCTTTCCATCGCTGCCTTCGACCCGCGTCACCGGCGTGTCGATGATGCGAATGCCGTTTTTCGCTATCCGCGCCCGTTCTTCGCTCGTGAGCTTGTTCGTGCCGCCCGTACACAGCGTCAGCTTATGCGTCCACGGGTGCAGCAGCATCACCTGATGAAACGCCGTCTCGCTGTCGTTGTAGACGACGATCGCTTGATCGCGCACTTCCCAGCCGTCGCAGTAGGGGCAGTGAAACACGCTTGTACCCCAGAACCGCTCGATCCCCTCAATCGCGGGCAGCGTGTCCGAGACTCCCGTTGCCAGCAAGAGTTTACGCGCCGTGTGAACCTGACCGGCGTCCGTTTCGACACGAAAACCGCTATCGCTCTGCGTCACTCGTATGACCGTAGACCGTTGCAGCGTTACAGTGTCATAGGGCGTTAACTGCTCGCGCGCGATTTGAAGCAGGTCATCCGGTCGAGACCCATCCCGCGTCATGAACCCGTGCGAGGCGTGCGAGAAACGATTACACGGCTTGCCATCATCAAACACGAGCACGCTGCGCCGCGCCCGCCCTAGCACCAGCGCGGCGCTCAAGCCTGCGCTGCTTCCCCCCACAATCATCACATCGAACCTCATTATTCACCCTCGTATTGATATATCGTATCAACTAGAGGCGGGATAGAGTCAATTTCTTACCAGAACGAAAAGAGCGCCCCAAATTGGGACGCTCTTTTCGTTTCACTTGCTGCTGCTCAGGCTTATTCGCCGTTGGGGGTAATTTCCACCGTCGGCGCGACGTAATCCGCACCGGTCACGTCGAGGTCGGGCATGTCGGCTTGCAGGCTGTCGAGCGCCGCCTGTGCCAAGTCGTTGCGATAGGTCACGCCTTCACCTTCGGCAGCGGTCGAGATGATGCCGTAGTCCAGCGCGATCCCTACGGAGGTGTCGAAGGCGTCAGCGTCGGTGATGCCGATACCATCCGGCGACGGCCAAACCAGCTTGTTGACTTCGTTCACCTGCCAAGCCTGATGTCCCTCACCGAGCGTCGGACCGGCTTCAAGCACGAAGCCGACGCAGGCATCGGGATTATCGCGGCATTCGATCCAGCCCCGGAAGGTCGCGCGCAGGAACTTGATTGCGATTTCTTCGTTGCCTTCTTGAGCCAGCCAATCAGCATTGGCAAAGACGAGGTCTTCGAGCATCGCCGTGCCGTAGTCGTTGAAGTCGAGCACGTTCAGGTCGTCCATCGTGTAGACCGGGAACGTCCCGTCTTCACCGACAGTTTCCAGAACCTGCGCCAATTCGTTGTAGGTCATGGCAGAAGCGGCGTCGATTTCGCGGTTCAGGAAGGCGTTCATATCGAATGCCTGCTGAGCGATGATCACGTCATCGGGATTTTCCGGATCGAGTCCGGCTTTGGTCAGCGCCGCATAAGTCGGGAACTGATTCCCGCAGCACCACACGCCCACGACCTTGCCCGCGAGGTCGGGGAACGTGGTCAAACCGCTGTCCGCCCACGTCAGTTGACGCATCCCACTGCGCTGGTAAATCTGCGCGATACTGATCACGTCTTGTCCGGTTTCGCGGGTCGCCAGCAGGTTCGCCAGCCAATCCGTGCCGAATTCGGCGTCACCCGACGCGACCAACTGCTGCGGATTGATGTCCGTGCCTGCCGGGACAATCGTCACGTCCAAGCCTTCGTCTTCGTAATAACCAAGCGCATCCGCCGCGTAGTAGCCCGCGAACTGCGCCTGCGGCACCCACTTGAGCACGACGCTCACGGGGGTCAACTCTTGCGCCCCGACGATGGAAACCAACGTCAGCAGCAGCAAAGCCAGTACAAGAACCGTAACCTTACGCATACAGCCTCCTTGTCAAACGAATAAATGAAGTACTGAGTGCTGAGCACTCAGCACTGCTCTGAACTTATTTCTCGCGGAACGAGACGTGCCATGATAGCAGGACTCGTTCTACGGTTGAAACCACGAGGTAGAACAGAATGCCGAACAGCGCCGCGACGAAGATCGCTGACCATGCCTCTGGGTACTTGAACAGTCCGGCGTCGTCGCGGATGCGAAAGCCGAGTCCGGCTGTCGATCCGCCGAAGTATTCACTGACAATCGCGCCGATCATCGCCAGCGTCGTGCCGACCTTGAGCGCCGAAAAGATGAACGGCAGCGCACTGGGCAGGCGCAGTTTGCGAAACACGTCCATCGGGCGCGCGGCGTAGGACTTCATCAACTCCAGCGAGAGCGCATCGACCGACGTTAAGCCGCGCACCGTGCTGATCATCGCCGGAAAGTAGACCATCACCGCGACAATAGCGATCTTCGAAAACGGGTTCAACGCGCCGAACCAGTTGTTGAAGATCGGCGCGAGCGCGATGATCGGGATCGCGTTGATGGCAATCGCGACTGGCAGCAGCGCCTTGCTGAAGGTGATGAACCTCGACGAGACGATGCCCGTCAAGATGCCCGCCCCACAGCCCAACATGAAACCCCAGAAAGCGTTCTGGAACGTATTCCAGCCCGCGGAAATCAGCTTAGGATAGGTCTCGATCAGCGTCGCGCCGATCACGCTTGGTCGCGGCAGCAAAAACTGCTCAATCTGAAAGACGTTGATCAGCACTTCCCACAGCACCAGCACCAGCGCGCCGATCACCAGCGCCGCGCCCTGCTTGCGTAAGCTGCGCTGATAGACCGCGATCCGCGCCCAAGGCTGCCACAGGATCACCACGCTCACCAGCGCCAGATACTCGCAGACCGTCGCCAGCGACAGCGCTTGATTGAGCAGCGCGGTCGGCGTCTCGTCGGTCAGCCGCGTCGTGAAAATCTCCTGCGGTGACCCGACCAGCGCGCCAAGCAGGTTGAAACTCAACAGGATCGCCAGCGCTACCATAAGTGTATACGCGCTCAACACGACCGCGCTCCCCAATTGCAGGGGGTGTCGGCGCGCTGCCGATTGCCGCAGCGCCTCACGATTCGCGTAAATCAGCACCCCCGCGCACACGATCAGCCCGACGGCAATCGCGGGTTGCAGCGTCGCGTTGCGGAAGGCGCTGCCGAACTGCGTCCCATAGATCATCAGCGGGCTTTGCAGATGATAGGTCACGATCACGAAGAACAGTGCCGCCAGCGCCAGCAAATCGCGTCCAAGCGTGCGGTTGTCGAACACTTCGTCGGCGGCTTCGGCATAAATCGCGTCCGACGACGCCTCGACATCGCTGGCTTGGTGCTGGTCGAGCTTCAGCGTGTCGGTCACGCGCCGACCCCTTCGTGCAGCGCGTGGCGGACGCGGTTCATCAGCTGGAAGAATTGGTCAAGGTCGCGCGTCTCTGACCCGCGTGGGCGCGGCAGATCGATGTCGATGATCTCGCCGATTTGTCCCGGACGCGCCGACAGCACCACCACCCGCGACGACAGATAGACCGCCTCGCTGATACTGTGGGTCACGAAGATCACCGTCATGTCAGGGATCGCGCTCCAGATGCGCAGCAGTTCGTTGTTCATGCGTTCGCGCGTCATTTCGTCGAGCGCGCCGAACGGCTCATCCATCAGCAGAATTTGCGGCTCGAACGCCAGCGCCCGCGCGATACTGACGCGCTGCTGCATCCCGCCGGATAATTGCCAAGGGTACTTATTCTCGAAGTCGCCCAGTTCGACCAACTCCAGCATCTGGCGCGCCCGTGCCACTCGCTCCGCCTTCGAATATTTCATGATTTCGAGCGGAAGCTGCACGTTCTTGCCGACCGTGCGCCAGTCGTAGAGCGTGGGCGCTTGAAAGACGAAGCCGTAATCGCGGTCTTTGCGCGCCTGTTCCGCTGGCTTGCCGTTGACCGTCACCGCGCCCACCGACGGCTGGATCAAGTCCGCGACGATCCGCAGCAGCGTGCTTTTGCCGCAGCCGGACGGCCCGATCAGCGCAATGAACTCACCCTTTTCGACTTCGAGGTTGATGTTCGCCAGCGCGTTGACGGTCGCCCCGTCCGACGTGCGGAAGGTCTTCGACATATTGTTGACGGAAATAATCGATGGCAATGCAAATTATCCTTTTGCGTTAAAAGTAAACCACTACCGCCTAAAGGCGGAAGCATTGGGGGCGACTGAAAGTCGCCTGAAGCGGGTCACTCATCGATCTGGAAATTACCTTCACCCTCGCTAGTCATGTCTTTATGCGATTAGATGTATTGTTTGATAATCTCATCGGTCACATTCCCAGTGCTGACGGCAAAGTAGCCCCGCACCCACATATGCCGTCCCCAGTATTGTCGTTTCAATT
>JBBSNT010000042.1:0-17800 GCA_038260485.1 Aggregatilineales bacterium | reverse complement strand
ATGCACCGTTCGCTGGCAACACTCCAAGTCTCGGTCGATGAAGTGATGCAGCAACAGAACACTCTGCACCACCCCAATCGCCTACGTCTGTTGGATAAATTTCGGTCAGTGGCTTAGAAAAGTAGTCGCAGGGGGGATTACGAGCAAGGGGGACGTTGCGACGGTGAGCAGGATCACGAGGAAGTATACGGGCCAGATGCGAAGCGAGCGACGGATGAAGAAGTTCTTGACAGAAATTTGTTTGTGTTTCCGCCTGTTCGACCAACAACAGATAGGTGATCAAAAATCCAGATAAGACGAAAAAAAGCGAAACCGCATCATAACCGCTCATGATGAAGAAATTGAGCACAAATGGCGATAACGTGCCGGGGTGAAGGGAACTGACGCTGCTGACAGTATGTCCAAGTATAACGCTGAGTGCGGCAAACAGCCTGAGTGTGTTTAGTCCGGGAAAGTAGGTTTTCCGCATGTTCTCTTTTCGCTAACTTGGATTGGATACCCATCGTCAATAAGTTTCATCGTAGCATCAAATGGCGTGCTGACTGATAAAGATATATCACGACGAGACGGTAGCAAAACTAGCGAGGGTAGGGGCGCAGTACGCTGCGCCCCTACGGGTGATGCTGATCATGTGGGCTACTTGCCCAAGCGCTTTTTGACTTCGACGGTAAGCGCGGGGACGATCTGATAGAGGTCGCCGACCAAGCCATAGCGTGCCATCTTGAAGATAGGGGCTTCAGAGTCTTTATTGATGGCGACAATGATCCCGCTGGTGCGCATACCGGCTTGATGCTGGATCGCGCCGGAGATGCCGCAGGCGATGTACAAATCGGGCGAGACGACTTTGCCTGTTTGCCCGACTTGGTGGGCGTAGGGGATGTAGCCTGCATCGACGGCAGCACGGCTTGCGCCGACCGCCGCGCCAAGTACATCCGCGAGCGGCTGAATTACCGTCTGGAAGCCGTCCTTCGCCTTCCAAACGGACGGGTCGCCTGCGTCGGCGGGAGCGTCCTTCGGGTTGTTCGCCATGCCGCGCCCGCCGGAAATGATGATGGCGGCGTCGGTCAAGTTGACCTGTCCGGTTTCTGCTTCGAACGTCTCGACTTTGGTGGCGATCTGGTCTTCGCTGAGGACGGGTTGGACGGTCGTGATTTCGGCAGACGCGCCGGTGTTCGGATCGGCGGGTTTGAAGGCGCGCGCGCGGACAGTCACGAACTGAGTATCGCCTGAGACGACTTCGGCATCGCTGAGGACTTTGCCCGCATAAACGGCGCGTTCGGCGCTGATTTTGCCGCCAGCGACCGAGAGCGCCAGCACATCACCGAGCAGAGGGCTGTCGGTATCAGCGGCAGAGGCGGCGAGCAATTCGCGCCCGCGACTCGTAGCAGCGGCGACGACTGCTTTGGGCTGCTCGTCCTGCACGAGCTTGGTGAGCAGGGCGGCGTAAGGCTCAAGACGAATGGCGTCCAGCGTCGGGTCGATGCACACGAGTGCCTGATCCGCGCCGTAGTGGGCGGCTTCGGTGGCGACTGCTTCTGCGCCTTCGCCAAAGATGAGCGCGGTCAGCGGCACGCTAAAGGCATCTGCCAACATGCGACCTGCTGCCAGTGCTTCCCAACTTGCTGCGACGGCGCTGCCGTTGAAGGTTTCGATCCACGTGTAGACGGCGCTCATAACACTTTCTCCTCTAGCAGACGATCCACGAGTTTGGCAGCCATTTCTTCGGGCGTGCCTTCGATGCGCTCAGATTTGGAGTCGCGCGGGGGCAGATTGCGATAGGCAGCGACGCGCGTCTTCGGCGCGGGCGAGTCGATGCCGAGATCCGCCAGTGACCATACAGGGATCGCGGCTTTCGCCGCTTTGCGAATGCCGATGAATGACGGATAGCGCGGTTCGTTGATGTCCTTCATGACGCTGATGACGGCGGGCAGTTGGCTGGTGACGACCTGCTTGCCCTGTTCGAGCAGGCGCTCGACGGTGATCGACCGGGTGTCGTGGTTGATGTCGAGAATTTTCGAGACGTAGCTGAGCATCGTCCAGCCGAGCTTGCGCGCGATCTGGGTGATGTGCTGATCTGTGCCGACGTCGATGCTTTCCTTGCCGCAGATGACGAGATCAACATCGCCAATTTTCTCTACAGCGGCGGCGGCGGCGGTCGCATAAGCGAGCGAGTCCGCGTTTTGGAGCGGCGTATCCCAGACGCGGACGGCTTCGTCGATGCCCATCGCTAAACTGGTCTTGAGCGACTCGTTGTGCATGTCCGCGCCAATGGCGACGACGACGGCTTTCGTGCCGCTCGCCTTCGCTTGCAAAAGCGCTTCTTCAAGCGCGTACTCGTCCCACGGGTTCACGACGGTCGCGGCTTCGCCCCACGTCACGCTGCCGCTGGCGTCAACTTCGACCTTCGCGGCGGTATCGGGCGTGCTGCGTGTAAAAACTACTATCGTCACGGTAAAAACCTCCCTATTTCCAGAATCAATAGTGAGCGCGATTTTACCGCAGCACTGTTAGATTAATCAAAGACCGATTCGATTAATTGTGTTCGGCGCGTGCAGCCAGAGGTTCAAAACCTCCGGCTACGAAAGCCAAGCCTGCTCAAGCAGGCTGCCGTGCAAATGTGAGGGAAGCGGCAGTGGGTCGTGATAGCGATCTCGATATTTTTGATGCGTATGCTCTGCTTGAATTATGCTAGGCGGCGCTAGGATTTACTCGTCGCCCTCGTCCTCGTTGTCGAGCACGAACGGCTCGACCGTTGTCAGACGCCAGAAATTCGGATGCTTCGGATCCGTGAAGCGGGTGAGATCGACGCCTGAAGCCCATTTCGCGCCATCGGGGAGGGTCGTCAGTTCGTCAAGCATGGCGTTGGTCAGTATGGCATCGCTGAGGTCGGCATCTTCGAAGCGTGCGCCTTCGAGATGCGCGCCTGTGAGGTCGGCGTGATTCAACTGCGCGCCGTGAAAGTTGACGCGGTAGAGCTTGGCTTCGACCAGATTCGCTTGACGTAAGTCTGCGCCCGCGAGCTTGGCGGCTTGTAGGTTCGCCTGCATCAAGTTCGCGCCGACGAGCACCGTTCGGTTAAGGTTGGCACGCTTGAGCCGCGCCCACTGCAAATTGACGCCTTGCAGGTCAGCTTCCCACAATTTAGCGTCTTCAAGGTTGGCGACGCGCAAGTCGCTCTCCTGCATCGTGCCGTCGGTCAGCCAGCCTTCGGCGCGCAGTTCTTCGGCGGCGTGCTTAGCGACTTCGTTGACTCCGCTGCCCAACTGCCGCGTCAACTGCTCCAGTTCATGCAAGCGCGAGACGTGTGCTTCACGCCGGCGGTTGAGCGTGTCGATCAGCAGGACGGTGATGGCGATACTCGTCAGTTCAGTGCTGGCGTTGGCGTAATAATCCGCCAGAAAATTACCCAAGTCGAATGTGCCAGCGTGCACGGATCGATAGCCTGCAATGCCTATGAGCACGGCAGCGCTCAACAAGATTAGCCCGATGCTCTGGGTGGTGATCCAATCGCCGCGTATCATACGCATCAACTGCTTCCTCATCATCGCTTTTTTCCTCTGCTACCTGTCGATTCGACTCACTGGCAACGATAGCACGATTCCGAAAACAAAAACCTTCCGGTTTGGAAGGTTTCGTCTGCAGTTGACGCTGATGCGTGTTTTAGTTGGCTGCCATGTAGTTGAGCAGCAGCGCGGCGATTACGCCCGGAATCCAGCCCGCTGCCGTGAGCAGCAGGACGATCAAGAACGTGCCGCAGCCCCGGTCGATGATCGCGAGCGGCGGGAAGATGATGCAGAGAATGGCACGACCACACCCCATTGACTTTACTCCTCGATTGGCAATGTCTACTACTGTATACGCTGATGGCGCGGGGAAGTTGCGGTTGGCTGAAGGATGGGGCTATAGTTGGCTTGAGAAGGTCATAAGGGGTCAGTTGAGTATGGGCGATATTGACAAGCGGGGGATGCTCGACGACGAGCCGTTCACGTACCGCGCGCTGAAGGAAGGCAACGTGCTGATCTACTGGAAGGGGAAGCACGTGATGACGCTGGCGGGCAAGACGGCGCAGAAGTTCCTGAGCAAAATCAACGGCTTGGATGGCAAAGACGCGCAGTTGGTGCTGGCGAAGGTCACGGGCAATTTCAAGCATGGTTAGGAAGGTTAGACAAGAAATTTGAGGCTTAAACGACGCGAAGATCCCTAAAAGTTATCGTCATTTTCGTTGTGATCGCTTTGTGATTTGTTTGTTACTGATTGGTTTTTATGAAATCCGCGATCAGTTGGGCGGCGCGGTGGGCGGCGGCGGGTGTGAAGTGGATGCCGTCGAAAGTGAAGGCGTAACCTTCTTTGGCTTGCGCGGTTTCGTAATCGTGCCAGCCGCGTTTTTCGCGCGCGCCGATGGTCAGGATATGTTCGATGCCCAGCGGCGGGCGATCCGGCAGGTTGACGGGCGGAAAGGCTTCCATCAGGTCAAGCACGGGAATGTTCAAGGCGCGCGAGCAGTCTTTGATGCGCTGGTTGTAATCGCGCAGGCTGGCGACCGTTTCGGGATTGTACTCGCAAGGTTCCAAGCCGATCCAGACGAGAGTTTGGGCGAGGTGCAGGCGGGTGAGCAGGTCGCGGTAGGCGCTTTCGAACATGTGCGGCGTGACGACACCGTCCGGGATGCCCATCGCTTGACGATAGTAGGAGCGTGTCCCCGGTTGGCTGTAGCTGATCGAGTCGTTGCCGCCGACCATGACCAGAACGCTGTCCGGCTGATGGGTCAACACGTCTTCGTCGATACGGCGCAGCAGGTTGATGACGGTATTGCCGCCGATACCCGCGTTGATCCATTCGTGTTCGGGCATTAATTTCACCAACTCGTCAAAGTAACTGCCGCCGTACCCGCCCCACGTTAAGCTGTCGCCAAAGCAGACAATCTTCAAGCCATTTACTCCGCTGCATCGCCCCGTTACGCTGTCTATTGTAGCGCATCTACGGCGTAGATTTGCCCTGCACCCCCTACGGCTAAAACGTGGTATCCTCAGACCGTATGAGCGCTAATTCCCAATCGAAAAGGACAGATCGTGTTCAAAAATCAAACGACGGCAACTATCGTCTACGTAGCGGTTGCCGCATTTATCATTATGGTGATCGCAGCACTGGTTTTACCGCCGGCGACAGAAAGCGTCCCGCCGACCGTCGCCGCGCCGACTGCGGTGAGTAACGCGCCGACCGCTGTGACGGGGAGTTCGCTCTCCGGTCCCGATTTCATGGCAACGACTGCCGCCGACCCTGACGTTCACACGACCGCCAGCGGCTTGATGTACAAGGTAATCACCGAGGGTGATGGCCCGAAGCCAAGCGCCAGCGACAGTGTGACGGTCAATTACGAGGGACGGCTGGTCAATGGCTCGGTGTTTGACAGTTCGTATGCCCGCAACCAACCCGCGACCTTCTCGGTCGGGGGCGTGATTGCCGGGTGGACGGAAGGCTTGCAGTTGATGTCGGTCGGGTCGAAGTATACGTTCTATATCCCGCCGGAACTGGGCTATGGTGCTCAGGGGAACGGACCGATTCCCGCGAATTCGACGCTGATTTTCGACGTGGAACTGCTGTCGATTCAGTAGAATAGCGTAAGCATCGTAGCGCTGCCGCCTCGTGTGGCGGCAGCGCGTTTGTGGACAACCTAAGTTGAAAAGGGAATGATTGTGGCTGACGAATTTCAGAAGACCGCCAGCGGGCTAGAGTATCAGGTGATCGAAGCAGGCGAGGGCGATAAGCCGAAAGCAACGGATACCGTGCTGGTGCATTATCGCGGGACGTTTCTTGACGGCAAGGAGTTTGACAGCTCGTACAAGCGTAACCAGCCGATTGGCTTCCCGCTCAACGGCGTGATCGCCGGATGGACGGAAGGCTTGCAGTTGATGTCGGTGGGCGCGAAGTACCTGTTTCGTATTCCGCCGGAACTTGCCTACGGGAAAAAAGGCGCGGGCAGCGCGATTCCGCCGAATGCGACGCTGATGTTCGAGGTTGAACTGCTGGACATCGAGTAATCTGCATCTTGAGTTAGTGGGGATGTGGGAATTTTGAACTGCGAGGCGCTGGACAGGCTAAAGGCTTGTCGTCAGCGCCTCGTTTTGTCTGTGGCGGAGCAGGAATAGGACACGTTCTCGGCGACGATTTCGCCACTGAGTCGGATGCCTTCGATTGGCTCTAGTTCAACCGCCTTCTGCATCGCTCTAACCTTTTTGTCGTTCGAACGATAACGACAGTATACGCGCTTATTTTATGCTTCGCTCTGCCAGAACTCGGCGTCGTAGGCGGGCAGTTCGCAGCGCAGCGGACGATCCTCGCGGAAGCCGAAGGCGTAATCTGCCTGCATCAACTGGTGAATCTCGCTGGTGCCTTCGTAGATGACCGCGCCCTTGCTGTTGCGTAGATAGCGCTCGACCGGATACTCGTCGCTGAAGCCATAGGCACCGTGAACCTGCACCGCCTCAAGCGCCGCCTGTACGCTGTGATCGGTGGCGTACCACTTGGCGAGGCTGGTTTCGCGGGTGTTGCGGACGCCCTGATTTTTCATCCAGCCCGCTTGCAGGCAGAGCAAACGCGCGGCTTCGTACCACTGCGTCATGTAGGCGATCTTCTGCTTGATGAGTTGATGCTCGGCAATCGCTTGCCCGAAGGTTTTGCGCTCTTTGGCGTACTTGATGCTCTCCTCAAGGCACGCGCGGATCAAGCCGACCGCACCTGTGGCGACGGTAAAGCGCCCGTTATCAAGCGACGCCATCGCAATCTTGAAGCCTTCGCCCTCCTCGCCCAAGCGGTTGGCGAGCGGGACTTCAACGTCCTGCATGGCAACCCATCCGGTTGACCCGGCGCGGACGCCGAGCTTGCCATGAATGTCGCCGGTGGTCACGCCGGGCATGTCGCGGGTGAGGATGAAGGCGGACATGCCGCGATGCCCCGCTTCGGGATCGGTCTTGGCGACGACGAGAAAGTGGTCGGCTTTGGTAGCGAGGCTGATCCACATCTTCTCGCCGTTGAGGATGTAGGTGTCGCCGACGCGGCGAGCGGTCGAGGTCATGTTGACCACGTCGCTGCCGACGCCCGATTCAGTGAGGCAGAAGGCGGCGTATTTTTCGCCAGCTGCCTGCGGCGTCAGAAACTTCTGCTTCTGTTCCTCCGTGCCCCATTGGAGCAGCGAGAGGCTGTTCAAGCCGACGTGGACGGACATGACCACGCGCAGGGTGGTGTCGGCGCGTTCGAGTTCTTCGCAGACCAAGCCGAGCGTGACGTAATCGAAGCCCTGACCGCCGTAGCGGACGGGGATGCAGATGCCAAGAATGCCGAGTTCGCCCATGCGCGGGAGCGTCGCCGGATTCATCGCCTGCTGGCGATCCCATTCGCCGATAGTGGGGATGACTTCTTTGGCGGCGAAGTCGCGCACCATCTTTTGCGCCTGTAAGTGTTCTTCCGTGAGTGCAAAATCCATTATCTAAACCTTATCATTTGGTTGATCGATGCTGTGGCTAGCGAGTCATTTTTATGCCAATATGAGGGCAGATTATACCTGATGATTGGAGCAAATGCCGTGTGCCCTGCGATGCCTGATGTGCTGGTGACGACCTATCTCCAGATGACGCGCCGCGATCAATTCCGTCCGGCGTATGCGGAAAACGCGGACGTTTTGATCATGGCGATGGCGCTGCCGGACGCTGATTTCTATCGTTTTCTGTATCGCGGAGTGGGCGAGGTATGGCACTGGCGCGACCGCCTGATCATGCCGGAAGCGGAACTCCAAGCGACGTTGGCTGAAGCAGGGACGCGCGGTCACGTGCTGTACACGGGTGGCGTGCCAGCGGGTTACGTCGAACTGACGCAGCGCGGGGATGAAACGGAGATCGCGTACTTCGGGCTGCGCCCCACGTTTACGGGTAGGGGATTGGGCAAGCATCTGCTGAGTTACGGGATTGCGCGGGCGTGGGATGCGGATGCCCGGCGGGTGTGGGTGCATACCTGTAATCTGGATAGTCCGTATGCGTTGGACAACTATCGCAAGCGCGGCTTCGAGGTCTACGACGTGCGGGAAGAGCCGATGCCGAAAGGGTATCAGTAGGAAAAGCTTTAACCACATGAGGAGGCAAAGGACACAGAGAAATAAACTTCTGCGTCCTCTGGGGTTGAAAAGGGCTTTATTCCTCGGCGGCGGCGAGGCGGGCGCTGTACTGCTGCTTGTAGTATTCGAGATAATCGCCCGTTTTGATTTGCTGCCACCACCACGCATTATCGACGTACCACTGGACGGTCGTCTCGACCGCCGTGTCGAAGCTGAACTGGCGCTGCCATCCGAGCGCGCGGGCTTTGTCGCAGTTCATGGCGTAGCGCAGATCGTGCCCTTCGCGGTCAGGGACGTGCTTGATCAGCGATTCCGGTTTGCCGAGCACATCGAGCAGGCGAGTCGTTACGTCAATGTTGCAGCGCAGGTCTTCGCCCGCGATGTTATAGGTTTCGCCCGCTGTGCCTTTATGCAGCACCAAATCGATGCCGCCGACATGATCGTCGACGTAGAGCCAGTCGCGCATTTGCTTGCCGTCGCCGTAGAGCGGCAGCGGGTGGTCTTCGAGCGCTTCGGTGATGAAGAACGGCATCAGCTTTTCGGGGTACTGGTAGGGGCCGAAGGTGTTGCTGCCGCGCGTGATGACCACGTCCATGTTGTGGGTTTCGTAGTAGGCGCGCGCCATCAGTTCGCCGCCCGCTTTGGCTGCTGAGTAAGGGTTGCGCGGCGCGAGCGGATCGCTTTCGACCGATTCACCCTCCGGCACAGAGCCGTAGACTTCGTCGGTGGAGACTTGCAGAAAGCGACCGATGCCGTGCTTGCGTCCTTCATCGAGCAGGATGTAGACGCCGATGGAGTTGGTGTGCATGAAGGCGTCGGCATCGAGGATGCTGCGATCCACGTGGCTTTCGGCGGCGAAATTGACGATGGTGTCGATGTTATGCGCTTGCAGCGCGGCGCGCACCGTGTCGCGCTCGGCAATATCGCCGCGCTCGAAGTCGTGGTTCGGCTCGTCGCTGACGGGGAGCAGATTATTCATGTTGCCAGCGTAGGTCAGCTTGTCATAGGTGACGATGGTGTATTCGGGGTGCGCTTTGACCATGTGCCGGACAAAGGCGCTGCCGATGAAGCCCGCGCCGCCCGTGACGAGGATGTTTTTCATGACTGCTGCTCCGGATAATCACCCGTTTCCTTCGCCGTGCCAACGGCTTGAGCTTCGGCTGAAGTTTCGGTTTGCGCTTCGGGCGTGACTGGCGTGGCTGGCGCTGCGGCGGGTTTAAGTTCTGGCAGCGGGGTGTCAAGTACGAACTTCTCTAGCGCTTCGGCAACGCCATCCTTTTCGTTGCTGGCGACGACATGATCGGCGGCATCCTTGACCTGCTGAATAGACTGTCCCATTGCCACACCGATGCCCGCGAGCTGAAGCATCTCGATGTCGTTTTCGCCGTCACCAATCGCGAGGACATTGGCGGCGTCGATTTTCATATCCTTCAAAATCTGCTTGAGTGCCCACGCCTTTGAGCCACCGGGCGGCAGCAGTTCGATGGTTTCCCGGATGCCGGGTTGAATCAAGCGTCCCGCGCTGCCGATTTGCATATTCAACTGCCAGCGCAAGCCCGTGATGGCGCGGGCTTCACCCCAGACGATCAGCTTATTGATCTTGAGGGTATCAAGCCGATTTTGCAGCGGTCCGACGACGTCGGGCGCGACTTCATGGCGCAGGGTCAACTCATCTTCGAGCGACTTACTGTAACGCGGTGACAGGATGCGTCCTTCGGCGTAGGCGGCGATGCTGAAGCCGCGATCCTCGACGAAGGTGATGACCTGACGCACAAGTGCGGGGTCGAGCGTAAGCTGATGCGTGACCGCACCGTTGGGATCGTAGACGACCAAGCCCTGCACGTAGATGCCGGGGGTCGTTAGCCCGAACTGTTCAATGATGGGTATGCCCGCCGTGCGGGTTTTGCCGGTGGCGAGGACGATTTGCACGCCCTGAGCAAGCGCGGCTGTGAGCGCCTGTTCAACGCGCGGCGAGACGATGTGTTCGTGATTGAGGAGCGTGCCATCGAGGTCGATGACGACGAGACGAATGGCGCGTTTGTTGGTCGTTTGTTGTGTCATGGGTTCGTTTACTCTCGTGAACGGGCAAAATAAGGACGGCTAAACCATCCAGACGCTGCTGTGGTCGCCAAGATTGAGCGTCAGGGCGCGCGGTTTTTCGTCGCGGCGCTGGACGGTGACATCGCGCCCGATCAAGCAGCCGTGCAGCCGCACGTCGAGGTCGCGCAGGGTGCTGTGTTCGAGCACGATGCTGCGCTCGATTTCGCAGCTTTTGAGCGTGACGTGATGATAGATACTGGTGTACGGTCCGACATAGCTGTCCTCGATGACGGTCTCCTCACCGATGATCGCGGGTCCGTCGATGATGCTGTTGACGACGCGCGCGCCGCGTTCGAGCGTGACGCGCCGACCAATGCGCGAGTTCTCGATGACGACATCGGGCGCGGTGGTCGGCTCTAGCTCGTCGAGCACGGCGCTGTTGGCTTCGAGCATGTCGTTCATCTTGCCGGTGTCGATCCACCAGCCTTCGTGAATGTGCGGGCGGACGAGACAGCCGTTGTCGATCATCCACTGGATGGCGTCAGTGATCTCGTATTCTCCACGCCCCGACGGTTGAATGGCATTGACGGCTTCAAAGACGTGCTTGTCGAACATGTAGATGCCGATCAGCGCGAGATTGCTGGGCGGGTCTTTGGGCTTCTCGACCAGACGCTCAATCGAGCCGTCGGGACGTAGTTTGGCGACGCCGAACGAACTCGGATCATCGACCGCTTTGAGCACGATCTGGCTGTTCCAGTCGTGGTTGGCAAAGTCGCGGATTAAGTCACTGATTCCACCCTGAATGACGTTATCGCCCAGAAACATGACGAAGCGCTCATCGCCGATGAAGGGCTGGGCGATTTTGACCGCGTGCGCGAGTCCGAGCGGTGCTTCCTGCGGAATGTAGGTCAAGTGGACGCCCCACTTTTCGCCGTCGCCCACCGCTTCGTGGATTTCCGCGCCGTTCTGCCCGACGACGATGCCAATCTCGGTGATGCCTGCGTCGCGGATCGTCTCGATGACGCGGACGAGCACCGGCTTGTTGGCGACCGGAACAAGCTGTTTCGCCCGTGTGTAGGTCAGCGGGCGCAGGCGCGTTCCCTTGCCACCGCTGAGGATCAGTCCCTTCATAACGTGCGTCTCCGCATAATCATCATTGTGCAGGATAGGAGCAGGGTTCAAACCTGACCCCACGACTTGATCGCAAAATTCGGCAATTAGCGCCCGAAGAACAGACTGACGACGATCAGCACCAGCATGACCAGACCGAAGCCGAGCAAGAGCGTTCGGTTGATGCTCAAGCCGCCAGTTGCGGGCGGGAGCGCCTGACGCGACGGTTTATTTTGCGGCAGGCTGCGCCATTTTTCAACCGCGTCGGGATCAGGCTCAAGTTGACTCGGCTTCAGCTTGCGCGGCGACCCGTCGTCGCTCATGATCTAGTAGCTGCCGACTGATTCGCGGGGCGCGTTGGTCATGACCGCACCGAGAATGCGCACGTGAACGCGCTCCAGCGCTTGCCGCGCTCGCGCCGCTTGATCGCGGCGGGTGTCGCCGACACGCACCACCAGCACGACGCCGTCGAGCTTCGCGCCGAGCACCGCCGCATCGGTCGCGGTGAGGACGGGCGGCGCATCAAACAGGATGTAATGCGCGCGCGCCTTGAGCACGCCGATCACTTCGCCCATGCGCTGGCTGCTGAGCACGTCCGCCGGAACGGGCGGCAGGATGCCGCTGGGCAGAATTTGCAGGTTCGGAATTTCGGTTTGGACGAGCGGCGGCGTTGCCATCGCGCCGTCCTCAAGGATCATGGTCGTCAACCCACGCTCGTTGGGAATGCCCCAGATGTCATGCTGAGCAGGACGGCGCAAGTCGCTATCGACGAGGATCGTTCTGTTGCCGGACTGGGCGAAGGTCACGGCGAGGTTCGCCAGCACGAGGCTCTTGTCGTCGCCATTGGCTGCCGACGTGACCAGCAGCGTATCAATCGGATGTTCGACGCTGGTGAACATCAGGTTCGTTCGCAGCGAGCGGAAGGCTTCCGCCGCTGCCGAACGCGGGTCGGTCAGGGTGATCAGTTTGGCATTGGGCATCGATTAGCGCTCCATGTCAGGGATCATCGCCAGAACGGGCAGGTCGAGCGCGCGTTCAATGTCGTCGCGGTGACGGACGATGCTGCTTTCGAGAAATTCGAGCACGAAGACGATCAGGCCGCCCAGCACCGCGCCGATGATCGCGCCGACTGCGCCGGAGATAGCAGGGCGCGGCGCGTACAAGCCAACGCTGGCTTTGTCCGGCAGGATGGCGTTGACGCGGTCTTCTTGGCGGGCGGTCTGGTTTTGCTCGACGCGATAGGCGACGAGTAGATTGCCCCACGTGCGGGCGACGTCAGCGGCGACGTTCGGGTCGGAGAGGGTGACGTCGATTTGGATGGTGAGGTTGTCGCGGTTGGTCTGAATTTGGACGTAGCGCAGCAGATCGCCCGCGAGCAGGTCGAGGCTGAGCGTGTCGATCACTTTTTGCGCTTGCTCGGAACTATTCAGATAGACCTGATAGGAGTTCATCAACTGGATGACTGCCAGCGTCAGCCCGTTGTCGGTGCGCGAGGGCTGGATCAAGACGTATTGGGTGGCGCGATACTGCGGCGTTTGCCGGCTGCTGAGGAAATAGGCGCTGCCCGCAGCGATGACCGCGAGCAGGATAATAATCCAGCCCCGGCGCAGCAGAATTCGCCCATAGTCGATCAGGTTCATGTACCCCTCCTGACGGAGTCGAAAAACGCGCCTATTGTAGCGCATCGTAGACGATGCCATAGGGTCGAATGATTGGCGTAAGAATGTGAGGGGCGATTTGCGTCAATAATCCAGATGAGTATTTCCGAAATTAATCCCTCAGCGTATTTTTGTTAGCACCCCTAACTTTATGAGGAAATGGTGAAGTTAAGTCAAAACTCATGCATTTTTTATTTGGCGTGGATACCTTTAGAGCGTCCCAAAAAGACGCTGCACTCCCATTATAGGTAGAACCTGACTGAACGGATGGAAGAAACTGATGAATCACATTGATCACAACGGATCGAACGGCAAGCACGAAGCAGAGAATCTCTTTACGCAGGGTATGATCGCGGAGATGGAAGACAAATTCGATTCGGCTGAATTTATCCACAATTTTGAACTCGGTCTGCCGCCCGTTGATCACGCGGCGATTGAAGCGGCGACGATGGCGGTTTTGACGGCAGTCGGCGAGGACCCATCGCGCGAAGGCTTGCTCAAGACGCCGGGGCGAGTCGCGCGGATGTACGACGAACTGCTGAGCGGCTACCGTACTGATCCTTCGAAGCTGATCAACGGTGCGATCTTCAACGTCGATTATGACGATATGGTGATCGTGCGCGACATCGAATTTTCGAGCCTGTGCGAACATCACATGCTGCCGTTTCTGGGACACGTTCACGTCGCCTATATTCCCAAGAATCGGGTGATCGGGCTGTCGAAGATTCCGCGAATCGTCGATATGTTCGCGCGGCGGTTACAGGTTCAGGAACGGATGACGCGGCAGATTGCCGAATTCATCCAAGAAGTGCTCGACCCGATGGGCGTGGCGGTGGTCGCTGAGGGCGTGCATATGTGCTCGATGATGCGCGGCGTCAAGAAGGGGGACGCGAGCATGACCACCAGTTCGATGCTCGGCATCTTCCGCGAGAGCCACGTGACGCGGCAGGAATTCCTGTCGCACCTTGACAGACCGAGCGGTCATATCTAGGCGATTGCTGAGCGTCCGGTTAAATCTTTTTAACGCTTCAGCAAAACCTTGCAATCCGTATGAGAGCGTGATAATCTATCCAGCATGAACACTTTCCTGTCCACTTCCCGCTGTTGTACCTCTGACGCCCGTGACCTCTCGTGCGCGGTTTGCGCGATGATGATGTGTTGTCTGGGCATAGTCGATGGAACTGGGGACGTGTGACGCTGCGGTGATGTTTCGCCGTATCAACGTGTAGTACAAGAGCCGACCCCGCAGTCGGCTCTTTTTATTTTCGCAGCAGGAGCAGTGATGAACGTCGTTTTGAGCGCAGCCTTACAGCAGCAGATTTTCAGAGAGATGGAAACGGCGTATCCCAATGAGGGCGGCGGTTTTCTGCTCGGCAGCGCTGATGTTGAGGCGATCACAGTGATGGACATGGTTCAGGTCGAGAATCAGTTCGAGACGGAAGAACGCTATCACCGCTACGCGATGATGCCGCTGGACTGGGCAAAGCTCGAAGATGAGGCGGACGCACGCGATTTGACGCTGGTCGGCTATTATCACAGCCATCCTGATCATCCGGCGATTCCGTCGGTGTTCGACCGCGATCACGCGCTACCGAACTTCACCTACATCATTACTTCTGTTGAGAAAGCCAATGCTGTTGATATGCGTGTGTGGCGTCTGCGCCCTGATCGGGATCAGTTTGACGCCGCCACGTTGATTATTGAGCAAGATTCTTAGGTTCAAAGGAGAGCATTAAGATGACCGAAGCACTCGTAAGTACCCAGTGGGTCGCAGACAATGAGGACAGCATCCGCTTGATCGAAGTGGACGTCGATACGACGCAGTACGAGTCGGGGCATATTCCCGGCGCGGTGGCGTTGAACTGGCAGACGCAGCTTCAGAACCAGACTCTGCGCGATATTGCCACGCAGGAAGAATTCGAGGGGCTGCTGAGCGAAGCGGGCGTTTCGCCGGACACGCAGGTCGTGCTGTATGGCGATAACAACAACTGGTTTGCCGCTTACGCCTTCTGGCTGTTCAAGTATTATGGTTATAACAACGTCAGCTTGATGGACGGCGGGCGCAAGAAGTGGGTCGCGGAAGAACGCGAGACGACCACTGACGTGCCGAGCTATCCGGCGACCAGCTACAAAGTCGGGAAGATCAATGAAGACCTGCGCGCCGACCGCGATTACGTCAAGTCGCGTTTGGAGAAGTCGGGCTTCGGACTGGTGGACGTGCGCTCGAACGATGAATACACGGGCAAGATTATCGCCCCGCCCGGTATGAGCGAGACGGCACAGCGCGCGGGACACATCCCCGGCGCGGCGAACATTCCTTGGTCGCAGGCGGTTGCCGAAGATGGCACGTTCAAGGGCAAGGAACAACTGCAAGGGCTTTACGGCGGCAAGGGCATTAGCGATCAGGCTGATGTGGTTGCTTACTGCCGCATTGGCGAGCGTTCGTCGCACACGTGGTTCGTGTTAAAGTACATCCTCGGTCTGCCGAACGTCCGCAACTATGATGGTTCGTGGACAGAGTGGGGTAACCTCGTGGGCGCGCCGATCCGCAAGGGCGAGCAGGCGTAAACGACAGTACCGAGCGCTGAGTACTGAGTCAAGAACGACGCTATTTGAAACTCGTTTTTACTCGGTACTCAGCACTCGGTAACTCTGCACTTCTTTATTTGGCGCGGTGGTCGAGTGGCTAGGCAGCGCATTGCAAATGCGCGCACATGGGTTCGAATCCCGTCCGCGCCTTGGTAAGGTGGATTAGGTGGGTTTGCAGTTCGCCCACGACTTGTATTGACCAGCGAATTCAGGAGAGTAGTGAGAGCATGGCGAATATCAAGATTCCGACGCCGCTGCGCCCCTTTACGGGCAATCAGCCGCAAGTGAACGTCAACGGGACGACGGTCGGTGAGGCGTTGAACGACTTGACGCAGCAGTATCCCGAACTGCGCCAACACCTGTTCAAAGATGACGAACTGCGTAATTTCGTCAACGTTTTTCTGGGCGAAGAAGACATTCGCTTCATCAATGGCATGGATACGGAACTTGAGGTTGGCGACAGCCTGCGAATTATTCCTAGTATCGCGGGTGGGTGAGCCACGAGGCAGCGATGGCAGCCACAAGTAAGTTTACGCAACGTTGATCAGAGCGGGGTAAAGAACGGGCAAGCGCTGACGATCCTGCTATTGGTGAGAATTGGCGGGCTGGCGTCGTTATTGTCCCGCGTTAAAACCCGCATGGGCAGCAGACCGAATATTGAAAAGGGTAAAAGATGGAGCCAATCGTACAAGAACTCGGTGAACTCAGTAACGATGAAATCCGGCGTTATGGTCGCCATTTGATCATGCCGGAGTTTGGGATGGAAGGGCAGCGCCGCTTGAAGGCGTCGAGCGTGCTGCTGATCGGCACGGGCGGCTTGGGCAGCCCGTTAGCGCTGTACCTCGCGGCGGCGGGCGTTGGGCGCTTGGGCTTGGTCGATTACGACACGGTAGACGAGAGCAACCTTCAGCGCCAGATCATTCACGGCTACAGCACGCTGGGCGTCAGCAAAATCGAGAGCGCCGCGCGCCGTATTCGCGACCTGAACCCCGACGTGCAGATCGACAAGTACGAAGTGCCGTTGACGTCGGAGAACGCGCTCGAACTGATTGAACCGTACGACGTGATTATCGACGGGACGGACAACTTCCCGACGCGCTACCTCGTCAACGATGCGTGTGTCAAGCTGGGCAAGCCCAACGTGTATGGCAGCATTCTGCGCTTCGAGGGGCAGTTGAGCGTATTTTACGCTAAAGAAGGGCCGTGCTACCGCTGCATGTTCCCGGAGCCGCCGCCCCCCGGTTTAGTGCCGAACTGCGCCGAAGCGGGCGTGCTGGGCGTGCTGCCGGGCACGATTGGCACGATGCAGGCGACCGAAGCGATCAAGCTGATCACCGGCATTGGTGATTCGATGGTCGGGCGGATGCTGCTGTATGATGCGCTGGAAATGAGCTTCACGACCATTCGCGTGCGCAAGAACCCGAACTGCCCGGTGTGCGGTATTCCGGCAGATCAAATCGAGCTGATTGACTACGAGGAATTTTGCGGCGTTCCGGCGCACGACCATAGCGGAGCAGAGGAGAACGGACAGATGGACTCAGAGGAAAAGCCGATCCCGCAGATCAGCGCTCAGGAACTCAGCGAGCGGATCGAAAAGGGCGAAGACCTGTACATCCTCGACGTGCGTAACCCGGAAGAATGGGAAATCTCGTCGCTGGACAGCGTGATTGCTACGGTGAAAATCCCCAAGCCACAGTTCCAAATCGCGCTCGACGACGTGCTGTCGGGGCGCAAGCAAGCCGAGGACACCGTGATCGGGCGCGTGCCGCGTGACCGCGAAGTAATCGTTCACTGCCGTTCGGGCGCGCGCAGCACCGACGTGATCAACATGCTGCGCGAAGTCGGCTATGATCCCGACAAGCTCGTCAACATGGCGGGCGGCATTCTCGCGTGGGCGAAGAACGTTGACCGGAGTATGCCCGTTTACTAGAGTGCTGGTCAACCTTCGGTTGCGTACTGAGTCGTTTGGGCAGACACATAGTTCTACACATACAGGTTCTAAAGCCAACGATTAAGGGCGATCCATTGTGGATCGCCTTTTTTGATGCGCGGGTTAGTCGTGTTCGAGGCGGAAGAAGGCGTCGTCGAGCGGTTCGTTGCTTGACGCTGAAATCAGCGCGACCTCGTAGGCGGGGTGGTCGTCGTAGAACAGCGCTAGTTTTTGCGGCAGGATGAGGTCGCTCAAGATGCCTTGACCGTCGGGCAGTTGGATGGTAAAGGTCTGGTTTTTGCCATTGGTGGGATTGGGATGGCGTACTGAGGCAGACGCCAGCGTGTAATCCTCGTTGAGCTGCAAGCT
>JBBSNT010000041.1:0-17859 GCA_038260485.1 Aggregatilineales bacterium | reverse complement strand
TCTGATAACTCCCATTTTAACAAGTACCACATGAACGACTTCAACTAGCAATCACGGTGATATCTGCCATTTCATTCACCTCATAAACCTCGACTCTTGAACTCTCAGGCATGTTCGGGATATTTCGGATGAATGCCCATCAACATGCCTTGAATGTCTAGCCCTTCGTCAAGGTCAGTCCAATCGACCGAGTAGTCGTGCAGCTCCACGTGTGACTGCTGTTCCGCCGACGCATTGGCGAGCCACGAATGCCAGTCGAGCGGATTGCCAATCACGCGCCCATCCGCCAGCGTCACAACGACCAAGCCATCCTTAATCTCGACCGCAATCGGGCGATCTTTGGCAGGGTCATAAGCAAATATGTCGCTCATGTTCGCTCCTATTCGCTCTCGTGATACAAATTCCATGCGGCAAGCAGCGCAGCTTTGTGCTTCCTCACTAATTCTACAACTGCTTGGAGTTCGCGGCTGTTAAAACCAATACTGCTGACAACTTCGAGAGTGTCAAGCCGTACCCGCGCTTCGTTCTCGGCTTTCTGGATATGCGTGTGCGCAGGTGTGTGATCATTTAGGTAGATTTTGAGGCGATAGCCATCTTCAGTGACAACGGTTGGCATAACTTGATAATCTCTAAACGCTTACGGAAAGCGCACCTGAAAATCTTCAATCGCTTGCTCGACCCGTTCGGCGTCGGGCGTTTCCTCGCCGTCGCTTTGCGGCAGCAGCGCGACGATTGCCTCTAGCCCTGCCTTCATGTCGTCGTAGGACTGCTTGGCGGTCGGCTCGTCAGCGATGAAGCGCGTGTGATATGCCCAGCCGTAGATCGTGCAGGTGATGGCGTAGGGCGCGCGCAGACAGTCCCGTTCCAGTGTGATCCGTGCGCCGCCGTCGTGCTGCTCGTCAGCGACGATTCTGCCGCCTTCCGCGCCTTTCATGCCGAGCGTGTCGCCTTGCTCGTAGGGCTGCCATTGGATCATATCGTTTCCTCTAGAGGCTGGATTAATTCGATGCGGTTGCCAAATGGATCGCGGGTTTCGAAACGCTCGAAGCCTTCAACCGCCACCGAGTCGCCGATCTGCGCGCCGCTGTCGATCAGGCGGTCGCGCCAGTAGGCGATGTCGTCCACTTGGTAAGCGATGTGTGCTTTGCTGGTCAGGCGGTCGAAGCCGTCTTCCGTGCCGACGTGAACCTGCTGATCACCGAGTTCGAGCCAGAAGCCGCCGCGCCCTGCCAGCGATTCCGGTTTGGCGATCTCGCGCAAGCCGAGCACGCCGCAGTAGAAATCGCGTCCGCTGTCTTCTGCGCCCTTCGGAATCGTGATCTGCACGTGGTTGATGCGCTGGATCGTCTTCACGGCTTCAGCGTCCACCACAGATAGCCACCGCGAATGCCGATGTTCGTCATCCCCAGTTTTTCGAGGATGCGTTTCGACCCGGCGTTGTTGGGCAGACATTCGCCGTTCAACAGCTTGACTTCGGGATGCGTGAACGCCCAATCGCGCAGTGCAGATGCCGCCTCGAAGGTGTAGCCCCGCCGTCGAAAGCGCGGCGAAATGCCATAGCCGATCTCGATTTCGCCGTCCTTATTGGGCTTACCCTTGAAGCCCGCTGACCCAAAGACGATGCGCTCCTGCGTGTGCATGATCAGCCACAAGCCCCAGCCGATCATCGTCGGGTCATCGCGCAGTTGGTAGTCGTAGTAGCTCAGCAATACGCGCCCGTCCTCGTCCATCCATTGTTCGTCAAGCCGTGCGCCGATCAGGGTTTCAAGCTGGCGTTTGCCCGCATTTGCCGACCGCGCCACCTGCTGCGGCACGGCGGTCAGAGTCAGCCGCTCGGTGATGATTTGAGGCGTCATGAGTCTTCCTCGCATGTGATTAATGTCCACTTAACAGGGACAAGTGTATTGTATTCCTATCGTAAAAGTGCTGACAACATTTCGTACGGGGGCATTTTGAACGATTATTCCGCGCTATGACCCGTTACGCCCCTTGACCGTCTGTCGTTACCGTGATAGGCTGTGCGAAATCGCTACGGATGAGGAGTTTTGCCAACCATGACCCAACCCCTGACTCAGCTTATTGCCAACGGATACCCCGTGAGGTCTGCTTAACCCTCTGTTTGAACCGGATCGCGCGCTAGTGCCGATCCGCTTTTCCTGATAGGCGCAAGCCTGCCTCGCGCGGCGGATGTCGCTGCCCGCATCTTGCGGGAGGTATCCCCGTTTTTTCGCATTCCACCCACACAATACGGCACGATTTGCGAGTGAGGCATGCTCTCTATGCGCTTGGCTAAATGGGACGCATACCGCGTCTATCTGATTTTGAGCGGCGTTTCAACGCTTGCGTTTACGATAATTTTCACACTCAACCTCGTTTATCAGGCGCAGGTGGTCGGCTTGTCACCGCTGCAACTGGTGCTCGTGGGCACAACGCTGGAGATAACCGCGTTTTTGTTCGAAATCCCGACCGGAATCGTGGCAGATTTGTACAGCCGCCGTCTATCGGTGCTGATCGGCTTCCTGCTGATCGGCATTGGCTTCATCGTCGAGGGGTCACTGCCGTTCTTCGGAGCGGTGCTGCTCTGTCAAGTCATCTGGGGCATCGGCTCGACTTTCACCAGCGGCGCGCTCGAAGCGTGGGTCGTTGACGAAGTGGGCGAGGAACGGATGGGGCACGTCTTGATGCGCGGCTCACAGGCGGGGCAGATCGGCGGCATCGTCGGGATCGTGATCAGCGTGGCGCTCGGCAGCATCGCGCTGGCGCTGCCCGTGATCGTTGGCGGCGTGATGTTCATCGCGCTGGCGGCGCTGCTGGTCGTCATCATGCCAGAAAACGGTTTCAAGCCCGCCTCGCGCGGCGAGCGCAGTTCGTGGGCGTCGATGGCGCAGACCGCGCGCGCAACCGTCAAGCTGGTGCGCGTGAGTCCGATGCTGGTCATGTTCCTTGCGGTCGGCTTGGTCTTGGGCTTGTACAGCGAGGGTTTTGACCGGCTGTGGCAGGCGCACCTGCTCCGCGATTTGACTCTGCCCGCGTTGGGAACGCTTCAGCCGGTCGTCTGGTTCGGCATCATTAGCGGCGTGAGTATGCTGCTGGTGGTGCTGCTGACCGAGTTCGTGCGGCGGCGCGTGGACACGCAGCACGCGCGCAGTATATCGCGGGCGCTGGTGCTGCTCTACAGCTTGATGGTCGTGGCGCTGCTGGTGTTCGGGCTGGCTGGCGAGTTTCCGTTGGCGCTGGTAGCGCTGTTTACGATCAATACGCTGCGTGGCGCAACCGACCCACTGCTCTCGGCGTGGACGAACCAGCACATCGACTCAAGTGTCCGCGCGACGGTGCTGTCCAGTTTAGGGCAGATCAACGCCGTCGGGCAGATCGGCGGCGGTCCGGTCGTTGGCTTAATAGGGGATCGGTTTGGGCTGCGGGCAGCGCTGAGCGTCTGCGCGCTGCTGCTGTCGCCGGTCGTCTGGCTGATCGCGCGGGCGTCACGGCGAGTAATCACCGTGACGGAGGTTGGCGAAGTGCCGGTGACGTAAGATTTTTGGGGAGGGGCATGGCGTGCCATAACCCCGCCCCATAACTTCGCTTATGGGGCGACGGTGGCTTCTGGCGTCGGCTCGACCGTCATTTCGGCGGTCATTTCCGCTTCAGGGGTAGCTTCCATCGTTGCCTCTGCTGTCGTCTCGGCTGTCGCTTCGGCTGTCGCTTCCATAGGCGCGACGGTCGGCAGCGGCGTCGGCGTCGCCGGGAGCGAGTCGGGCGACAAGTTCAGCGGCTCGATGATGGTAAAGGTGTTCATGACTTCCGCTAGCGCGATGAAGGCTTGCGCATCGCTGTTCGTGCTTGGCTCGGCGGTTGCGCCTGCTTCGGCGGTCGCGGCGGGCGCGTCAATGCTCGCTGCGGTCAGTTGGACGCTGTTCAGGTCGATGTTATCTGCCGAGAAGCGCAGGTTCGCCGTGTTCAGCGCGCCATCAGGCCCGTTTAGGAGTACAGACAGCCCGCTTTGCGTATCGCCATCGACGGTGGTATAGGTGTAGGCAACCGAGAAGCCCGCGCCCAAACCGCGTGTGACGGGTTGGACACTGGTCACATGGATGCCAGAGCGCTCGCTCTCGACGTAAGCGGTCGCGGCGTCTTCGTCAGCAATCGTCGTGTTCGCGTGCGATTCGACGCGCAGCAAGATGCCGTCACCGCTGCTGGTGATGCTGGTCGGGCGACCGGGCGCGCTGTCTGTGACCGACCACTCCGACGGAAAGCGGATGATGTGGCTGGCAGTAGGATCATAGTAGGCGCTCCAGTCGAGCGGCGTCCCTTTGAACTCGGTCTGCGGGTCGAGCGACGAGACGAAGTTGTCGAGCAGGTAGCGCAGGTAATCGGTCGCGTTTTCGGGTACGAGTACGCGCACGACGTAGACCCACGTCCCATCCGTCCATGCAATTTGCCGCGCGACGAAGGTGCGGTTCTGAAGCACGACGGTGAAGTCGATCACCAGCCGGTCGTCCTCCATCTTGCGGGTGGTTTCTTCCCAACGGCTGAAGTTCGCCCAACTCGCGTTGATGACGGCTTCGCTAAAGTGGTCGGAAAGTTCCTCTGGCTGAATCGGCGTCGCGGGCGCTTCGACGTAGCTGTCCACGACGGCGAGCTGCACGTTGTTGATCAAGTTGACCTGAGCGATGCTCGCGCCCTTGTTCGGCTCACTGGCAGACCAGCCTTCGGGTTCACCGATGCTGAAGATACCGCTAGGATGTAGATAGACTTGATCGAATCTGATCGCATCAAAACTGGCGGGCGGGGGCGGGAAGGTGGCTAACACCGTTGCCGTCGGTTCGGCGGCGGCAGTGGTGGTCGCTCTCTGTCGCAGCAAGGGCAGCACGACGCCCGCAGCCATGACGATTGCTAAAAAGACACCCAGATAAATACTGGCTTGTTTACCACTATTCTGCATAAGATTAGACTCCAAAGATCAGGGCGAAACCCGGCGAATCATACCCTAAAAGCCGAGCGATGTTAAGCCTGCGCTGAGTTTCTGTCAGCTTTGCGCCTTTCGGAGCTTTGCGTTAAGTTTTTTGCAGCGCTATAAGCGCTAGAAGCGAAGGATAGCACGATGGACAGCCTCGATACGCAAATCAACCCGGCAGACGAACACTTTCAGGCGAACGCTGCGCATAATCGCGCGCTGGCGGCGGAACTGCGCCAACGGCTGGCGCTCGTTCGCGAAGGCGGCGGCGAACGCTACCGTCAGCGTCAGCAGGAACAGGGCAAGCTGTTCGCCCGCGAGCGAGTGGATCGGCTGATCGATGCAGGATCGCCGTTTTTGGAGATCGCGCCGCTGGCAGCGTGGGGCGTCTACGAGGACGAGGGCGGCGCGGCGTCAGCGGGGATCGTCGCGGGGATCGGGCGGGTCAGCGGCGTCGAGTGCTTGATCATCGCCAACGACGCGACGGTCAAGGGTGGCAGCTACTTTCCGCTGACGGTCAAGACGCACCTGCGCGCTCAGCAAATCGCGCTCGAAAACAACCTGCCGTGTATCTATCTGGTGGACAGCGGCGGCGCGTTTCTGCCGATGCAGGATGAGGTCTTTCCCGATGCCGACGACTTCGGGCGCATCTTCTACAATCAGGCGATCATGAGCGCGGCGGGCATCCCGCAGATTAGCGCGGTGATGGGAAGCTGCACGGCGGGCGGCGCTTACGTTCCGGCGATGTCCGACGAGGCGGTGATCGTCAACGGCACGGGGACGATCTTTCTCGGCGGTCCGCCGCTGGTCAAGGCGGCGACCGGCGAAGAAGTCAGCGCGGAAGACCTCGGCGGCGCGGCGCTGCATACGCGCGTCTCTGGCGTGGCGGATCACTTTGCTGAGGACGACGATCACGCGCTCGAAATCGTGCGTGGGATCGTCGAGACGCTGAATCGTCCGCCGAAGCGCCAGCCCGCGCAGGCGGTGGAAGACCCACTGTATGATCCGCAAGAACTTTACGGCGTGATTCCGGCGAGTTTCCGCGAAACGTATGACGCCCGCGAACTGATCGCGCGGATCGTCGATGGCAGCCGCTTGCGCGAATTCAAGGCGAACTACGGCACGACGCTGGTGACGGGCTTCGCCTTCATCGAGGGCTATCCCGTCGGCATCCTTGCCAACAACGGCGTGCTGTTCAGCGAGTCGGCGTTGAAGGGCGCGCACTTTGTCGAACTGTGTACCGCGCGGGCGATTCCGCTGCTCTTTTTGCAGAACGTGACCGGCTTCATGGTTGGGCGCGAGTACGAGGCGGGCGGGATCGCCAAAGACGGCGCGAAGCTGGTTCACGCCGTCGCCAACGCCGCCGTCCCCAAACTAACGGTGATCGTCGGCGGGAGCTTTGGCGCGGGCAATTACGGCATGTGCGGGCGCGCCTACGATCCGCGCTTTCTGTGGATGTACCCCAACAGCCGCATCAGCGTGATGGGCGGCGAACAAGCGGCGAACGTCCTCTTAACGGTCAAGCGCGATCAAATGATAAGGCGAGGTGATCCGGATTTGACCCCTGAACAGCAAGAGGACTTCAAAGCGCCCATTTTGGCGCAATACGAGCGCGAGGGCAGCCCCTACTATTCGACGGCGCGCTTGTGGGACGATGGCATCCTCGACCCACCGGAGACGCGGCGGGTGCTCGGCTTGGCGCTGAGCGCGTGCGCCAACCAACCGATCAGCGCAACCAAGTACGGCGTGTTTCGTATGTAGAGGTGAGTGGTCAGTATCGAGTGCCGAACAAGAACAAAACGCTGAGTTATTAGGATAGGCAATGAGCGACAATCGAATCGCCCCTTACGACGACCTGAGCATCGAGCCGCTGGATCAGGCGGAAATCGAGCTGCGCGCGCCCGACTGGTACGAGACGTGGCGCGAACGCATCCGCCAGTGGATCGCGGCGCACGCCGCCGACGAGTTCGCGGAGATCGTGCTGCTCGTGCCCGATTTGTTGGCGCTGCTGGTGCGCCTGATCCGTGACCCGCGCGTGCCCTTTACGCTCAAAGGGCAGCTTTTGCTGGCGGCGGCTTACGTGATCAGCCCGTTCGATTTGATGCCTGAAGCGCTGCTCGGCGTGCTTGGTTTGGCGGACGATGCCGGCGTGCTGGCGTTGGTGCTGATGTGGATCAAGGGCGTCACCAGCGTGGATGCGCAGGTGCTGCGCGATAATTGGTCAGGGCGCGGCGATGTGATCAGCGTCATTGATAAGCTGCATACACAGGTCAACGAGAACGCCGACCGACTGTTCAACGACAAGGTTTGGACGAAGCTGCGAAAGCGCTTCGCCACAGGAGAGAAGCGGCGCTTTGCACTGCGCCACCGAAGGAAGGAGTCAATCTAGCAAATTTAAGCGCATAAAATTCATGAAAAGTTCCGTTTATTTATTCTAACCTTTGCTATAATTCTATAGAGTGCAAATAAATCTTTCTTATGAGAGCGGTTTCAATGGAAGGCGATTTAATTTCATTGGTCATGTCCTAGGCTGATGCTGCCCTCAAATGTTTGTACCGTACCATCATTTCAATCTGATTTTAACTTTCCAGTTATAACAGTGTTGTAATGATATGAAGTATGTCATGAAGGAAATGGTAGTATTTAAAAAATCTACATAATTCGATGGCATGCCGTATAGAATTTCGTTGTTTTTGTCCAATCCGTTAGGAAGTTGTTTGATGATGACGTTCCTCACCGATGTAATGAAGTGAGATCGATGAAGCTGTTCATCAGTTACGCTCGCGTAGATAAAAACTCCTGCAACGAGATCGTCGCGCTGCTCGATATGCATGACGTCTGGCTTGATCGGCGGCTGCACGTTGGGCAGAAGTGGTGGGATGAGATTGTCCGGCGGCTGCACTGGAGCGAAGGCTTGATCTATCTGCTCTCGGCGGACTCGGCGTCGTCAGAATACTGCCAGCGTGAACTCGAAATCGCCCTCAGCCTGAATAAGCGTATCTTCCCCGTCTTGATCCAACGTGGTACGGTGATCCCGCCGTCTTTGTATGGGATGCCCTGCGTCGATCTGAGTGATAAACCCGACGTACAGGGCGTCAAAGCCCTGCTGACGACGCTCTGGCGTGCTGAACGCGAGATCGCCGACACGCCGACGATGGTGCCGCCGATGCCGCCGCAGATCATCCCACAGCCGAAGCCGGAAGGCGCGACGCTGATCGATGAAGCGGTGCGTGCCTTCGAGCGCTGCGATTACGACAATGCGGTCTTTCTGCTCAAGAAGGTGCAGGAGAGCCAGTACTCACCGCGCTTCATCAACATCGAGGCGCTGCTGCGACAGGCGGAAGCCGGGCTGGAACAGCAGGCATATCTGCGCGACGCGCAGCGCGAATACGCGCCAATTGCGCGGATGATGAAGAACGAAGCGACACGGGCGCTTGGCTCTACCTCGTTTCGCTCGTTTCGGATCATGTTCCCCAACTACGATCCTGAAAATCTAGCGGAAATTTACGAGCAGACGATTCAGGCGCGCCCGCCGTTCAATCTGGAAAAGTCGATGCCGCTGCTAGAGTGGTGTCACATCCTCGGCGGCAAGGTCATGATCGAGCGCAATCGCTCCAAGAAATCGTTCGACGTGGGCGAGTTCTACATGAGCAAGTATCCGATCACGAATGCTCAATTCCAAACATTCATTGATGCGGACGACGGCTACAAAAATCCAGCGTGGTGGCAGTCCTCCCCAGAGGTACAGCGCTGGCACGCCGAGCACGAGAACCCGATCCCAGCGCCTGCCAACCGCGACAACCACCCGCGCGCGTTCGTCTGCTGGCACGAGGCGTCGGCATTTTGCCGCTGGCTCGCCTTCAAGACGGGCTATTCGGTCAAGCTGCCGACCGAGCAGCAGTGGCAGCGCAGCGCGCAGGGCGATAACAATTGGGCGTATCCATGGGGCGCGCGCTTCGATAAAAACCTGTGCAACTGCAAAGAGAGCGAACTGCGCGGCACGACCTTAGTGACGCAGTCGCCCAAAGGCGCAAGCACTTACGGCGTGAGCGACCTGCTCGGTAATGTATGGGAATGGTGCTCGAACGGGCACGCGGTCGGCGACATCACCGATGTGACGGTCGATATTCAGCGGGTCGTGCGCGGCGGCTCGTTCATGAGTCCCAAGAAGCGCACCAATATCGACTTCTTCTACTATCTCAATCCGCTCTACCGTTATCAGTCGATTGGCTTCCGCATCGCCTGTGAAGCCGACGTCAAGTTCCCCGGCGTCTAGCCTAAAACACGATCACGCCGCGCGCGACCGTTCCCGTGAGCATCTCCGCGAATGCCTCGTTAATCTGATCAAGCCGCCAATGCTGTGAGACGAGTTCATCGAGCTTGAGCTTGCCCTCGACGTAGTAATCGAGCAGCAGCGGGAAGTCGCGGTGGGCATCGACCGATCCGTAATAGCTGCCCTTGATCGTCTTTTCCTGCCGCGTGATCAGCGCGCCCGGCAGATTAGTCGCTGAACCCATCGCCGACAAGCCCGCCAGCACGACCGATCCGCCGGGGCGGGCGGCGGCGAAGGCGAGTTCTTGCAGCGCAGGCAGCCCGACCGCCTCGAAGACGCGATCCGCACCGCGCCCACCTGTTAAATCGCGCACGTCCTCTAGAACGTGATCGCTGGAGACGACGAAGTCGGTCGCGCCGAACTGCCGCGCCAGCGCCTCTTTCGCGGGATTGGCATCGAAGGCGATGATCGTCGTCGCGCCCGCCAGCGCCGCGCCTTGCAAGACGTTCAGCCCGACGCCGCCACAGCCGATCACGACGACGCTCTCGCCTGCTTGCACAGGTGAGGTGTAGAGCGCCGCGCCGACTCCGGTTGCGACCGCGCAGCCGACCAACGAAGCGGTCGTCAGCGGCACGTCTTTGCGCACGCGAATGCAGCTTTGCTCCGGCACGACGGTGTACTCTGCGAAGGCGGCAAGCCCACAGTAAGCGTAAACCGGTCCGCCGTTGAGCGAGAGGCGGGTCGTGCCGTCGAGCATCGTCCCCGCCCAGATCGGCGCGGTAAAGGTGTCGCACAAGTTAGGCTGGTCGTGCTGGCAGTAGAAGCATTCGCCACAGGCGGGACACCAGTTGAGGACGACGTGATCGCCGACCTGAACGCTGATCACACCCTCGCCGATGGCTTCGACGACGCCCGCGCCTTCGTGCCCGCAGACGACCGGCAGCGGGTGCTGGGTTGAGCCGCTGACGAGATGATAATCGCTGTGGCAAACGCCGCAGGCGGCGAGCTTGACCCGCACTTCGCCCGCGCGTGGTTCTGCCAAGTCGAGCGTTTCAATCGTGAAAGGGGTATTGGGAGCGCGCAAGAGCGCTGCTTGAATCCGCATGAGTCAGTCCTTATGCCCTTGAATTACGCCTGATTTTAACCCGCGTCACGCCCAAAGCGCGAGAATGCGCTAGTCTAGACGAAAGTTCGTCGAATCGTAAGACGGAAGCGAAGCGCCGGATGCACTCACCGATATTAGGGGCGGAACTGCGGCAGCAGCGGTCAATCGGCGTGGTGCGGTCGCGGCGAGTGCTGCGCTGGATCATCAACGGCGTGATGATCGCGGGTGTGCTGATTGCGCTGGGGTTGTTCGCGCTTGAATTGTGGAGCGCTTTGCTCGTCAAGGACCTGACGGAATTGATCCCTTCGGACGCGCTGCAACGGCTGATGCTCAACCTACTGCCGCTGATGCTGCTGCCGCTGGCGCTGATCGTTCACTTCGGGCTGCTGCTGCGGACGTTGATGCTTTCCAGCAGCGTGATCCGGCGGGAACGGCTTCGCGGGACGTGGCAGCTTCTGCTGCTGACCGACCAGACTGCCGCCCAAATCGTAATCGGCAAGTGGGGCGCGACGATCCTCAATCTGACGCCGCTTTACCTCGTGCTGGCGGCGCTGCGCGTCGGACTGATGGTCTTCGTCGGGCTGGAACTGTTTCGCTTCGACAACTTCTACTACGACCGCAATTCGACCGCCTTCTTCTTCGAAACGAAACCGCTGCCGCTGCTGGTGCATCCGCAGATGCTCGTACTGGGTGCGGCGCTGATCACCCTGTTCACGCTGCTCAATCTGCTGCTGACGGCGGCGCTCGGCGTGCTGATCTCGGTCGTGCGACGCGGTGGTCACGGGGGTGATCAGGTGGCGCTCGGCTTAATTCTGCGAACGGTGCTGCTCGGCTTGCCCGCGCTGCTGATCTTGTTCAACACACAGGGGCGCGACTTCGCGGATATGGTGTTTG
Source organism: Aggregatilineales bacterium (assembly GCA_038260485.1). Classification (GTDB taxonomy): domain Bacteria; phylum Chloroflexota; class Anaerolineae; order Aggregatilineales; family Phototrophicaceae; genus Flexifilum. The sequence continues at coordinate 6,633 of JBBSNT010000041.1, read as the reverse complement.
GGAACGCGCTCGGCTCGACGCTGCTCGACAACGGCACGCTGGTATCGGCGGCGCTGCTGACCGCGCCACGCTATCGGCTCAACTTCGTGGTCGGGTCGTCAGCGACGCAGTTCTATCCGTCAGAGGTGATCCCATACGTGATAGGCGTTTACGCGCTGATCATGGCAGGGGCGATGGCATTGGCGATTCTGCTGGCGCGGCGCGATGGCTGAGCCGCGTTGCGGTGGTGGCGACTTGGCAGTTTAATAGTAGAAAATTTGTTTTGCAGGATGTGGTGATGGCGAAGAAATCGGACGACTTACTCAACGAGATCATGGCGCGGCGGCGGGCGAAGCAGCTTGCGCCACAGCAGGACGTGCTGGCGCGCGTGCTCGACGATCTGAACGCCGTCGATACGCTCGACGCGCTGCGCCGCCGGAACAAACTCACCTACGGGCCTCAAGTTCTGCGCGGGGCGACGATGGGCGTGGTGGTCTGGCGGCGGGCGGCGGGCTACTATGGCTATAAAACGCTGTCGCTGATCGGGGTGTGGGCGGTTTTGCGGGATGATGCGGCGAATGCTGTGCCTTACGTGATCGTCGGCAAGAAGCTGCTGGCGTTCAGCGCGCCGTTTTACGATGCCGACGCCTACCACAAGCTGATTCGCAAGAACTATGACCTGTACTATCACGATGATGGCACGCCGCCAGTGAAGCCGTCATTGGCGGTGCATTACGCCGCCGACGAACGGCTCGACCTGCGCGCGCCGGTCGCGCGCGAATTGGCCCAGTTATAGTCCGAGATCGCCGTCAAGCAAATCACCAAAGGGGTCGTCATCGCTGTCGCTGTCAAGCGGACGACGCGGGAGCATCCGGCGCGATCCGAGGCGCGGTGCGACATCCTCGAACGGGCGATTTTCCGAGGAATCGGCTTGCGCTGTCGCTGATAGATCGGTCGGCGGCGTCAAGCGCGACGATTTGCGCTGCGCGCTTCGGGCGGCTTGCGGCTCAATTTCGTCCTGAACGATGTGGCGGGCGAGTGCGCTGTCGAAATCTTCGGCTTCCGCCATCGAGCGCAGGTCAGCCTTGGGCGGCTTGATGACGCGCGGCTGATTATCGTCGTCGTCTTTCGAGTTACGCATCAGCAGCGCCAAAAATCCCATGAAATTGCGCCCAGTGAAGCGGAAGATCGTCAAGAACAGCACCACGAACAGCCCAAGACAGATCACCGCCAACCCCACCAGCGCAAGGATCACCAGCGTGTTGTCTTGCATCGCGCTCACTCCGAACAAATAAGCGAATTCTCGCTTCATTGTACCATCAACGGGCAGCAGCGGAACGGGTTGATGACAAAGGTTGAACGCAAAGACAAAGTAAAAGGCGGCTTTTCAGACACAGTGTAGGATAAGGCGTGGGCATTTTGGTGGAGGCTGAGCGATTACGCCGCCGCAGATTCGTGGATAATGAAGGAATGTTTGAGGGGATCACCGTTTAGGAACCAACTGATGCGGAATTATGTTTCACAAAGCGTCCAGAATATGCCGCCATCCGGGATTCGTCGTTACTTCGACATCGCCGCGACGATAAAGGACGTGATTACGCTGGGGATTGGCGAGCCAAACTTCACCACGCCGCAGCACATTATGCAAAAAGGGATCGAATCGTTGGAGCGTGGCGAAACCGCCTATACCTCTAATGCCGGAATCTACGAACTGCGCGAGGTGATTTCGTGCCACATGCAGCGGCTTTACAATTTGCACTACGCGCCGGACGATCAAATTCTGGTGACGGTCGGCGTCAGCGAAGCCCTGTTCCTCGCGCTGCGGGCGATCCTCGACCCCGGTGACGAGGTGCTGGTCGTTCAACCCTGCTTCGTCGCCAACGCTGCCGCCGTCGAGATGGCGAATGGTGTCGCCGTGATCGTCAACGCAACCGTAGAAAATGAATTTCAGGTGACAGGGGCTGAACTTGAAGCCGCGATCACGCCGCGCACCAAAGCGATCCTCATCAGCTACCCGAACAACCCGACCGGCGCGATTTTAACGTTGGAGCACATGCGCGAAGTCGCCGCCGTCGCTGAAAAATATGATTTAGTTGTCCTTTCGGACGAGATTTACGAGCGGCTGGTCTATGCCGAGCCGCACATCTGCTTCGCGACGCTGCCGGGGATGTACGAGCGCACCATCGTCATGAGCGGCATGAGCAAATCCTACGCGATGACGGGCTGGCGCATTGGCTACGTCACTGCGCCGCAGGGATTAATGGCGGCGATGAAGAAGCTGCACCAATACCTGATCATGTCCGCGCCGACGATGGGACAGGTCGCGGCAATGCAAGCGCTGCTGCACGGCGAAGATGACGTCGAGATGATGCGCCAATCCTATGATGAGCGCCGCCGCCTGATCGTGGGTGGCTTCAACGACATGGGGCTGACCTGCTTCGAACCGCGCGGCGCGTTCTACGCCTTCCCCAGTATCGAGATCACCGGACTGAGTGACGAAGACTTCTGCGAGGCGCTGCTGCGCGAAGAACAAGTCGCGGTCGTGCCGGGGAGCGCCTTCGGCGAGAGCGGCAGAGGGTTTATCCGCGCCAGCTACACCAACAGCATCGAAAATATCGAAACTGCTTTAGAGCGGATGCGCCGATTTATGCGCCATCACGGTTAAACTCGCGCTATACTTCATTCGCTATGCAAAGAACCCCAATCGAAGGGGTTCTTTAATTTGACGGTATAAGTCGTCTTTTCGGCTGAAAGTTCCTATAATGAACGAAAGCCGTTCCATCGAACTCAACTCATCGCTCACCTTATGTATCTGGCGAAGGGATCGATTCCATGAATGATTCCCGCGCGTTGATTTTGATCGCGCATGGCGACGATCAGGACGCATCTGCAATCCTGAAGGGATCGCAGCAGGATGATTTTCGAGTCGAATGGGTTCAAGATGTGCGTTCGCTGTTCACAGCGTTCGCTCAACTCGCGCCGCAGGTCGTGGTGCTGGACAGCGCGCTGCCGGGAGGCGATGCGTTCGCCGCTTGCGTGCGCCTGCGCGAACAGAACGTCACGCCAATAATCATGTTGATGCCGAACGATGCCGACGCTGTCGACCGCGCGTTACGGATGGGCGCGAGCGACGTGCTGACGAAACCGATCCACACGCCGTTGTTGTGCCGCCGGGTTCGAATGCTGGTGGATACGCAAAAAGCGCTCGTGCAGACGAACGAGCACGAGCGGCGCTGGCAGCAGATTTTCGAGCGTAATCGCGTTGTGCAGTTGATCGTCAACCCACAGACTGGACGGATCATTGATGCGAATCCGGCAGCCTGCGCTTTTTACGGTTACCCCCGTGATGAATTTCGCCAAAAGCCGATCACCGAACTGGATGCGCCTGACGAATGGGATGAGGAAAACTCGTCCATGTTCAATTTTCGTCATCGCACAGCATCCGGCGATCAGCGCGAAGTGACGATATTTTCCAGCCCTATCGAATACGGCGGGCAAACGCTGCTTTACCTGATTGTGAGTGATCTCACCAAGCGCCGTCGCGCCGAAGCCGACGACGCCGATCAGCGTCGGCTGGCGGAAGCCCTGCAGAATACAGCAGCTGTTTTGTCGAGCACGCTCGACCAGAACGGGGTATTCGACCGCATCCTCGAACAGGTCAATCTGGTTGTGCCGAGCGACTGCGCCAATATTATGTTGATCGAGGCAGGCGACGCGCGGGTCGTGCGTTCGCGTGGCTATGAGGGGCGGATCACGCAGGGATTCATGGATGGCGTTCGCCTGAACGTCCGCGAGATGCCGATGCTCAAATGGATGATCGAGCAGAACAGCGCGATTGCCATCCCCGATACGGATGAATCGGGCGATTGGGTGCTGACTGATGCTTCTTACCGCTGGCTAAAATCCTACGTCGCCGCACCGATTCGCATTGGCAACCACGTCATCGGCTTCCTGAACCTTGACAGCAGCACGGTCAATCGCTTCAACGCCGTCGATGCTGATCATCTGCAAGCCTTTGCCGACCAAGCAGCAATTGCGATTCGCAACGCGCGGCTCTATGACCGCGTGCGCCATCAAGCCGCCGAAATGGAACGGCGCGTGCTGCAACGGACAGCAGAACTCGATTACGAACGCAGCCAACTGCGGGCGATCATGGACGCCATGACCGAAGGGGTCGCCTATACTGAATTCAGCGGCGGCGAATTTCACACCCGTTACATCAACCGCGCGTTATCGGATATGACGGGTTACAGCGCCGAAGAATGGAACCAGCACTCGATCAACTTGTTTCGCGGCAACGATACGACCGATGCCGAATTCGAAGGGCAGTTTCACATGGCGGTCAGCGAGTTGCAGCGGGTTGGCTACTGGCGCACCGAATTACGGCTCGCCCGTAAGGATGGCAGCGAATTCGACGCGATGGTAATCACGAGCCGAATCGACGCGCAAAACGGAGATTTAGCCAGCACTGTCAGCGTGATCCGCGACGTCAGCAAGGAGAAGGCACTCCAACAGCAGAAGGAACGCTTCGTCGCCCATGCTTCGCATGAACTGCGGACGCCGATCACGAACCTCAAGACGCGGCTCTACTTGATGCGCCGCCAGCCAGAGCGCATCGAGGAACATATGCGCGTGCTCGAACAGGTCACGGATCGGATGAAGCGCTTGGCGGAAGACCTGCTCGACATTTCGCGCTTCGAGCGCGGCGTGATCAACTTGAAGTTACAGACGGTTGTGCTGCAAGACATGATCGATAATCTCGTGCTGGTGCAGCGTGCTGAAGCGGATCGCAAGCTGCTGACGCTCGACTGTGTGCTGTCCGGAGAACCGCTTGTCGTTTTCGCGGATTCGGAACGATTGGCGCAAGTGATCACCAATTTGATCACGAACGCGATCAACTACACGCCTGACGGCGGGCGGATCGTGCTGCGCTTGAGCCGAGAGCAGGAAGGTGGCGACGACCACGCTGTAATTGAAGTCGAGGATACGGGGATTGGTATCTCTGAAGAACATCTGCCGCACATCTTCCAGCCATTCTACCGTGTGATCAGTCAAGTCGAGGGAACGGGGCTGGGTTTGAGCATCACCAAAGAGATCGTCGAACTGCACGGCGGCATTTTGACCGTCGAGAGCCGGGAAGGTGAGGGAAGTCGCTTCCGTTTCTCGCTGCCGCTGGTGCCGACGCTCGAATTGAGCAGTTCGAGCGAGTCGTAATGGCGTCGGCGCTCGAATTGGTCGAGGCGTTCATTAGCGCGGGCGAAATCGAGGATGCCTGTGGGGTGCTCGATCAGCATTTGCAAACCTTTCCGCATGACGCGGACGCACACCGTTTGCGGGCGGAACTGCTGCTGCACCTTCCTGATCGCACGCGGAACTTGCAGGATGCACTGCGCGATCTCGATGCGCTGCCCCAAGTGACGCCTGCTGATCTGCTGCTGCGCGCGCAAGTTCTGAGCGCATTAGGTGATGCCGAAGGCGAATTTGCCGCCGTCGAGCAAGCGTGGCAGATGGATCACGATTTGCGGACGGCTGATTTGCTGCTGCAACTGCTGTATCGACAGGGCGAGACGGATCGTGCGCTGGCGCTCCTAGCGGGTTTGCCCAAAACGTGGCGCTGGCTGTGTTGGAGCGCAGACTTCTATGTGCAGGCGGGTGAAGATGCCGTCGCTGAAGCGCATTACTGTTCAGCGTTGGACGATTTGGCACAGAGTGAGACAAACGCGATCCGCGACTTACAGCGGGCGGTGCTGCTGCTCAAGCGCGCCGACGTCTATCACCGTCTGGAGCGCTGGATGGACGCTGATGCCGACTATCGAGCGGCAGCGATGATTATCCCCAACGATGCGGCGATCACAATGCTGCGGGCGCAATTAGCGGCGGAGCGTGACGGCAAAGCGGACTAAGCGCCAAGTCATTTAAAAACTCTGAACCACGAAGGACACGAAGAACACAGAGAAACGAAACAATTCTGTCTATGTCTCTTGGCGTCTTGGCGGTTCAAATCAATTTCCTCCTTTTTCGCTTCGGATGGTCTTTAGAGTCTCGTATAATAGGGCGAGTTCGTCCTTAGATTTCCTAGAGGCAGCATGAATTCACACAGTCATGCGATTGTGAGCGGTGGCAGTATCGCAGGGTTGTGGGCGGCGCGCGTTCTCGCTGACCATTTCGAGCGGGCGAGGCTGCTTCACGCCTGAACCATGCGGGGCGTTTGCCTTAATCGAATCTTACAATTATAATTTATAGTCTTTAACTGAGCTTGCTCGCCACACAACGAGGACGCGATGCCCTTTTCACCGATCTATCTGCTGCTCGTCTTTGCGCCTATCGCCTTCATTGCCCGGTTGCTCAACTTGGATGCGGTGCTGGTCTTCGTGCTGGCGGCGTTGGGGCTGATCCCACTTGCGAAGCTGATCGGCGATTCGACGGAAGAACTCGCCGGATATACCGGTCCCCGGCTCGGCGGGCTGCTCAACGCGACGCTCGGCAACGCCGCCGAACTGATCATCACGATTTTCGCGTTGCAAGAGGGGTTAGTCAACCTCGTGCGCGCCTCGATCACCGGATCGATCATTGGCAATGTGCTGCTCGTACTGGGCATGAGTATCGCGGCGGGGGGTTGGAAACACGGCATTCAGAAGTTCGACCGCCGCACCG
>JBBSNT010000040.1:0-18284 GCA_038260485.1 Aggregatilineales bacterium | reverse complement strand
TTTCAGCGTCGTGATCGGTGGGAGCAGCTACCGCGACGCGCTGGTGTTCGTGCTGTTCTTCCTGATCCTGCTGGTGCGCCCGCAAGGGCTGTTCGGTCAGCCGGAACAGAGCCGAGCCTAAGCGATGGATTTCTTTCACAGTATCGGCATCACCGAAACGGTCTTTCAGTTCATGCTGGTCGATGCGATCCTCGGCTTGAGCATCTATCTGCCGCTGTACACGGGCATGTTCTCGCTGGCGAACGCTGGATTCATGGCGATAGGCGCTTACGGCGGCGTGCTGATCACGCAGATGCTCGGCTTGCCGCTCGGCGTTGGCTTGATCGGCGGGATGCTGGTCGCGGGCGTGATCGCGCTGCCAATCGGCTTGCCCGTGCTGCGCCTGCGCGATATTTACCTCGCGATTGCGACGATTGGCTTCGGGGAAGTCGTGCGAATCGTGCTGCTCAATTTCGACGACATCGCTGGCAGCGTGCGCACGGCGTTCACGGGCGATACGACGCGCTTCACGCTGATCAACGGCGCGCGCGGGATTCGCGGGATTCCGAAATCTGCTGAGACGTGGCAGTTGATCCTGTTCCTGATTCTGGCGGGCTACTTCATCATTCGGCTGCACCGATCACGCTTCGGGCGGGCGATGTCCGCGATCCGGCAGGACGAGCGCGCCGCCGAGACGATGGGCATCAACACGGTTTACGTCAAGAACGTGGTCTTTATCCTGAGCGCGATGCTGGCGGGGGCGGCGGGCGTGTTCTCGGCGCACCTGACGCGGATCATCGCGCCGGGGGATTACGGCTTCAATCAGGCGGTCGATATTCTCGCCTACGCGGTGCTGGGCGGGACGACTACGTTGATTGGTCCGATTGTCGGCGGGCTGGTACTGGGGGCGCTGCCGGAAGTGCTGCGCTTCTTGGCGCAGTATCGCGGCATCTTCAACGGACTGGTGCTGCTGCTGGTGATCGTCTACGTGCCGGGCGGGCTGGTCAACCCGGCGGCGTGGGGTCGGCTGTGGCGGCGGTTGAGAGGGAAAGACCGAGAACCGCAGCCCGCATCAGACTCAAGCTGAGTTATAATTCGATTATCCGTTCGATTCAGCAGGAAGTCATGCATCATGGTCGCAATCGAGCAGATTTTCGACGTTACGCCGAGAGTCTACCCGCACCTGAACACCCTCTATCAGGGTCGTTCCGAAGATGTGCTGCCCTTGTTCGCGCTGGAGAGCGCGAATCTGATCGTCACGTCTCCGCCTTACGCCGATCAGCGCAGTAAGACTTACGGTGGCATTTCGCCCGATCATTATGTTGAGTGGTTTCTGCCGATCACCGAGCAGCTATTTCGCGTCCTGAAGCCGGATGGCTCATTCGTGTTGAACATCAAGGAACGCGTCGTCAACGGCGAACGCCATACTTACGTGCTTGAACTGATTCTCTCTATGCGCAAGCAGGGATGGCTGTGGACCGAAGAATACTGCTGGCACAAGAAAAATTCGTATCCGGGCAAGTGGCCCAATCGTTTCCGTGATTCGTGGGAGCGCTGTTTGCACTTCACCAAAGCACGCAAATTTGCGATGTACCAAGACGAGGTCATGGTTCCTGTAGGTGATTGGGCAGAATCGCGGTTACGCTCGCTCAGCGAAACAGACAAACGCCGTGACGAATCCAAAGTGCAAAGCGGCTTTGGCAAAAATGTCTCCAACTGGGTGGGACGCGAAAAAGTTTACCCGAACAACGTGTTACATATGGCAACCGAGACGGGAAACAAGGGGCATAGCGCCGCCTTTCCGCTGGAACTCCCCGCGTGGTTCATCAAACTTTTCACACAACCCGGTGACGTTGTGCTTGATCCGTTCGCAGGATCAGGAACAACCAACGTCGCAGCGAAGCAGTTAGGGCGCTATCACGTGGGGATCGAAAAAGAAGCGAGATATTGTGCCGTTGCCGCAATGCGAACATCGAAAGTGAAGTTCGGGGAATGTTTGAATGAGGAGTCTTGATCGAGAAGGATTATTCCAATTTGTAAACGAAAATATCGATTCATTTCATGAATCAAGATTGCAAATCCTCAATCGCATCGATCTCAAAAAAGTTCTTAAGAGCAAGAATCCCTATCTGTTTGCCGTTAAAAATCTACAAACTCCTGATGATTTGATTCGTTCAATGCTTGATGCATTGCTTTCCTCATCAGAAGAAAAAGTCTTTGGCGATTTTCTGGAAGCGCTCGCAATTTTTGTTTCACAGCAAACTTGCGATGGACGTAAATCCTCAGCAGCAGGTATCGATCTCGAATTCGACAATGAGGGTGTACGTTATCTTGCTGCAATCAAGTCAGGACCGAATTGGGGAAACAGCAGCCAATATCAAAGTCTCCGTGAAAATTTCAAACGAGCTATGATTGTTCAAAATCAAGCCCGTTCAGGGCTACGAATTCAAGCCGTTCTGGGTATGTGCTACGGTAAACGACGTGATAGTGATGCTGGGCACTACATCACAAGAACGGGGCAAAGCTTTTGGTATTTTATTTCTGACGACGCCGATCTCTACACAGACATTATCGCGCCATTACGCTATCGCGCTGAATTCCACAACCAACGCTTCATTGAGCAGCGACTCATACTTCACCGGAGTCTAGTACAAGAATTTGCCACTGATTTTTGTCTTCCCAATGGGCAAATCGATTGGGACAAGTTAATCCAGTTTAACAGTGGTAATCTTGCATCTGAATAGAATTTGTACTACTAGAGGATTTTTTCGTGCTTCAACTGACAGACGTTTCTCGACAGTTCGGCGGGTTAGCTGCCCTTTCCGGCGTCAACATGACCGTCGAAGCGGGCAAAATCACCGGCTTGATCGGTCCTAACGGCGCGGGCAAGACCACGCTGATCAACTGCATCAGCGGGCTGGATCACCCGACGGGCGGGCGGATCACGTTCGACGGCGCGGAGATCACGCACACGCTGCCGCACCGCATCAGCGCGTTAGGCATCGCACGAACGTACCAGAACATCCGCTTGTTCGGCGAACTGACGGCACTGGAAAACCTCTTGATCAGCCAGCACGCGCTCGGTCAAGCGACGATGCTCGAATCGCTGGTGTTCGCGCCGCGCTACCGCCGCGAGGAACAGCGCCTGCGCGAAAACGCGCATCACCTGCTCGACCGATTCCAGCTCGCGGACGCTGCCAACCTGAAGGCGGGGACGCTCCCTTATGGCGATCAGCGCCGTTTGGAGATGGCACGGGCGCTGGCGTCACAGCCCAAGCTGATACTGCTGGACGAGCCAACCGCCGGCATGAATGCTGTCGAGACGCACGACCTCGGCGAACAGATCATTCGCTTGCGCGCAGACGGCTTAACCGCGCTGGTGATCGAGCACGACATGGCGCTGATCCAGCAGGTGTGCGACCAGATATACGTGCTCAACTTCGGGCAGATTATCGCGCAGGGGACGCACGACGAAATTCGCCACAACCGTCAGGTGATCGAAGCCTACTTGGGCGAGGACGAAACCGATGGCGCTGCTTGAAATCCACGATTTGCAGGCGAGCTACGGCGCGATTAAGGCGCTGCGCGGGCTGTCGTTCGGGGTCGAACAGGGGCAGGTCGTCAGCTTGATCGGCGCGAACGGCGCGGGCAAATCGACCACGCTCAACACAATCAGCGGTTTGCTCAAGCCGACGGGCGGGCGCGTGATCTTCGACGGGCGCGACATTACGGGCTGGCGTGCCGACCGCGTGACGGCGCTCGGCTTGATCCAAGTGCCCGAAGGGCGGCAGGTGATCGCGCCGATGAGCGTCTACGAGAACCTAATCATCGGCACGCGAAGCGACGCCAACCTGCAAGCCGACCTTGACGAAACGTTCGCGCGTTTTCCGCGCCTGTACGAGCGCCGCGCTCAGAAAGCGGGTTTGCTGAGCGGTGGCGAACAGCAGATGCTAGCGGTTGGACGAGCGTTGATGATGCACCCGCGCCTGCTGATGCTGGACGAGCCGAGTATGGGGCTTGCCCCGCTGATCGTCAACGAGATTTTCCGCATCATCGCGGACATTAAGGCGCAGGGCATCCCGATTTTGCTGGTCGAGCAGAACGCGCGCAAGGCGCTGCAAATCGCCGATTACGCCTACGTGCTCGAACGCGGGCTGATCGCGCATCAGGATCAAGCGGCGGCGCTTCAGCAGAACACGTCGGTGATCGCGGCGTATCTGGGCTGACGACACGCGCATAGGAGACGATCATGCAAGCGATACGCCTCAAGATCGACGACCGCAAGCGCACGAACATCGGGCAAATTAGCACGTTGAGCAATTTCACCACCACGCCGGACGAAACCATCGACACGGAACGTATCCTTGATGACCCGAACGTGAGCCTGTACTGCCTCGACCACGCCACACGACAAGCCATCTTCGCGGAACTGCCGCCTGGAATCGACCTCGCCCAAGCGCCATTTTACTATCAAGCGCAGTTCGACCACGCGCAACGGCTGATCGCTGTGCCTTACGACGTTTTCCATCAACTCGCCGCGCAAATCTCGGTCGATCCCACGCGGCTGATCCTAATGCACAACATCGGGCGCTGCGGCTCGACGCTGCTGAGCAGCGCCTTGAACGAAGTGGACGACGTGATCAGCTTCTCCGAGCCGGACGTGTTTGCCAATTTCGTCGCGCTGCGCGATGAAGATCGGGCGGAACTGATTCAACTGCTGCGCAGTTGTTTTCAGTTCACGTTTCGCCCCGCCGTTGTTGGGCAAGCGTCACACTACAGCATCAAATTCCGCAATCAGTGCGCGGACATCATCGACCTTTACGTCGAGGCGTTCCCTCAAGCGAAGCACCTGTTCGTCTATCGCAACTTGTTCGGGTGGCTGGCGTCGCTCTATCGCCTGTTCATGGAGCACCATTCGAGCCTACCCCCGCCGATCAGCCGCGACGAAGCGATCCACCGGCAAGCCGCTTACTATCACCGCGAACCGGCAGCGGTCGAACGCTTCTTCGACCCGGCGATTGACCGCTATACGGTGGTCACCTACTTGACGACAGGCTGGCTGGTGATGATGGATCGCTATCTCGAATTGTTCTCAGCGGGCTTTACGCCGCTCACTCTGCGCTACGAGGATTTGAATACCCAGCCGGAAAAGGTTTTGGAATCCTTGTTCGCGTATTGCGGGTTGCCCGTCAGCGACGTAAAAACCGCGCTGCAGGCATTCGAGCGCGACTCGCAGGAGAACACGAAGATGGCGCGCTCGAATGCCCAAGCCGGAAACAAGGTTCGGCTGCCTGACGCGCTCCTCTCAACCGTGCAGACGGTGCTGGATGCGCAAGCCGTCATTCGCCAGCCTGATTTCGTGCTGCCCGCTACCGTGACCTTCGACTGAGCGTTAAGTCGCCACCAATATCTCGCTGATCAGCAGCAGCGGATCAGCGATGCGCTTGAGGTCTTCGCGCAGCCCGTCCTGCGACTCCGACCCGTAAAAGCTGCGCTCGAACGACTCGCGGTCGTCCCACTCGGCAATCGTCATGAAGCGGTAGGTCGGCTTGGCGCGCGGATCGTCGAGCGTCCACGCTGCGTCCACGCGGGCGAAATCGGTGTGGATCACACCCTCCATGCCCGCGTTCTGCGCCTGATGTTCGCCCAGCCGCCAGCGCAGGAACTCGACTTCGTCGCTGCCTTCGGGTAGGTTATAGAGAATAGTCAAACGAATCACGACGTCATCTCCTCAATCACAATTTAGTTGTGCAGGCGCAATCACGATGCAGGCAGCGGGCGGTTCGCCCACAGCGCGTACATCGCCTGCAACTGCTGCCCCGCCGGTTTGAGCGTCCGCCTGTCCATCGTATACAGCCCCATCGTCTGCACTTTGGTGTGGGCGGTGTACCAGTCGAACGCCGCCCACCAAGTCATTCCCGCCACAAAGCCATCGTCGCGCCAGTGACCGTCGGGATCCAGCGCTGTGAATTCGGTCAGGGCGCGGAAAGTTTCATCAAAAACTTCAAGCTGGCGGCGCATACTGCTGCCCCCTCCGCCTGACCAGATACCAAATTCGGTGTTTAAGATCGGCTTGTCCGGGAAGTCCTCATGCGCGTCGAGCAGGAATTTACGGGTTCCCTCGTAATAGGTGCTGCCGTGAAAGATGCCAAAATACATCGTCCAGCCCGCGACATCGAGCAGCGCTTGCGAGGCATCCGCCGAACCGGGCGCATCAGCGGCGGCGGATTGCATCAGCAGACGCCCATCCTCGTAATGATCGTGGAAATCGCCGACGATCCGCTCGATAAACGCGCTGCGAAACGGCAGCTCGCGCGATTCGTTGTTGGTACTCCATAAAATAATCGACGGTCGATTGCGGTTCGAAAAGATCATCTCGCGCCACATCTGATCCGCGATCTGGCGCTCGGCTTGAACCGAGTATTCGAGCGCGGTCGCCTGCCACATCGGGATTTCGACCGCCGCCAGCAGCCCCAGCCGATCCGTGAGCAGGTAGGTATCGATATGGTTGGGATAGTGCGCTGTCCGCACGAAATTGGCATTGAGCGCCTGAATCATTTCCAGATCAGCTTTGATCCGATCCCAAGTCATGGTGCGCCCGGTATCCGGCTGTTCTTCGTGCCGGGCAATCCCCGCCAGAAAAATCGGCGCGCCGTTGAGCAGCACGCGAGTCGCATCGGTGGTGATCGTGCGGATGCCAAACTGCGTGCTGAAGCTATCCGCGCCGGTTTCGCCGCTCACAGACGCCTGCAAAACGTACAGATTTGGATCAGACGGCGACCACAGCGCCGGATCAGGAATCTGGATTGTGGTCGAAATCACCAGCGCTTCGCCAGCAGGGATTTGCACCACTGCTGGCGCACTGGCGATCACCTGCTGATTGATGATGGAACTGGCGACGGGATTATGCTGCCATGCCTCGCCCGCACGATCCGTATCGTAAACCGTCAACTGGAACTGTGCCGTTTGATCATCCGATGAGGCGTTATGCAAAACTGTCTGTACCTGAATACTGCCGTCCAAGCTAGGCGTCAGAACATCGCTGCGAGTGACGTACAGCGGCGGCGTCGCTTCGAGATAGAAGTCTTGGATCACGCCGGTGTAATTCCACCAATCCGGCTTGACGGCGGGAACGGTATCGCTGCGGGTTCCCCATGCGGGATTATCGACGCGGATAAAGACGGTGTTCAGCGCCCCTACCTGAACAGCATCCGTCACATCGAGCGAAAACGGCGTGTAGCCGCCCTCGTGATAGCCGACCCATTCACCGTTCACCCACACATCCGCCATGTAATTGATCGCCAAAAAGTTCAGCGTGATGTGGGCTGCGCCCCAGTCCGCCGGGATATTCAGCGACCGGCGGTAATACACACCATTCTGATAGTCCTCCGGCCCAGAGCCAGCCCCCGCATACGAAGGCATTTTGTTTTCGACCGCTGGCAGACTGATCGTATCCCAATCACGGGCATCAAAATCACCGGATTGCCGTCCCGCGATCTCGGCTTCCAGTGCTGCGAGCGTATCGACATCACGCGCCGCCATCGTCAGAGCGGCGTCAGCGTCAAAACGCTGCTTTTGCCATTCGCCCGCCAAATTGATCTGCGCGCGATCCTGCGGCTCGAAACTGCGCAGCGGCATCCCGGACTGCCAAGGGAGAGCGACAAGTTCGCCCCCGTCGATACGGGTATCCTGTAACCGAAGGGTCGGGGCAGCGCTGCTTTCCTGCAAAGATAAGGGCGAAGTCGTCATGCCCATGAACACTAGACAGACGCCCATGAGGGGCAGAAATTGCTTAAAAATACGTACTCGACGATGCATAATTTTCTCCACACGTGACTTCGATAGGCGCAAATAATGCGGTTCCTGCTCTAACCGGGACGCGAGCCTACTTCAGCATCGCTCGCAGCGTCGGCAGCATCAGCGCGTGATACTGCCGCGCCATTTCGTCGGGGCTGTAGGGCATATCGTGTTCCAGCCACCAGATCAGCAGCCCTTTGAGCGCCGATGCCACGTATTGGGATAGGATTTCGAGCGACACAGGAGTCGGCGCGGCGTGCGGCGTTTGCTCCAACGAATAGAGAATCCGCACCGCGAGATAGCGGCGAATGTTATCGTTGATCGTTCCAGCAGCATTGGTCTTGAGCATCACGCGGTAGAGGTCAGCATTATCAGCGACATGCTGAAAGACAAGCAGGCTCGGCGGCGCGCCGTTCCAATAGTAATCCTCCTCCGGCGACCACGCCCCCATCTCCGGCGCGATGTCGTCAAAGACCGACTCTAAATTGCCGAACAGCAGTTCCTCTTTATCCTTGTAATGCAGGTAAAAGGTCGCGCGGCTGAGGTTTGCCCGGTCGGTGATGTTCTGGATCGTGATCGAGTCGTAGTCGCCTTCGAGGATCAGTTCGATCAGCGCAGCGCCGAGCAGCTTCTTCGTCCGCTCAATCCGGCGATCCGGCTTGCGTCTACTTTTAGACACCTGTCGATTATTAGACATAGAATGGCAAGCGTTGATTGACTTTCTGGACAATTTTCATAGGCTAATTCTAGACACAATGTCTATAAACTAGCAAATGATCGGGGCATGGATTATGAAACCGATTCCCTACGTCGCTGGCGTACCGGTACTGGGCAAGCTGCTCGACTTCAGCAGCGATCAGCTTCACTTTCTGCAAAGCATAGCAGCGGACTACGGCGACATCGTGCATTATCGCCTGCTGACGAACGACAGCTATCAACTCAATCATCCAGATTATATCCAGCAGGTGTTGGTTACGCAGGCGGACAAGTTCGAGAAAAGCGCGCTCGACCGTGCCATCCTCAGGCGAGCGCTTGGCGATGGGCTGCTGATCACCGAAGGCAAATTCTACCGTCGCCAGCGCAAACTGGTGCAGCCTGCTTTCCACAGCAAGCGTATTTCCGCCTATGCTGACCTGATGGTCGATTTGACGGAACGGCTGATGGACGACTGGCACGACGGCGCAGCGATTGACGTTCACGAGGCGATGAGCACGGTCACGCGGCGGATCGTGCTCAAGGCGCTGTTCGACACCGACGAGACTCCCGAAACCGAGGAGATCGCAGAAGCGGTCGATACGATCAACCATATCAGCGAGGATGCCTACAAACGCGGCTTCGTCTATCCCGAATGGCTGCCGATGCCGTCCGTGCGCGCGGGCAAGCGAGCTGTCGCGCAGATTGACCGCCTGATCTTGGGCATCATTGAGGAAAGGCGACAGTCTGGCGAGGATAAGGGCGACCTGCTGTCGATGCTGCTGCTGGCGCAGGACGAGGACGACGGCGCAGGCATGAGCGACCGTCAGGTGCGCGACGAGGCGGTCACGCTGTTCGTCGCCGGGCACGAAACGACCGCCAACGCGCTCTCGTGGGCGCTGTATCTGCTGGCGCGGCATCCTGCGGTCGAAGCCAAGCTGCACGCGGAACTCGATCAAGCGCTGGCGGGACGCGCGCCTACTTTGAGCGACCTCGCCCAACTGCCCTATACCGACCGGATCATCAAGGAAGCGATGCGCCTCTACCCGCCCGCGTGGATGCTCAATGCGCGGACGCCGCTGGAAGACGTCACCATCGACGGTTACACACTCCCGCGCGGCAGCATGATCTTCATCAGCCCCTATGTGATGCACCACGACGCGCGCTATTTCCCTGAGCCTGACCAGTTCGATCCGGATCGCTGGACGCCAGCGTTCGAAAAGGCGCTGCCGCGCTACGCCTACTTCCCCTTTGGCGGCGGCCCGCGCGTCTGTATCGGCAATTCGTTCGCGCTGATGGAAGCGCGGCTGGTGCTGGCGACGGTCGCTCAGCATTACACGTTCAGCATCACCGACACGATCAAGCCAGAGCCGCTGGTGACGCTGCGCCCACATGGAGAAATCCGCGCGACGCTCAAACAGCGGGTCGCGCTGCCGGCTGCCGCATTCTGAAACTACCCATCAGGGCGCACAAATGTGCGCCCTTTTTGAGGTAGCCTAACCAAAAGACGCGCCGCTGGATCACCGTCGCGCCATTCACTCTTTCCCCGATTTGGCAGTTTTCACCACCCTCTAAGCCCACTTGGGCAATCTGCATAGATCATTCTTCATCTATTTGGCTGTTTACAAAAATCTCTGCTCGTCACGGGGAGGGTTGTGCAACTATTTGTTAAAGATGACTAATTGTAGCAATCATTCTTTATCTTTTATTGATGTGCCCACCCATCATTTACTCAGGGTAGCATATTGCAACCGTTCGCAGAACTCGTACACAAGTTACAAAATCCGGCATCAGGGAGACTGAGCTATGAAAAAACACAATCGTTTGTGGCGGCGCTTAATTGTGCTGGCTGTTGCCACGGTTTGTTTTGCCGCGTTCGGCATGCACAAATCATTTGCTCAAGGCGATGTTACCGCCCCAACGATGGACGACATTACGTCCTTGTCAGTAGCCGTTGATACGACGTGGGTACTGCTCACGGGCATGTTGGTGTTTTTCATGCAAGCAGGCT
Source organism: Aggregatilineales bacterium (assembly GCA_038260485.1). Classification (GTDB taxonomy): domain Bacteria; phylum Chloroflexota; class Anaerolineae; order Aggregatilineales; family Phototrophicaceae; genus Flexifilum. Next base: position 7,804 of record JBBSNT010000040.1, on the reverse strand, counting down.
TCGCTCTGCTGGAAGCGGGTTTGATCCGCCAGACCAGCGTTGTCAACGCTTTGCTAGAAAACTTCATGGACGCTGGATTGACCGCGCTCTGCTGGTGGCTGGTGGGCTTCGGTTTAGCCTTCGGCACTGACGCTGGCGGCATCATCGGAACGTCGCTGTTCGCGCCCGGTATGGGGCTGATGGGTCAGTCGTTCGGTCCGGTTGGGCTGTTCACGTTCTTCTTCTTCCAGTTCGCGTTCGCCGCGACTGCCAGCACGATTGCAACCGGTGGTATGGCAGAACGCACCGACTTCGTCGGTGACCTGATCTACAGCGCTTTGATCGCGCTGGTGATCTACCCAATCGTCGTCCACTGGATTTGGGGCGGTGGTTGGCTGGCACAGGCAGGGTTCCAAGACTTCGCCGGCAGCACGGTCGTTCACACCGTCGGCGGTGTGGTCGCGCTGGTTGGTGCTATCATGCTTGGACCCCGTCCGGGACGAGTCTGGGGCAGTCCGCCCCCCGGTCACAACATGGGCTTCGCGGTTATCGGCACGATGATCCTGTGGTTCGGCTGGTACGGCTTCAATCCGGGTTCGACACTCGCCGTCAGCGGCGGCGCCGCGAATCTGGCAGCGCTCGTGACCGTGAACACGACGCTGTCAGCCGGCGTTGGTACACTCGCCGCCATGTTCTTCGTCTTCTTTCGCAAGGGTAAATGGGATCTTCCCGCGACGCTCAACGGCTCGCTGGCTGGCTTGGTGGCGATCACCGCTTCCTGCGCCTTCGTTGATACGTGGGCAGCCGCGATCATCGGTCTGATCGCTGGCATCATCGTCATCATCGTGCCAGACATCATCGAGAGCCTCAAGATCGACGATGCGGTCGGCGCGTTCGCGGTACACGGCGCTTGCGGTATTTTCGGCACGCTGTCGATTGGTCTGTTCGGCGAAGCCAGCTTGACCCTGACGGGTCAGGCGGGTCTGTTCACGGGCGGCGGCATCGACATGCTGATCACACAGTTCATCGGCTCGTTATCCGTCGTCGCATTCGTCGCGGTCTGCACGGTCGTGATGTTCCTCGCACTCAAGGCGGTCGGTCGGCTGCGTGTCAATCCGAAAGCCGACGCTATCGGTATCGACTTCTATGAGCACGGCATAAGTGCATGGCCCGACGTCCTGCCCTACCCCGACGAGATGGTCTCCGACGCGGTAACGCACGGTGCAGTTGCTCCGGCTGGCGACTAGACTTACACGACACTCCAGAGTTGCTAAAGGGCGGCGCGAAATGCGTCGCCTTTTTGATTCTAAGTGCCGCCGGATGCTCAAAGCATCCGGCTAAGCGATCAAGCCTGCTGAAGCAAGCTGCGGAGGGACAGCGTTAAGTTGGCGCGTGCCCTAGAGGGATTTTCACTCGCGGCGCGCTTGGGCGGGGCGATTCTCAATCAGCAGCGCTGCCATCACCGCGCTGACTGCCGCCAGCGCCGCCGCGATGCCCGCGATTAAGCGAAAGGTATCGACAAAAGCGAGCTTAATCGCCCCTTCGGCGGCGTCGGTTTGGTCTGGCGTCAAGCCCTCCGGCGGCTGAGCCGCGCCGAACTGAGGCGCTTGCGCCTGAAGCTCAACCGTCGCTTGATCGGGCAGCGAAAGCATCGCCGCGCGCGTATCAAGCGTGGTCGTGAACAGGCTGATGGCTATCGCGCCGACGATGGCGACGCCCAACACGCCCGCCGTGCGTGCGACCGCGTTGTTGATGCCCGACGCCGTGCCGCTGCTGCCCTGCGGCGCTGCGCCCATGACGGCGGTCGTCAGCGGCGCAACTGTAATGCCCATGCCAATCCCTAGCACAATCACGCCGGGAAAGTAGGTCACCCAATAGTGATCCGGCCCAGCGGTCAAGCCGGGTAAGCCGAGCAGCGCGAAACCGACCGCCGCGAGCGCCGGGCCGACGATCAGCGGCAGGCGCGCGCCGACCCGGTCGATCAAGCCGCCCGCCCAGCGCGACATGAGGGTCAGCAAAATCGCAAAGGGCAGGAAGGCGAAGCCAGCGATTTCCTCTGGATAGCCCTGTATCTGAATCAGGTTAAGCACTAGAAAGAACGGTGCGATCCGCAGCGCGGCGTACAGGAACAGCGTCAGCAAATTCGTCCCGCTAAAGGTGCGCGAACGGAACAAGCGCAGCGGCATCATCGGGTGATCGCTGCGCGCCTCGACGATCACAAAGGCGATCAGCGCTAGCACGCCGACAGCGAGCGCGCCGAACACACGCAGGTCGCTCAAGCCGTAATCGGGCGCTTGCAAAAAGCCGAAGGTCAAGCCCGCTAAGCCGACCGTTGCCAGCAGCGCACCGAGATAATCCAACTGTTTGGAGGCATTCTCGTCACGGCTTTCGGGCACGCGGAGCGCCAGCACCGCCATCGCCGCGATGGCAAGCGGCACGTTGATGAAGAAGACGACACGCCACAAGCCGTGCCCTGCCAGCCAGCCACCCAGTACGGGACCCGCCAACGTGGTTAGCGTGCTAAAGGTTGACCACGTTCCAATCGCCGCGCCGCGTCGTTCCGGCGGGAAGGATGCCGTGATGATGGCGAGGCTGCCCGGAACCATCAGCGCACCGCCGATGCCCTGCACCGAGCGCGCGAAGATCAAGAATCCGGCATCCTGCGCAAAGCCACAGGCAATCGATGCCAGCGAAAAAGTCGCAATGCCGATCATGAAAACGCGCTTGCGCCCATAGTGATCACCGAGTGCGCCGCCCACGAGGATCAGCGCCGAGAGGAACAGGAGATAGGCGTTGATCACCCACAAGAGCTGCGATCCGTTCAAACCGAGATCGGTTTGCAGCGCGGCGGACGCTACATCGAGCGCGCTGCTGTCGATGAACGCCATGCTCGACGCGAGGATCGTTGCGATTAAAACCCATCTGACCGCCCCCGCGCTCAGGGATTGCGCCGGTGATCCGTCTGCCATATCCGCCCCCTCATCCCATAACGTGAAAGGGCAGGTTTGAAACCTGCCCCTACAACAAACATATTGTGATTTGGCTCAATTCGCTAGCCCTCGAAGCTGGAGCGCGACCAAGGCAGGGTCATCAGGTCGCCGTCAAGCGAGAGCACGAGCGTCGATGCCCAGACGGTCGAGCCGTCCGGCAGCAGAAGCTGCACCCAATCGCCTTTGCCATTGCGCCCAACCGCCGTCACGGGGAGTCCGGCGGGCACAGCGCCAATCGAGGTGTAGCCCTCGGCGGGACCTGTGCGCAGATTCGCGCCTGTCCGCGCCGTGATCGATCCGCTGATGGGCTGGTCGAGCATGAAGGTGAGTTCAAAGCCGTTCGTCCAGCGGGGCACGAGTTCGACGAAGGTGTTACCGGGCTTGAAGGTGAGCAGATTGCCGGCGAGATCGGTGTAGGTCAGCGGATCGCTGCGGCGGGCGCGATGCCAGCGCCCCTCAATGTACTGCCCGTCGCGGAGCAGGAAAACGCGCCCGCTGTCGATCAGCGGCACGCTGAAGGCGTAATCGCCGGGGCCCCAGTAGTTCTCGCTGACGAAGGGCTGCTCGATGTGATCGGCTTCGAGCACGAGCACGTTCGCCGCGCTGATCTGGCTGCTGCTGGTGGCGTCCATGTGCGGCGCGCCATCCTGCACTCGTAACCAGCGCCCGCTTACGTCATCATACGTCCAGCCGATCTCGGTCTGGCGATAATCGACGCGAATTTCGCCGAGCGCCGTGCCGTCGGTTGGCGCGGCATCCCTGAACGCCATGCCGTAGATCGATTCGGGCGTGGCGTCGCGGTTAAGCTGATCCGCTTCATCGCGCAGGGCGCTGGTGTCGCCGTAGAGCGTGTGCTCGTAGGCGATGCCGTCTGTGGGGAAGCGGCAGAGTGCCGGACAGCCGCCCGTGACCGCCCGCGAGAGCGCCACGCGGTCGCCGCGCAGGATGTCGAGCGTGCCTTCTGCCATGCCGGAGTAGGCGAACAGGGCGCGGTAGATGCGCACGAGGTCGAAATCGACCAAGCGCGAACTGCGCACTGGTCCAACGTGATCGGGCGAGTTGCCGAGATAAATGGCGGCGAAGCGAGTCACGCCGCCGGAGAGCAGATGCTCCCAGACGATGTCCGCCTGCATCAGCCCCGCCTGCGGGCGAATCTCCGGCGGATAGTTGTCGATCTTGACGATCAGCGGGCGGCGGGCGAGGTTGTCCGGCTGATCGACCGCTAGTCCGGTCAGCGGATTGACGCCGGGGGGATAGGTGTTGGGTCCAACGGTGTCCTGCGCGCGAGCGGGGATGACCGCGACGAGCATCAGCAGCAGCATAAGCCGCAAGGCGACGAGCAGCGTTTTCACGAATGCCTCCAGAAGCGTGGGATCATATTTCAGAAACCGAAGCGCATGTTATAGTAACACTGATCAACCGGATGGGGGCGCTCATGAGCCACGTTTTTATCAGCCACGCGACCAGCGACGACGTGACCAAGATTCACACAGCGCAGCGAACGAATCAGCGGACGGGTCGATCAGCGACACCGACATCACCTACAGGGCACGATATGCCGTGCCCCTACGCATATTCCCACATGCTCAATAACCTATAGGGGCAGTCCAATCGGGGCGTGCTGCGCCTGTGAGCGGTAGATCGCGGTGAACAGTTCGACGACCGCGCGCCCGTCGTGCCCCGTCACCAGCGGATCGCGGTCGTCGCGGATCGCCTGCATGAAGTCGTCGATCTGCAAGCCGATGTAATGGACGGTCGGGTCGATTTGGGCGAAACGCGCGCTGTCCTCGCTGATCCACTGCGCCGGAAGCGCGTCCTCGCCGGGGATCGTCCAGAGGTCGTTGAGCGCGGGCGCGGCGATGCCGGTCATGCCGGCGATGAACATCGAGCCGCTTTCAGTCTGCACGCCGACCGACGCGCCGTTTGATCCATGCACGTGGACGTTGCCGAACAAGCCGGGGTTCTGCGAATTGCTGACGACGATATTGCCCAGCGCGCCGCTCTTGAAACGGATCACGGCGACGGCGGTGTCCTCGACTTCGATGTAGTCGTGGTTCAGGTTCGCCCAATAGCCGCTGACCTCAGCGATTTCGCCCATGTACCAGAGCAGCAAATCAAGCTGGTGCGGCGCTTGATTGACCAACACGCCGCCGCCTTCGAGCGCCCACGATCCGCGCCAAGGATCGGACTGGTAGTAGGCTTGGTCGCGCCAGCCGAGCATGGTGACCGTCCCCAAGATCGGCAAGCCGAGCTTGCCCGTTTCAATCGCTTGATGGACGCGCTGTGACGGTTCGTAAAAGCGGCGCTGGCTGATGACGCCGAGCTTGACCTTTGCAGCATCCGCAGCGGCGATCATGGCGTCGCAATCAGCAAGCGAGGCTGCCAGCGGTTTCTCAACGAGGACGTGAACGCCCATTTGCGCCGCCGTCAGCGCTGACTCGACGTGGGCGGGATGGGGCGTGCAGATGATCACGGCTTGGATGCCTTCGCCCCGAATCATCTGCGCAAGGTCGGTGTGGGCGGCGATCCTGTACTGAGCGGCAAAAGTCGCCGCCCTGTCCTGATTGCGCCCACAGACCGCGACCAGTTGCCCTAATGCCGATTGCTGAAGCGCGCGGGCGTGGAAGTGGGCGACTTTGCCATAGCCGATCAGCGCGGTTCGGATCACCCTACACGTCCAATTTCAGTGCCACATCGAGCGACCACGCGCGATAGAGCGCGTAGAAGAACGCCTTCAGTTCGGCAATCGTCTGGTCGTCGTGTTCGTGGATCGTCATCTGGAATGGGTAATCGCGGGCGATCTCGTCCGGCGTGAGCTGGCGTTTCATGATCGCCACGATCTGCACCGCATCAACGCCGCGCTGGATCGCCCCGAACAACAGCAGCAGGATTCCGGCGTGCGCGGGCTGAATGTCACCGAGCAAAAAGAGCATCTCGAACGCCTGATTCGCCGTGAAGATGAACTCAACCAGATCACGCCCGGCGACGCGCTTCTCCTCGAAGTAGGTCGGGTCGGCACGCAGCGGCTTGACCGATTCGCCGCTGTAGTTCATCTCCTGCACGCCCTGACGCAGCAGCAGCCATTCGAGCGGCTCGTCCGTCCCCGGCAGTCTATCGAGCAACCAACGCTCTGCCGCCGCCGAGATCGGGTACTGGATGAAGCCGATGCAGCCGAAGGGCACGGCGCTTCCTCTGGAAGCGGCGCGCACATTGGCGGGACAGCCGACACAGTAACCCGCCAGCGGGTCGAGTTCAGCGGCAAGGTCGAGCATGTGCTGGACGATGACGACCTGCGTTTCTTCTGCGCCATCGAGCGCCGTGCGCGTCATCTCGAAGCCCATTTCGCTCGGCGGGCGCTGATCACCATTGGCGCGGAACAACTGGATCACCGTCCCGGCGCGGTCGCGCGCCTTGAGCCGCTCGACAATCCCGTCGGTCGTCAGCGTCTGTTTGGGGACACAGGCGTAGTCGATCACAGTGTCAATTGCCATTCAGTTTCCTATCGTCACGCAGCAGCGCAAAGATCAAGGTATCACGCAAGCCGCCTTGCGGATCGCGCGCGTCGCTGTGCAGGCAGGCTTCGAGGGTGTAGCCCGCCCGCCGCGCGACGGCGGCGCTCCGTTCGTTGCGCGCGTCACAGCGAATTTCCAGCCGTTCCGCCTTCAAAAGCCCGAAAGCGAAGTCGGTAATGCCGAGCACCGCCTCAGTGATGTAGCCCTGACCGCGTAAACTGGAGCGCACCCAGTAGCCGATCTCGAAGCGCGGCACGTCCCAGTCGATGTTGTGCAGCCCGCTCGCGCCGACGAAAAAGCCATCGTGCTTGCGAAAGAGTCGCAGCGGTAAATCCTCACGGTTGCGAAAGCTGAGCGCCGACTCGCGCGAGTGCGTTTCCGACTCAGCAATCGACTGGGGGGTCTGCGCCCAATGCATCCACAGTCGCAGGTCGCTAATCGACTCAAGCACCGCCTCGTTGATCACGCGCCCCTCATTGGGCTGAGGCGCACGAATCAACAGGCGCTCCGTCTCGAAGTGATCGGGGAAACTCGGATATTTGCGGACGACCGACATCGACGGAACTCGCTTTGCGTAGGCTAGAAAGAGCATATTTTAACACACGACGCTGCCGTAGAGCAGGAAATCAGCCCCGCTTGAACAGGTGATCGATCCGGTTCGGCATCACCCAGACAATCGGCACGAGGATGTCGATGATGATGCTGAGTTCGACGTTGAGCAGCGACACCAGAATGGCGATGAAGTAGAGCAGCGGCGGCGTGAGGATACGGCGGTAGACGATCCGGCGAACGTGCTCCTCAATGATGTGGCTGAGCAAATGGCTGTCACGGGTGGCGTACCACCAATGCACGAACAGCATGACGCCGGTCAGAATCAGGTTAAGGTTGTAGACGATGATGGCTTCGGGGTGCTGCCCGTAGCGCGAAAAGATGCCTGCCGAAAAGGGCAGCAGCGCGACCGCCATGTTGAAGAAGATGTTGATCCACAAGAGCACACGGTCGGCGCGGCGAATGTAGAAGAATTGGTTGTGATGCCCGACCCAGAACACGCCAAGAATCACGAAGGTGATGACGTAGCTGAGCAGGTTGGGCGCAAGCTGGGACAGCGCGTTGAGCAAGCCGATTTGTTCGACCTGTTCTTGCAGCGGGACATGCATGTCAAAGACCAGCAGCGTCATGACGATGGCGAACACGCCATCGGTCAGCGTCTCGATGCGCGACGTCGTGATCGACGACGACATGCGATTCAGTTCAACTTCTTCAGTCGGTGGGGTTGGTTGAGTCATAGCCTCAGCTTTAACGCGGTTTAGGAACCCGGTTATT
>JBBSNT010000039.1:0-18304 GCA_038260485.1 Aggregatilineales bacterium | reverse complement strand
TTCTGCGTAGCGGATGCTCCTGGCGTCGACTCATCAACTACATCTCCTATCCCCTGCTGTTGGCGCTACAATCCATTCTACCCCGCCTTTATGCCAGGCTGCGTCCCAAGTGACCCACTAGTAGGGGAGAGCATGGCAGACGTAGAATTCGCGCAGCGCATTCGTGATCGTTACCCTGAGGGGTTAACCGGCTTGTTCGCCATTGGTGCAACACGTCGTACTTACATCCTAGACCGTAATCGTGCACAAGAGAATCCCGGTCATATCGCGGATTTTTCGGAACAAGGCGCTTACCTGCAAAGACAGTATTTTCGCTTCATTCAAACCTACTTCGAACTCGGCGGGCAGAATATGCTGATCGCTGCACTCTCGTTCCGCAGCTTTTTTGAGCGTGGCGGGGAATATGCAGAACTCGTATCGCAGGAAGTTCTACGTCTGCTCGATGATGGTGCCAGCGCGTTTTATCGCGCTCAAAACATCGATCCCTATTTCGTCGGTATTGACACATTGCTGATGCTTCCGCCCGACTCGGCAGCGCACCAGACCGCTCAAAAGATGGTCAATTTTCAGAATAATTGGCAGTACGCCGAAGGGCGGCGTAAGTTGCTCTGGGAAATTGCATCGATTCCGCTGCTCACCTTCTGGCAGACGTTGGACAATCTGTCGGCAGAAGAACGAACCGCGTTTGAAGCCGATGCCGATCCAGCGGATGGGTTGAACGACGTGTTTCACCGCCTTTATCAGCGACTCGGACGTGCGGCTTATGGGGCGGATATTCCTGTGCCGCATTTTTACCTCGGCACGAACATGAGCGGCGATTTCAAGTTCCGCACGCCGATGTCACTGGCGCTGACGGGCGGCGATTATCTGCGCATGTTCTACGTGCCTTATCCACCGCTGTTCATGACTGAAGCTTCAATGCGGATGATGCTGAACGATCTGGCGTTTGGTGACCGTTTTCACTCTCGCAAGACTGATTACGACGGTCGCTACACGCCTGAATTAGCGGAAGCTGAGTACAAGCGCATTCTCGAACTTGCGGACGATCCATCCTGTATTCTCGGCTTGTCACGGCGGGTTGCGATTGACCGGCAGTCGTGAACGACTCGGTCGTTATTCGTGAATTGACGAAAGTCTACACGTCAAAGCAGGGCGCGCCGCTGGTCGCTAATGATGGTTTGTCCTTCGACGTGCGGCGGGGCGAACTGTTCGGGCTGCTCGGTCCGAATGGCGCGGGCAAGACGACGTTGATTATGCAGCTTCTAGGGTTAATTCGCCCAACGTCGGGATCTATCTGTGTCGAGTCGATTGACGTGGTGCGTTCGCCGGATCAAGTCAAGCCACTGACGGGCTTTCTGCCGCAGAAGGGTGTTCCGATGCGCGCGATTGCGGTCAAGCGAGCGCTGCACTATACAGGACGTCTGCGTGGACAGTCAGAAGCCGCCGCGCGTAAACAAGCTTCAGCGCTGATGTCTGATCTTGGGCTGACGAATGATGCCGCGCGAGATGTGAACACGCTCAGTGGCGGGGCGATGCGCTTGGTCAATTTTGCGATGGCGTTGATGGGCGATCCGCTGCTGCTGGTGCTCGATGAGCCGACCAACGAACTCGACCCACGCAACCGCCGCATCATTTGGGAACTGCTCGATGACCTCAACACGCGGCGCGGCGTGACCTGCATCCTCGTGACGCACAACGTCCACGAGGCGGATCGCGTGGTGCATCGCGTCGCTGTGATGCATGACGGGCGTTTTGCCGCATTGGGAACGCCCGGTGAGATCAAGGCGCGCTTAGGTGGGGCAGTGCGGCTCGAATTTCGGTTGCGAGACCCTGATGAGCTAATCGCCCCCGACGCCTTCCCGGATTTAGGGAGTGTCGAGCGCGTTCATGCGGGAGAATATCGACTCTATCTGCCGCCAGATCGGATTGGCGCAGGGGTCGATGCTGTTTTGAGTCGTATCGGCGTCGAGCGCTTCGACGATTTTCGTATCGCGCCGCCGTCACTTGAGGATGCATATCTCGCGTTGGGAAGCGCAGCAGCGGTGGAGACAATTTCGTGACGGCGAAATTCTTCACTGATGTGAAATATCTGTGGCTGGAGCAGATTTTCGAGGTGCGCGCGTACTGGGTCTGGTATGCGGCACTCTCGCTGTTCTTTCCGTTAATCATGGTGTTCGGCTTTTCACGCTTCGGCGTCGATATGAACGATCCGGCGGTGCTGCTGCGGATGATCAGCGGCACGGCGATCTTTGCGCTTGCGCACGAGGGCGTCAGCGCGATGGCGGTGCGCGTCAGCACGATGCGTCAAGACGGCATGTTGACCTACTACGCTTCACTGCCGATTCGTAAATCGGAGCTGCTGCTGGCTCTGGTGCTCTCGCGTTTGGTGCTGATGCTGCCGGGCGTGATCGCACCGTTGGCGCTCGCGCCGCTGCTCTACGCCGTTCCCGTGCATTATGGCTCGGTGCTGATCCTGCTCGTTCCGCTGCTGGCGCTGCTATTTTCGACGTTTGGTGTCGCCTTCGGGCTGATCGCCGAAACGGTGGAGATCGCGCAGCTAGGGACTTACGTGCTGCTGTTCGTGTTGGTCTTAGCTGCGCCCGTGTTTATCTCGTGGGACGCGCTGCCTGCGCCTTTACAGGCGTTAGCGCTGCTGATGCCGTTCACCTATGCCGCCGATGCGCTGCGCTTAGCACTCACGGGCGGGATTGCCTTGCAGTTCTGGCTTGATGTGGGCGTGCTGCTGTCGATGCTGGCGGCGGCACTGTTTATTCTTGAGCGACGCTTTCGCTGGCGGTTGGAATAGCTTCGAGCGAACGCACGCGGCGATGCGGCGTTAGCGCCGCAAAGCGATCCAGCCGATCCACCAAGTAACAGTCGATTCCGCACGCAGTGGCGAATGCGCCATCCGACCAAGGATCATCCCCGACGAGCACCGCACCTTCAGTTGCGCATGATTTCACAACAAAATCCCATAGGTCGCGGTGCGGCTTGCCACGCGACACGCCGCTGCGTTTGGGTGTAAAAAAGGCGCTCACGTAAAGCGTGATGCCAAGCTGAGCGGCGATTTCTGGCGCGTAGTTGTTGTTCGAAAGCACGTAGACGCTGCCGATACGCTGTAAGAAGGGCAGGGCGTCTTCGAACAGCGACGGCGCATAATTCTCGAATACGTCGCGGGCGATCTGCTCCATCAGCCCGTGATCCCAGCCCATTTCGTCAAACAAGCGCGGGAGAATTTCCATCTCGCCGAGTCCCTGCGCTGCTTGTTCTTGACCGCGCAGTAGGGCGGCTTCGAGGCGCTGCGGATCGTTGGTCAAACCGTGTTCAGCGATCAAGCGCGGGAGCACCGTTTCGAGCGCCCAAGTCACTGGACCGACGACGAGCGTATCATCAAAATCCACAAACCATTGAGTCATTCTGTTACCTTTGGGAGCATTCGCGCGACCATTCCGGCGTGAACGCCTGCGCGATTTGCGCGGCTGTGTCCGTGTCGAGGACGCGCGGGTTATAAGTCATGGTTAAGTGCCCGATCCCGCCGACGATGCCCAGCGTGATCAGCAGTGGCGGCGCGCCGATCAGCGATCCCGCGAGTGCCAGTTGCGACTCTGGCGCGATAAAGGGCAAGGCAGGCTTCAAATCGGCGTCGAGGACGCCCAAGTTACTGAAAACGAAAAAGCGCCTATCCGTGCGAATCGACGAGGTGATCCAGTCGCGATTGATCTTCTTGTAAAAGCGCCTGCCCATCAGCGCGAGCAGCCATTCGCTGGGCAGGGTCGAGAGCGGCATCCCGCTCTTGAGTTGGGTTTCGAGCTTGGTTTGAAATTCGACGCAGTCGGCGCTCAAATCGGGCGTTGGACGCGGCGTAATCTTGAGGCGGATTTGCCCCGCGAGGTTGCCCGCGTAGATGTACGGGTCTTTTTTGTAGCGTTTGAGATCGATGGGTTGCGTATATTCGACTGCGCGATCCTGCGGCAGAATGCCCAGTTCGATCAAGCGGTGCGCGACCATCACCTGACAGAGTGTGTTGAGCGTGATCGGCATTGAGGATAGTGCACGGCGTGCCTGTCTGAGCGCCTTCATAGAGGCGCGCGGGATCACGAAGCGCTGAACGGCAATGGGCGAACCGTTGTGGATGGGTTCCGGCGTGTAGCAGACAGCTTCGCCCGTGCCTTTGTAGTCATCGACGCTGCTCTTAAACGTGCGTATCCAGTTCCAGAGCATCGTGAATCCCTGCTGCGGGCGATCCCACGCGACGCGCCAGATCGGAAGCCCGTAGCGCAGCGGGATGTCCGGCAGTTGGTCGTAGGCGTTGGGGTCGAAGACGGCGACGATCAGGTGAGCCAGCAGCTTGACGCCGAACAGCCCATCGGCAAAACCGTGATGAATCCGCAGCGTCAGATAATCATCGTCGATGCTGGCGCGCAGCGGGCATGAGAACGGGATGAGGTTGGCGCGCACGGCGCTAGCTATCGCTTCGTCGGGATTAGCCGATTGATCGGCTGCCGCCATTTGCTCGAAATGGGCGTCAAGGTCGGCGACCTTACGCCAGCGATCCGCAGTGTAGTCGAGTTCGTAGGCTAAGCGGAACGCCGGAAAGCGCGCGTTGATGTGCTTGAACGCCTCTACAATCTGCGCGCACTCGATCCGCTGCGTCAGTTGAACGCCGCCGCAGACAAGCATCGGGAAGTAGGCACCGTGCGGATCATCCGTTTCGGAGATCAGGTAATAGCGATCAACCGCGTTGAAGCGGACTGTCTCAGGAGCAAGTTCAGCGGACATCGGCGTTGGTGTCGTATTGGGTCGCATCCAAGCCAGCGACACCCCATTTCAGGAACGCGGGCAGCCCGCCCTCATGATAGCGGCGCAGGCTGTGAAAGCCGTAGATTGACGGGAAGTAGCGCGTTTTGTAGCCGAGGTTGTACGCTTGCTCGGAAAGATAGTAATCCTCAAGCTGATCGCTGGGCTTGTCGGCATACCCGTTCATGCGGTCGAGGACTTCGCGTTTGCAGACCGTTTGTCCGCCACAGAGGTAGGGAAAGCCTTTTGTCCACTGGACGACGCGCGGATAGAGCAGGTTGTACAAACCCTGCAAGAGCAGCACCGACGGCGGTGGATTCAGGAAACGGTATGTTCCCCCGAACGCGCCAAGTTCAGGGTGATCACGCAGCACCGCGCGCACTTTGTCCAGCCAATCGTCGGGCAGCGTTTCGTCGGCATCAATGTGGACGATAATATCGCCGCTGGCGGCGCGCCAACCTGCTTCGCGCGCCCAATCGCAGCCATTACGGGCCTCATGGATCAACTTGACGAGCAGGTCAGGGTGATCCTCGGCGAAGCGTTCGACGACGGCGACGGTTTGATCAGTCGAGCCGTTATCGACGATGAGGATTTCATCGGGCGGCGGCGACTGCCACGCGAGCGAGTCAAGACAAGGCAGAATGTAGTTTTCTTCGTTGAGCGCGGGGATGATCACTGTGATCATGGGCGTATCCTCTTGGCTACGGTGAAGCGAACAACTTGCGCGCAGACGTGACGCTGCGCAGCGGTTTCTTGCTCAAATCCTACCCGAAGTCGGCGCTTGTTTTGTGTAAAGATTGTGAATGCAATCAAAAAGCGAGCACCCTGCTGAAGGAAATCCTCAGCAGGGTAAGCTCGCTAGCGTGGCTCAAAACGGCTTACAAACCGGAGGTGCGTGCTTTTTCTTCTGTCCAGCCATCGTCGTCTAGTGCGAGTCCGGCGCGGGCGGGGTACTCGAACACCGCATAGATCAGCAGCGCGATGAAAGCGGCGATCACACAGCCGATGCCCAACGGAAATGCCAGCGTGAAGCCACCGCGTAGCAGCAGCGCCGTGATGACGGTCGGGAGCGTCATGCAAAAGCCGAGCGCGCCGAGAAAGTGAAAGACCTTGGCAGGTGCTCCGCCGTGAATTTTTTCTTCGTCCAATGAACGGCGCGCGACAAAAGTCGCGAAGATGCTGCCGAGGATCAAGCCAACCAATAGGGCGAGCGCGGCATGTGACATGCTTAGAACATCGGGTAGATAAAGGGCGCGGTCGCGGGGTTGCTGCCTAGAATGATCAGCACGATGAAGAGCGCCAGAACGATCATCATCGGAATGAGCCAGTAGAGCTTGCGCCGCCATAGAAACGCCAGCAGTTCGCCTAAAATGCCCATGCGGGCAAAGATGTCGCGCATGATAACTCCTCTTATTTCTGGACGACGAATGAACCGAGTACCAGAATGTCGATGTCGCTGTGACTAAACGTGTTCCAAGCATCGCGGGGCGAGGTGACGATAGGTTCGCCGCGCAGGTTGAATGACGTGTTGAGCAGCACGGGCACGCCCGTGAGGTCGCCAAAGCGCTCGATGACGCCATAGTAGCGCGGATTAGTTTCACGCTCAATAGCTTGCAATCGTCCGGTTCCCTCGTGGCAGACCGCCTGAACTCGATCCTGCTTTTCGGGCTTGATCGGGCTGACCATCAGCATATAGCGCGGAGCTTCGTGCTTCTCGACGTCAGGATAATCGAAGTATTCCGCCGCACGGTCGCGCAAGATGACGGGCGCGAAGGGGCGGAACGGCTCGCGGAACTTGATCTTGGTATTGACGACCTCTTTCATGGCTTCGCTGCGCGGGTCAGCGATGATACTGCGATTGCCGAGCGCACGTGGTCCCCACTCGAAGCGCCCCTGAAAGAAGCCGATCACTTTCTCCTGCGTGAGCTTCTGCGCCAGCAGGTCGAGCAGGGTGTCGTCGTTGCTGTACTGCGTATACTTGACGCCCTTGCTGTCAAGGAATGCCTTGTATTCGCCTTCGGAGTATTCCTGCCCCCAATAGGCGTTGGGCATGACCCAGTTGCGCGGCTGGTTGAGGACGAGGTGATATGCCCACTGTGCCGCACCGAGCGCACCGCCGTCGTCGCCAGCGGCGGGCTGAATGTAGATTTCCTCAAACGGCGTTTCGGCGAGGATGCGATAGTTCGCCTTGGTGTTGAGGGCAACGCCGCCCGCCATGACCAGTTTTGACAGCCCCGTTTTCGCGTGAAGATGCGTCGCTATCTGGATCAAGGCATCTTCGGTGACGCGCTGGATGCTGGCGGCGATGTCGGCGTAGCGCTGGTTTTCCGCCATTGCCGCTTTCTCGCCCGCACGCTCTGGGTTGGTGCTGATGGTGAAAAAGTCGGACTCGGCGGGGCGAGGTTCACCAAACAGATCGACGAAGCGGCGGTTGAATGTGCTTTCGGTTGAATGATGGTAGCTGAAGTAATCCATGTTCAGGCGGAAGCTGGCGTCGTCGCTGTTCTGCTGAAACAGCTTGTAAATCTTGTCAACGTAGCGCGGCTCGCCGTAGGGAGCCATGCCCATGACCTTGTATTCGCCGTTGTTGACGTGAAAGCCGAGGTAAGCTGTAAACGCTGAATAGAGCAGCCCAATAGAATGCGGGAAGCGCTCCTCGTGAAACAGATTTATGCTGTTGCGCTGATCGGGGTCGCTATCGCCTTCCCAAATGCTGGTCGCTTTACCGAGCGTAGTGGTTGTCCATTCACCGACGCCGTCAATCGTCATGACGGCGGCTTCTTTGAAGGGGCTGGAGAAGAAGGCACTGGCGGCATGACTCATGTGATGATCACAGAACAACACGCGATCATACTTGACGCCGACTTCCTTCTGGATGATGTTCTTGACCCAGAGCTTGTCCTTCAGCCAATTGATCATGGCGTCGCGCCAGACGTCGGATGACTGGGGAAAGGTGCCGAGGGTTGTCAGCAGGATACGCTCGAATTTTACGAGCGGCTTTTCGTAAAAGACGACGTAATCGAGGTCTGCGCCCGTAATACCTGCTTGCTTTAAGCAGAAAGCGACTGCTTTTTCGGGAAAGCTGTTGTCGTGTTTTTTGCGCGAGAAGCGTTCTTCCATCGCGGCGGCGACCAGCTTGCCATCCTCGATTAGGGCGGCGGCAGAGTCGTGATAGAAGCAAGAAATGCCGAGAATATACATTATCCCTGCCTACGTGCGTCGTCGATGTCGGTAGGGACGGGGGGGCGTTCCAACCAGCGTGCAGGTTGATTTGGGCGAATGTCCAGTGAATCACCGAACAGCCGCGATCCGATGCCGAACGGGACAAGGATGGTGAAGTAGAACAGCGTCACGATCACGCGCCCCTGTACGTCGCCGACGATGTTGGTGATGATTTTGAAACGATCCCAAGCAAGATGAACGATGTCGTTCAAGGTGCGCTCCTTTGTGGCGAATTGTACGGGAAAGCCCGCTGTTTCTCAAGATCGTGCCGTTCAGTCTGGTGTACTCAGTCCTAAAGCCCGCTGTTTGGACGGCTCATCGGCTCTGGTGAACCGCAGCAACGCGCCTTTATAATCGACGAGGTAGAGTTCGCCCGCTTCGTCCTCGCCGAACGAACTGATGATCGCGCCTGTTTCCATGAAGGGTTGGACTTGCCACTTGCCTTCGTCGTTGCGGAACAGCGACCACATACGTCCGTAGCAGTAATCGCCGAAGAAGTAGACGCCTTGCAGTTCGGGCAGTGCTGAACCGCGATAGACGTAGCCGCCGGTGATGGCGCAGCCGACGATGTGCGGATACTCCGCGACGGGCAGCGTCATGTCTTCCGGTGCGGGTCGATCTTGATAAGCGTGCATGCCTTCGTAATTGTACCAGCCGTAGTTCTCGCCGCCGGGGTCGCCTGCGGGCTGGAAATCGACTTCCTCATAGGTTTCCTGCCCTACATCACCGATGTAGAGATCGCCTGTTGCTCGGTCGAAGCTGAAGCGCCACGGATTTCGCAGCCCATACGCCCAGATTTCCGGCTGCACGCCTTCGACGCCGACGAACGGGTTATCCGGCGGGACGGAGTAGGTTTCGGTATTGACGTCGATGCGCAGCAGCTTGCCTAACAATTGCGAACGGTCTTGCGCGAGCGCGCCGGGGTCGTCACCGAGCGAACCGCCATCGCCGACGCCGATGTAAAGATAACCATCAGGACCAAACGCCATATTACCGCCGTTATGGTCGTAGAACAGTTGATGAATCTTGAGGATTTCGGTACGGCTGTCCGGGTCGGCGCGGCTGGGGCTACCCGCTAAGACGCGATAGCGCGCGACGATGGTATCGCCCGCGTCGTCAGTCTGGTTGATGTAGAAGACGCCGCTCGTTTTGAAGTCCGGCGGGAAGGCAAGACCGAGCAAGCCGCGTTCGGTATAGCCCCCTTGAAAGACGTCATTCGAGAGGCGCGCCGAAATATCGAGGAAGGGGTCGAAGCCGTAATCGCCATTCTCGACGATCCAGATATAGCCAGTTTGCTCGACGACGAACAGCCGTCCCGATCCATCACCCGCGTTGGTTACCAGCAGCGGGTTGTCGAAGCCATCGACGACTGTTTCCCATTGATAATCCGCGCCCTGCGGCACGGCGGGGCGATCCTGTGCTTGAAGATGCAGCGGTGGACCTGCCAAGGACAACGTAATTACCGCTAAAAGTACCCAAAGCCCGCGATATTTTAAGGTATTCACTCTATTTACTCCGTTGCCGGGTCGGTGCTGTCGCTGCGTGCAAAGCGAATCGTATCGATGGCGAGTGCGAGTTGGCGCGTGTCAGCGCTGTCCTCGACGTCTGCCGGAGCGACCGCCGTATCGTAATCGAGCGTCAGCTTGATATGTTTCCCGTTCCCGACGGCGCTTGCCGGAATCGAAAACGTGAAATCGTGCAGCGAGTCTACCGGAATAGTGGCTGACTCTGCCAATATGGTGTCGTTGATCATCACGTTTAGGTGTCGAGTTTTCCAAAATGCCTGCGCCGTCAGCGTAAGGGTGTAGCTATTGGGCGGGAGATCGACGTAGATGGTGGTTTGTGGCGTCTCCCGCGGGAGTATACCCGCCCAGCGCATCATCACACCGGAGATATCCTCTTGATAGTGCCAGCCCCAGCCCAGATAACCCTCGTCGCCCGGTGAGCCGACGTCAATTGTGTAGACGCCGGGGGACGTTTCCGGCGGCATACGCGGCGGACAGCCGTCAGGATGCCATGCCGTCCGGTAGAAGACCGCATCGCCCTCGACTGCGACCGGACAGAGCAGATTGCCCAGCCCGTTCAAGTAGCCGATTACCTCATTATCGGTGCTGGTCTGTCGCCCGATCAAGTCTTGATGGACGATGATATAGCCGATGTGCCAGTCGAAGATGCGTTCGCGCAACTGTGCTTCGACGGTGTCCGGTTCAAGGTAGCGGCGCTGACCCAGCCATGCCAGCATCGGGTCGTCGTAGAGCCAATACCAGAAATAGGATAGTGGCGCGCGCGCGACCGCGCCGTTCAACATGCGCTTGCCGTGAGTCATGCCGTAGAATTCCGTCTCCATCGGGCGGAAATCACCGACCCACGCCTCGCCTGATCCACCAGCGATGGGGACTTCGAGGATCACTTCGCTGTCGTAGGGATCACCTTGCTCTTTGCCGATGGTTTCATAATAGGCATAGGGCGGTGTGACAGGTTGGATGGGCATCGGGGTGAACAGGCGCGCGTCTAGCACGACGAGCAGCAGCGCGGCGGCGGCAACGCCATAACGGACGTTCCAGTGGCGATTCTGCCAGCGCCGGATTAGCGGCGTGAGTGTTTTGCTCGCGAACAGCAGCGCCGCAATCATGATCACGGCGTCGAAGCGCGCCGGGCTGCGGAACAAGCCGCCGAACACACGGTGAAGCAGGACATAGGGCGTTGAGATTTGCAGACCGTCTAGATGGATGTAAGGTCCTAGCGCGATGAGCAGCGGCAAGATTGCCAGCGCTAGCCAAAACCAGCGACGGCGATCTCGCACGCGCCGCCCGACGATCAAAGCAAGGACAATCAGCGGCAGCACCAGTGATCCAAGCGTCACAGTGCGGTTGTAGGTGTCAAAGCGCCACACGTAGCCTAGCGGGAAGGGGATGCCGCCCGCGCTTTCAATTGACATTGGCGCGAGCGAACTGTAATCGTAGGAGAGCAGGTAGGGAAGCGGTCCCGCTATCCAGAGCAAAGCGGTCATGATCGCTAGCGCCGCCACCCCGCGCCCGATTAGACGGATGCGCCCCGACCAATTCGCTTGCTCGATCAGCGTCAGCACGCCGTAGGGGACGATCAGGAATGCCAGAAATAGGATGTGCTGAAGGTCGGTCATCATCATGCCATAGAACGCCAACCCTAGCACGACCGTCCAGATCAATGCTGCCCTCCCGCGACTGTGCGCGACATAGCTCCAGATTAGCAAGTTGAGCGGCAGCCAGAATAGGCTCAGGTAGTTGATCGTCTCCAGCATGGCGGCAAGCATCATACCCGCCGAGACTTCGAGCAGGACGCCAAACGCCAGCGCTAAGCCGACCGCGACCCGCTCATGGCGCAGCAGCGCGTAAAAGCAGGTTCCCGCCAGCGCCATCGCTGTGACCATGATTACGTCCATCGCCACCAGCGTGCCGACCAGCGGTTCGAGCAGCGCCCAAAGCGGATACCAGAACGGCGTCAGCGTTTCGAGGGCGAAATTGGTCGTGTAGGGAAACAGGACGAAATTGGTCTCATAGACGTTCAACCCCGGCGTGGCCAGTGCATGGCGAATCCACCAATAGCCCCAGTGGAAGTGATAATAATCGGTCGTCCATTCGCCGCCGACGTGGGTGGTCGCGTGAAGGAGCAGCGGATAGAGCGCAAGGCACGCGATCAATGCGAAGAAGGCGAAAATCAGCGTGCAGCGCAAAATGTGACGTGTCACGGTTGCGCCTCGAAGCGAATCGTATCGACGGCGATAGCCAGTTGGCGGGTGTCCCCGCTCGTCTTGACGTCCGACGGCGCTAACGTCGCGTTGTAGTCGAACGTGAGCGTGACGTGCTTGCCGTCACCGATGGCGTTAGCCGGAATCGAGAAAGTGAAGTCGTGTAGGGACTCGACTGGAATGGTGACTGGATCGCTCAACGGCAGATCGTTGACGAGCAGCCGAAGTTGGCGCGGCTGCCAGAACGCCTGCGCCGAGATCGTGATAGTGTAGGCGCTGGGCGGTAGATCGATGTAGACTCGCGTTTGCGGGTATGCGCCCGCCCAGCGCAGCGTGACGCCGGAGACATCCTCCTGATAATGCCAGCCCCAACCGATATAAGCCTCGTCGCCGGGTGAGCCGATGTCAATCGTATAGACATTGGGGGTTGTTTCCGGCGGTGTACGTGCCGGACAGCCATCAGGATGCCACGTCGTGCGGTAGACGACGGCATCGCCCTCGACGGTGTAGGGGCAGAGCAGGTCATCGAGCGCATTGAAGTAGCCGATAATCTCCTGCACGGTGGAACTATCGCGCCCGATCAGATCGCGGTGAATGATGATATAGCCGATGTGCCAGTTGAAAATGCGGTCGCTTAGCTGGGCTTCGACGGCTTCCGGCTCAAGGTAACGGCGCTGACCGAGCCAACTCAACATGGGGTCATCTGTGAGCATATACCAGAAGTTTTCGAGCGGTGTTCGCGAGATGAAGCCGTTGATCATGCGCTTATGGTGGATGATGCCGTAATACTGAAGCTGAGTTGCGCGCGGGTCACCGAGGATAATTTCGCCAGTCGCCGCGCCGGTAGGCACTTCGAGGATCACCTCGCTGTCGTAGGGATCGCCTGTTTCCGCGCCAATGGCATGATAGAAAGCGTAATTGGTGGGGGCGGGTTGAAGCGGCCCATTAGGCGGACTGCCCGCGAATAGACGCACGTCGAGCGCCAGCAGTAGGAAGGCTGCCGCAATGATGAACAGTCGTGACACCGCTAGTCGTCGAAAGTACGGTGTCAATGACTTGCCCGCGAAAATCAACGCCGCGACGATGAAAATCGGCGCGAGTCGCCAAGGCATCCGAAACATGCCGTTGGTGCGGTCGTAGAGCAGGTGGAAGGGCATGGCGATGTCTACGCCTGCGACGTTAATTGTCGGACCGAGTGCAAAGATTAGCGGCGGCAGCATGAGCCAGAACCAGAGCCAGCGATCACGGATGCGGCGACGACGCACGATTGCAACGATGAACGAACCCAACGCAACGACGGTGATAAATGCGCCGAGTGATGGTGTTGCCCATTCCCACCACGTATCACTCATGGTGAGGAAGCCGCCGGGGAAGGGGATGCCGGGGCGATCCTCAACTGTGCCGGGGGCGAGCGTGCCGGTAAAGCGTAGGATGTAGGGCAGAGGTCCCGCAAACCAAGCGAGCGGCAGCGTCACTGCCACGACGACGAGTCCCGCCGCGATCAAGCGCAGCCGTCGGCGTGATTGCCACAACGTGTAGACGACGTAGGGCGCGAGCAGGAAGGCTGTGAATATCGGGAACTGCAAGTCGGTGAGCAGCACGCCCCATAGGGTAACGCCTTGCACGACCGACCAAATGAGCGCGCGTCCCATGCGCTTTGCGGCAACTGCTCGGACGATTTGCTGCCAGAGCAAAAGCTGGGCAGGCAGCCAGAACCAGTCCATCAAATTGATGTGCGTGTTGTAGTAGAAGTAGCGCGAAATCGGAGCGATTTGCAGCGCCGCCCCGCCGATCAGCGCCAACCCCAGCGCAACGCCTTCACGCCTCAGCAGCACGAACAGCACGTAGCCGTTGAGCATGCAAGCGGTCACGATGATGACGTTGATCGCCGTGAGCGTTCCGGCGAAAGGTTCGATCAGCGCCCAGAGCGGATACCAGAAGAGGGTTAGGGCGTGGTAGCCGTAATTTGCCATCGCCGGATACATAGCGAAGTCGCTTTGATAGACATTCAATCCCGGCGTGGTCAGCGCGTGACGCACCCACCAAAAATTCCAGTTGTAGTTAAAAAAGTCGAATCCGGCGACCTGTGTGCCATTGTTGAAGATCAGCGGATGAAGCAGGATGAACGTCAATCCGGCGAAAAAGACCAGCGCGAGGAGATACAGTTGTCGTGTGCGGGATAGTATGACGCGCAAGGGATTTCCTCATCGATACCGCAAATGGTATACCACAGCTTGCTGCTTCAGAGAAGACTTTGCCAACCGACGTTTGATCGACGATAGCGTATTCACGCTGGCAAAAAACCGAGATTTCTCTTAAAGTAATGCGACTTGTATGATTGTGAAGAAGGAATGCTTATGCTTCGTCAACGGTTGTTTCGCTTGTCCGCGCTTGTGCCGATGGTCGGTGGGCTGCTGGTTTTGATCTTCACGGCGCTGCCGTCCAGCATAGCCTTCGCTTGTTTGCCCTGTGTTTGCTCAACCTACACCAGTGTCAACTGCTTTGGTCCCTATGCTCTTTACACCCCGACTACCAAAGCCGGCGATTGCAGTATCGACATTTGGATCATTGAGGATGGGCAGGGTAAGCGCGCACTCGAACTCGACAGCGACGATCTAGCTGACCTGCCGGACGCCGAGGACATTGACGGCTACATACTCGCTGGCGATGCTTATAATGGCTTTATCTCACTGTATAAGCTGCAAAGCGGACAATACCAGATCAACGTTGGACCTGATAACGAAGGCAAGGTCAACGTGATTGACTTTACAGGCTGCCCCGCTGATGACGTCGTCGAAAGCACGTTCGTCGTCGGTCAGTAAATCCTTTCAATGCAACCCAAAAGGCACAGCGGCGATCACGTATCACCGCCACTGTGCCTTTTGAGTCATCTGGCGTGGCACGCTCTAGACCTGCTGACGCGCCCAGTCAATGGTTCGCAGCATCCCGCTTTCCAAATCAACCTGTGGCGACCAGCCGAGCAAGGCTTGCGCGCGGCTGATGTCTGCGGCGGATCGGCGCATGTCGCCGGGCTGCGCGGGATAATACTCGACTGGATAGGTCGCGCGCGTATGTCCGAAGGCGTGCAGCACGATGTCGCAGAGTTGGTTGACGCTGGTCGGCGTGCCTGTGCCGAGGTTGATCACCTGACCGTAGCTGGCGGAGTTGTCCATCACATCGACCCACGCGCGAGCCGCGTCGTCGATGTGGAGAAAATCGCGCGATTGCTCGCCATCGGCGTGAATTTTGATCGGCTCGCCGCGCAGCACGTTCCCCATAAAGATAGCGAATACACCCTGATAGGCGTTGGTGAGGCTTTGGCGTTCACCATAGATATTGAACATCCGTAGCGACGTGACGTTGATATCGAAATCAAGGTCGCGCCGCTGTGCCGTAAGCTGGACGTAGCGTTCAGCGGCATATTTGGTCACGCCGTAATAGGACACTGGATCGGGCGCGGTTGTTTCCGGTGTCGGTATGATCTCGGTGTTGCCGTAAATCGTCATCGAACTGGCAAACAGCAGGCGCGGCACGCGATGCGCGACACACTGCTGAATGACGTTGATCGTCCCTAAGGTATTGACGTTCAGGTCGGCAGCGGGGTCCCTAAACGAGAGCCGGATCGAGGCTTGCCCTGCGATGTGCAGCACCGCATCGACGCCTTCTGCGAAGATCGGCGCGAGGTCGGCGGGATTGCGCACGTCTCCGGCGACGAACTCTGCTGCCGGGTTGACCTGTTCACGTTTACCCGTGCTTTGATTGTCGAGGACGACGACGCTAAAACCGCGCTCAATCAGCCGATCCACGACATGGCTGCCGATGAATCCCGCGCCACCTGTGACCAGTATCCGGCGTGCTTCGTGCGCGGTCACTCGGTTTTTTCCAGTGGGGTAGGGGTTTCATCGCTGACCCAAGGGACGAACACGCCGTCGTCGGTGCGGTGAGTATCGCGCTTGACTAGCAGCCACTCAAACCAAATCGTCAGCAGTGTGTAAAGATAGCGACTGCCTTGCTCTTTGAGTTTGAGCGCCGATTCGCCAACCATGCGGTTGCGCCACGAGATCGGCATGACCTTGTAGGAGTAGCCGCGTACCATTGCCTTGAGCGGAAGTTCAATCGTGAGGTTGAAGTGGGGTGATACGAACGGGCGGCAGCCCTCGATCACATTGGCGCGATAGCCTTTAAAGGCGTTGGTGGTGTCGTTGTAGCGCGTATTGAACATCAAGCGGATGATGTAGTTGGCAAAGCGGTTAATCACAAGTTTGAACTTCGGATAGTCATAGACCTTTGAGCCGCGCATGAAGCGCGATCCGAAGGCGCAGTCGGCTTCATCGCGCAGTATGTGGTAGTAGCGTACAACGTCTTGCGGAGAGTCGGATGAATCCGCCATCGTGATGATCACCGCTTCCCCCGTGAAGTGATCCAGACCACAAGCGACCGCCCGCCCAAACCCGTTACGTCCGACGTTGTGGATCACGCGGATGCGCGCATCGCGCTCGCCTTCTGCTGCGACGATCTCATAGGTACGGTCGCTGCTGCCGTCATCGACGACTAAAATTTCGAAGTTATGGATGTCGGCAGCGTCGAGATGCTCACGCAGGGCGGCAATCGTCGTAGCGATGTTTCCTTCTTCGTTACGCGCCGGAATGACGACCGAGAGTTTCATACCTATCCGTGTCTACTCCAAACGATGGCGGCTAGACGAGCAGCCGCTGATGCCAGCTTGCGACGATCTCGTCGAAAATGTCGTCGAGGCTCTTGGTGATGTCCCAGCCCGGCAAGCTCTGCCGCAGGTGGGCAAGGTCAGAAATATAGCAGATATGGTCACCAATGCGTGCCTGATCGACATAATGATAACGCATTGACTTGCCCGTTAGCTGCTCGACATGGTCGAAGGCTTCGAGGATCGAAACGGTGTTATCACGTCCGCCGCCGAGATTGAAAACAGCGCCGGACTGTGGGTGAGTGTAGAACAGGTCGATGCAGCGGGCGACATCGTGGGAATGGATGTTGTCGCGCACCTGCTTGCCCTTGTAACCGTAAATGGTGTACTCGCGCTCCTCGACGTTGCAGCGAATTAAGTAGCTGAGGAAGCCGTGCATCTCAACGCCAGAGTGGTTCGGTCCGGTCAGGCAGCCGCCGCGCAAGCAGCAGGTTTTCATACCGAAGTAGCGTCCGTATTCCTGCACCAGCACGTCTGCGGCGACTTTTGACGCGCCAAACAACGAATGTTTTGACTGGTCGATGCTGAAAAACTCATCAATGCCGTTCGCGTAGGCAGGATCAGCATAATCCCAACGGGTGTCGAGTTCGACCAGCGGAATGGTATTGGGACGGTCGCCATAGACTTTGTTGGTGGACATGTAGACGAAGACAGCTTCGGGCGCGTGGCGCTTGGTTGCTTCAAGCAAGTTGAGCGTGCCCCCTGCGTTGACGTCAAAGTCGTCGAATGGACGCGATGCGGCTAGATCGTGGCTTGGTTGAGCGGCGGCGTGGACGATCATATCCGGCTGAATTTGCTCTAACAGCGCCAGTACACCCGCGCGATCACGGACGTCAAGTTCGTGATGCTCGAAGTGCTTGCAGTTTTCCTCAAGACGGCGTTGATTCCAGCGGGTGTCACCGCGCTCACCGAAGAAATCCCGGCGCATGTTGTTGTCTACACCGAAAACCTGCCAGCCAAGCGCGTCGAAATAAGCGACGACCTCAGAGCCGATCAAGCCATTTGATCCGGTGACGATCAGTTTTTTCACGAGCTTTGATCCTTTTCAAGCACCGCCTCATAAAGCTGGTCGGCGGCAATCTGGTTTGCCTCGATACTCGGATGGCTGTCGAAGCGGTTGACGGTGATTTCGCCAACGCTTTTTCCACGCAGCGAATCGGTCATATCGACGACCTGCACGTTGTGCCCACGAAAGAAGTCGCTGACACGCGCGGTAGCAGGTGTTGAAGCGTCCACTTCAGCGAGGTTGGGCCAGACCAACACGATCAAGCGCGCATTGTGATCTCGCGACCATGCGACCATCTCGTAGAGACGAGGGACTTGTTCATTCCACAGCGTATCGTCCAGATGCGCGCCGATCAGGTCGTAGGCGAAGCTCGTCGTACGTGCGGGTGATGTGAACTGGAGCAGATTGTAATAGATGTAATTGGGCAGGAAGAAGTCACGGATGAACGCTGCGATCTGCTCGTTTTGCGGAAACGTGAAGTTATTATTCGGGTCGAGCGATGGGTCTGCCATGAGGTAGTCGATGTCGTTCAGATAATAGGAGAGGATGACGATATTCGGGCGCAGCGGATACTGGTCAAGTTCGTACATCTCGACGTCGCTGTCCCAGCCGGACTCTGCGATCACGTTGACGTCGTAACCCGCGCCGAGTGCTTTTTCCAAGCGCTGTGGGAAGGTATCGTCGATGTTGTTGATGCCGTCGTTGGCGCTGATACAGTGGAATGTGTGCCTGAAATGTGTTTGCGACTCGCCTCGATGCGAACATCGTCCTTATCAACAGACGGTGGAAGCGCCCACTGCCGCACCGTCTGCAGATCGACCTGATGGCG
>JBBSNT010000038.1:0-18461 GCA_038260485.1 Aggregatilineales bacterium | reverse complement strand
TTCAATCAGCACTCGTGATCGCCGTGCTCGCGGCAGCCGTTCCGGTCTGGCTGACGCCGCTGTGGAATGAACCGCCGCTTGATACCTCCCCCGCCGCGCAAATCGATTACGAGCAGCAGGGCTACGGCATCGCTGGACTGCCCGACGGTGAGCCGCTGCCGACGACGCTTTCCCCTTCGCTGAGCACCAACCGCAGCTTGATCGCCAGTTATCGCCTATCGACCATCAACAAGACCCTGCCTGATCCGCAAGCACAGGTCGGCGCGCTCGAACACACGACCCACACCGACCGCTTTCAGGTGCAGACCTTCGCGCCGCTGACGCTGCACATCCTGACTGCCGCCTTTCCCGGCTGGTCGGCATCATTCAACGGCAGCCCGCTTGAGGTTCGGGCGGACGACAACGGTTTGATCGCCGTCGAAATTCCAATTGCCACACAGGGCGAACTCGACCTTACCCTAGCAAGCACGCCGATTCGGGGCGCGAGTTGGGCGATCACGTGGCTGGCGCTGATCACCCTGATCGGCGTTACGGCATGGCGTTCGCGGCATACCCACGACACCTATGAACCGCTCACCCTGCTGACGACCGGCGAGGCACGTCTGTTCACACTGATCCTGATCGCCTTCGCGCTGACACTAGCGCTGGTCGCCATCCCGAACGCGCCGATTGCCGCGCGTGCGCAAGCGAACAGCGCGCTCGACGGGAGTTCGACGCTCGACAATCGCTCGGATGCCGGACTTGAAGTGCTGGCATACCGGCTTGACAGCACCGAGCAGCAGCGAGGCGGCGCGATTCAACTCACGCTCTACTGGAATACCATCCGCTTTCTGACCGACAATTATCAAGTGCGGCTCTCGCTGCTCGATTTAAGCAGCGGGCAGTACCAGCTCACCACGGATTTACGCCAACCGGGAGACTACCCGACGGCACGCTGGCTGCCGCGCGCCTACGTCAGCGACCCGTACACCATCCCCGTACCTGACGACTTCGCGGCGGGACAGTACAGCCCGGCGCTGGAGGTGTTCAAGTGCTCGCCAAGCTGCTCACACGACTCGCCGCTGACCTTCTTCGACCGCAGCGGCAGCGTCTACGGAACTGTGCTGGTGTTACCGACCGTGATTCAAATTGATTGAGTTCTCGATTTGCACGTCCCCGATCCCATTCGCCGTTAGGCAATGCGGGTAAATAACGCTAAAATAGGGCGCACTCGCGTTAATTTGCGAATCGTCTTGTATCAGAGCGCTTTTTAAGGAAGTGACATGGCTAATCAGGAATACGCCGAACATCTCGCCCGCGCATGGTCGCTGCATCGTCAAGGCGAGAATGAGGCTTCGATCCGCGAATTTTCGGGACTGCTGCAAATCTCACCCGATAATATCGACGCACTGTACGGTTTAGGGCTGGCACAGCGCAGCGCCGGACAAATCGAAACATCGGAAGCCACCTTCGAACGCTGCTTGGCTCAGGTTCTAGCCACGCTTGAACAACATGCCGGTGAAGACCGCTACGAAATGCTGCGAGTCTTGACCAGCCAACGGATCGCTGAAGTTAAAGCAATAGAACAATAAACAGCCGTCGCTATGAATAAGCGCGAACGTCTCGAAAAAACGATTGCCGGAGAACAAACGGATCGCGCGCCAGTGGCGCTGTGGCGGCATTTCCCCGGCGACGACCAACGCGCCGCCGATCTCGCGCGTTCGACCGTCGATTTTCAAACCGCCTACGACTGGGATTTCGTCAACGTCAGCCCCGCTAGCAGTTTTTGCGTGACGGATTACGGCGTTCAAGACCAGTGGGAAGGCTCGTTGGAAGGCACGAGGGTCTATACCAAGCGGCTGATCGAGCGGTCGCTCGATTGGACCAGTATTCGCGCGCTCGACCCGACGCGCGGCGCGTTGGGTCGCCAGCTCGACTGTCTGCGCCTGATCGGGGATGCGCTAGGCGAAGATGTGCCATTGATTCAGACGATTTACAGCCCACTGGCACAGGCTCAATTTCTGGCAGGCTGCGACACGCTGACGCGGCACATGCGGACGCAGCCGGATCGCGTTCACAGCGGCTTGAGTATCCTCACCGAAAGCACTATTCGCTTGATCGAGGGACTTAAGCGCCTGCCGGTCGCGGGCGTCTTCTACATGATCCAGCACGCCAGCTACATGGTCATGTCGGAAGATGAATATCGAGCCTTCGGCTTGCCCTACGACCGCAAAGTGCTGGATATTCTACCCGCGCGCTGGTGGTTGAACGTTGTGCATCTGGGCAGTGAACTGCCGATGTTCAAATTTCTGCCGGAACTAAAAGCACAGGTCGTCAACTGGGGCGACCATAATTCTGAACCGACGCTAGCGCAGGGCAAAACCCTGTTCGAGGGTGCGGTCTGTGGCGGGCTTTCGGCGTGGGAGCACCTGCATCAAGGGACGCCGACCAGCATCCGCGAAGCCACGCGCAGCGCCATCCAAGCTACCAATGGACGGCGGCTGATCGTGTCCGCCGGGGGCAGCACACCGGTCACTGCGCCGCTGTCGAACCTGCGCGCTGTCCGCGAAGCGGTCGAGTTCGCAATATGAGCATTCGCGTGATCGCCGGAAGCGCCAAAGGGCGTCAGTTGAAACTGGTACCGGGAGACAGCACGCGCCCGATTATGGATCGGGTCAAGGAGTCGCTGTTCAATATCATCGGGCGCGACATCTACCATGCGGCGTTCCTCGACTTGTTCGCGGGAACAGGCAGCGTCGGCATCGAAGCATTGAGCCGGGGGGCGCGTCACGCCCTACTGATCGACCTTGAGCCGCTGGCGCTCAAAACAATCAATGATAATCTGAAGCTGACGAAGCTCACCGAACGGGCGGTCGTGCGGCGGCAGGATGCCTTCGCGCTGCTGAAACAAACGCCGGATCAAGCCTACGATTTCATCTACATAGCGCCGCCGCAGTACAAAGGCATGTGGCAAACCACGCTGCGGGCAATCGACCAAAACGTGGCATGGCTTCAGGCAGACGGCGAAGTGATTTTACAAATCGACCCGACCGAGAACGAGACGATTCCGCTCGAGCACCTGCATCAGCGTGATCAACGGCGCTATGGCAATACGCTATTATTATTTTTTCAAGGCACGTCCAAGGCAGAGGATTAGCTTGGTGGCAAACATGGACACATTTGAAGCAGTCGTGAAAGACTTGATCGAGCTTTACAGCATCACCGCGCCGCCGATCCCGATTGAGCGGATGCTTCAGCACCCTCATCCTGATATGTGGGACGAAGTGGACGTGACCCAGTTAAGCGGAACGTTCCTAAATACGACGATCCCCTATTCGCCACGCATGTCGCTGGCGCGTTTTCTCGCCCGCGAAATTGCCGCAAGTTCGTGGGGGCATCAACACGGCTTGGATGGTACGGGAGGTGATGATCAGGCGATCCATCGCTTCGCGCGCGTGATCGCCATGCCAGCGGAAATGGTCATGGAGATCAACCCAGAATCCCGCACGCCGCAGTTGATCAGCTTGCATTTCGAAGTCCCCGAAGATGATGCGCGCCTACGCTTGGAAGACCTCAAGCGCTACAAATAAGGTTCAGCTGTCCGAGGGTTGATCACCAGAGCCATGTTCGCGCTACCCGTTGGGATTTGCGGCGTAGGTTCGGGCAAGTGCCAGCGCGTCCTCGGCGGTGACGACCTCACCGCTCACCTGTGCCTCACGAATCTGATCAAGAAGGCTGCCGACCATCGGACCGGGCGCTAAGCCCAGCGCCTGCATCAAGTCGCTGCCGTTGATCAGGGTTGGCGGCTCGACCAAGCGGTCGTATTCCTCAAAATAGGCGGCGAGCAGAGTCTGCGCGTGTTCGACCGCCATCAACCAGCGATCCTGATCGTAAGCCATCCCGAACGCGCCCAGATAATCCGCCAATATCAGCATAATCAAGTCAATGCCGCCCGCCCCTAGCAGCCGCCAAAAACGGTGAATAGCCAATGGGGTCAGGTCGTCGAGCCACAGCGTAGGATTCATATGATGGCGCACCAGCAGCACGACGCGATCCTGCTCTGCCTTGCTGAGGTGGAGCGCCGCGACGCGCTCGGCGGCGACAGCCGCGCCAACACGGTCGTGATCTCGAAAGCGAAGATGCTCCTGTTCATCGCGTTCAGGCGTGACCATCCCCTTGCCGACATCGTGGAGGAGCGCCGCCAGCATGACGATAGAGAAATGCGGGCGATCATCCGCCCCCATCTGCGTGAAGTGATCCTGTAAGCGGGCGCGAAAGCGATCCAGCCCGACGACGATCATGCCAAGATTGAACTGTGCTGCCGTTGTATCGGTGCGTTTGGGGCTAATCGTCGCCAGAATCTCGCCCAGATGATTGACCACCGCCAACGTATGACCCCACGCATCGTAAGCGTGCTTCGCGTCCTGTTGTAAGCCATGCAGCGTGATCAGTTCAGGGAAGATCAGCATCAACATACCCAGATGATCAGCCACACGGAGCGCCGTCCCCGTCTTGGGCAGCGCCAGCAGCTTGAACAATTCATCGCGGACGCGCTCAATCGAGGTGTCGAGCAGGTTGGGCGCGTGCGCGCGGATGTCTTCCAGCGTCTCATGCTCAATCCGCAAGCCAAACTGAGTGCTCAAGCGCACGCCGCGCAGCGCACGGATCGGGTCACGGGCAATCGCATCGGCGTTGCAGCGGCGCAGCAGCTTGGCGAGCGCATCCAGCGCGCCGCCCGTCGGGTCGATAATTGCGTTCAGGTCGCCCCGTAGATCAACCGCCATTGCATTGATCGTGAAGTCGCGGTCGCGCAGGTCAGATTCGAGCGAGTCGCCCCGAAAGCCCGCAGCGTCAATCGACAAGCGACCGTCAACAGTGTCGATCAGGGCACGTCCCACGTCACGATCAGCGTCGAGCGCGAAGAACGCGCCGCCGTAATGGTTGGCAATCCGCCGCGCCAGCTTGATGCCACCCTGCGCGACGGCAATGTCCACGTCCTTGATGGCACGCCCCAGCAGCGCATCACGGACAGCACCACCGACTACGTAAATCGGGTCGGGGTTGCCACTGAGTAAGTCTTGCAGGTCGAGCAGCGCATCTGACCAAGCCAGCACATAATCAGCCATCGATCAACGACTCCGGGCGGACGACACCAATAAACGGCAAATTGCGAAACTTCTCGTCCAAGTCCAGCCCGTAGCCAAAAACAAACTTGTCCTCGATCACGAAGCCGGTGTAATGGACCGGAATTTTGATAGCGCGGCGGCTCGGCTTATCGAGCAAGGTACACAGGCGTACACTGGTCGGGTTGCGCGCGCTCAGCACGTCCATAACGAAGCGGAGTGTGTGCCCGCTGTCGATAATATCCTCGACAATCAGTAGGTTTTTGCCCGTGACTTCCTCTTTCAAGTCCATGTCGATGCGGACGTTGCCAGTCGAACTACGACCGCCGCGCCCATAGCTCGAAATGGACAGAAAATCGATCTCGTGCGGCGTCGTAATGTGGCGCATCAAGTCGGTGAGGAACATCACGCCGCCCTTGAGGATACAGATCAGCATCAGCTTATCGGCTTCGGCATAGTCGTTGGAGATTTGCGCGCCGAGTTCACGCACGCGGGCTTGTAACGTCGCCTCGTCAATCAGAATTTCGCGCAGATATTTCTCGTAAGCTAGGGTCATTCTTCGTCCTCCGCAGCGCATTATAACAATGAACGCACCCGTTCGCGCAGGGCGATTTGATCAGCAGTGGTAGAATAAATATATTTCGCAATGAAAGTTGATATTTTAGAGCATCATGACCCAAACACAACCGATTACTGTTTCTGAAGCGCGCACTAACGTCCGCGTCACGTTTGCCAATGGACTCGTGCTGGAAGGCGCGGTTGGTACGCCGATTGAAGCCTTCATGCAAGCCGCGCAAAAGCAACAGCCGCAGCGCTTTCCCGCTCCGGTGATTGCAGGCGTATTCAATGCCAAGCTGCGCGAATTGTCGCTCAGCATCCATCAGGATGGCACGCTTGAACCCGTCCTGCTGAACAGCACCGACGGCGGGCGCATCTATCGGCGCTCGCTGGTGCTGCTGCTGACGACGGCGATTAACGAACTATGGGAAGGGACTGAAGTCAACGTCAGCTACGCTGTGCCAGACGGCGGCTTCTACTGCATCCTGCCCAAACGCGCCGCTTTCAGCGACGACGATTTGCAGCGGCTTCAAGCGCACATGCGCGAGATCGTCGCCGCAGATGACCCGATCACGAAGAAAGTCGTCCCGCTTGAAGAAGCGATCAAGCTATTCGAAGCGCGCGGCGATGATGATAAAGTCCGCCTGCTGGAGCAGCGCACGCGCATGGTTTTGACGCTCTACACCCTGCGCGGACGATCCGACTACTACTATGGCTACATGGTGCCTTCGACACGCTACCTGAAAACCTTCGCGCTGGTGAAATCCGAGGGCGGGTTCATCTTGCAGTACCCGCACAGCGCCGACCCAACCATCATTCGACCGATTCAACCCTACCAGAAGATCGGCGCGGTCTTTGCGCAGTCAGAAGACTGGCTCAAAAAGCTCGGTGTCGAGGACATCGGACGGCTGAACCGGATCGTCCGCAACGACCGCATTCAGGAGTTGATCCTCGTCGCCGAAGCGCTGCACGAGCGCCGGATCGGTGAAATCGCGGGCGAGATCGGCGAACAGCATCACAGTCAGGGCGTGCGGTTGGTGCTGATCGCAGGTCCATCCTCGTCGGGCAAGACGACCTTTTCCAAGCGCTTGGCGATCCAACTGCTGGCGTATGGGCTGCGTCCGTTCACGCTCGAACTCGATAACTACTTCATCGACCGCGATCTGACCCCGCGCGACGCCGAAGGCAACTTCGACTTTGAAGCGCTCGAAGCCATCAACCGGACGCGCTTCAACGACGACCTGATCAAGCTGATTGCGGGCAGCGAATTGACGCTGCCACGCTTCGACTTCTTGATCGGCAGAAGCGTTGCCGGACGCACGGCGCAGTTGAACGAGAACCAGATTATCATCATCGAAGGCATTCACGGGCTAAACCCGCAGTTGGTCACGCGCGTGCCGCCGGAGCAAATCTACCGGATTTACGTCTCGGCGCTGACGGGCTTGAACGTTGATTATCACAACCGCGTCTCGACCACCGATGTCCGGCTGATGCGGCGGATCGCACGCGACGCGGCGACGCGCGGCTACAGCGCCACCGACACGATTGTGCGCTGGCCCAGCGTGCGGCGCGGCGAAAAACGCAATATATTCCCGTATCAGGAAAATGCCGACGTGATGTTCAATTCGTCACTGGTCTACGAACTGGCGGCACTGCGCCCACTGGTCGAGCCGCTGCTGCTGCAAGTCGAAACGAGCACGCCGCCGCACATTGAAGCGAATCGCCTGCTCTCGTTTCTGCGCTGGGTACAGCCCTTGACCGCCGCGCATGAGGCGCTCGTGCCGGATACGTCGCTGCTGCGCGAGTTCATCGGCGGGTCGATCTTGGACGCCTATCATCCGGCGGATTTGAGCTAGTCCGCCGGATCGCCCACGCCATCCCTGCTTCAGCCCGCTTAGGTCAGCGCGAAATGCGATTATCGTGTAATCTGTAAATAAATCTTTAATCAAGTATGGCTGATGGAATGCAACTGAGGAGGGATTGTCGATGAAGAAATGGTCTGTCATTGCTGCCGTTTTGCTGATTTTAAGTGCGTTGACTGCCTTACCAAGCGCCGCCCAAGATGCCTATTCCGATCCCTTGTGTCCCGGTTCGCTGCCTTCCCGCCTCAATTCAGGTGACCGGGGGCAAATTGTCGAAATCTACAGCACGCTGCGCTATACGCCCAACGGCGCAACCATCGAGGTGGTCAACGCACCTGCACAATTCACGGTGCTGTCCAAGCTGTGCGACGGCTACACGTGGAGTCTACAGATTCAATACGACGGCGGTTTTACAGGCTGGGCGACCGAAAGCCAAACCGTCAGCGAATTTGGCTACAATCGCTACTGGCTCGCGCCCTTGGGCGTGACACTGCCTCCGCCACCTCCTCCCCCGCCGCC
This sequence comes from Aggregatilineales bacterium, assembly GCA_038260485.1. Classification (GTDB taxonomy): domain Bacteria; phylum Chloroflexota; class Anaerolineae; order Aggregatilineales; family Phototrophicaceae; genus Flexifilum. Next base: position 10,420 of record JBBSNT010000038.1, on the reverse strand, counting down.
GACCGATGGCACCTGCCCCGGTTCGCTGCCGCCACAGCTTGAAGTCGGCAGTATTGGCTACATCGCACAGGTCTTTAGCACCCTGCGCGACTCACCCGGCGGGATACCGACCCAGATTGTCTACGCGCCAGCGACCTTTCAGGTGATTGAGGGTCCCGTTTGCGACGGCTACCTGACCTACTACCGCATCGTCTACATCGACGGCTCGACAGGTTGGGCAAACGAAAGCCAACTCTACAGCCCTTGGGGCGATTATCAGTATTGGCTGCTCGCAACGCCGTAATCATGCGCTAAGCACGCCTTCTAACACTTTAACAACGCCAGCCCGAAAACGCTACGGGCTGGCGTTGTCGTTCAATTTCCTGACCAAATCGCCTTCAGCTAAAAGAGTAGCCGACTGACCTGCTGCGCGACAGGTTCGGATGAACCCTTGAAATGTGTTAAGAAATGTTGTAACCTAGAGACAGTATTGCATATTTCAACAGGCGAAACGACGAGAAAAGTTCAAGCCTCGGCAGCGCCGTAAGGTTTCGGTATCGATACGAAAAACAAGGATAGCCCAGACCTCAATCACGGTCTGGACTGCCTCTCTTTATCTCCAATGAAGCTTAATCGCAAAGGAATAGACCTATGTCAAAAAGACTCAAATTCGCTATGCTGATGACCGTATTGGCACTTTTTGCGCTGGCGGGCGCGGCGGTTTTCGCGCAGGAAGAAACCGCGACCGTCGCCGCACCATCGTTTACAGATGGACGCATTAACAACAGCACGCTGCTTGGCGGTCTGGCGATCTACTGCGTCGACGCGAGCAGCAGTCCCGTGAGCACGTTTGAAAACGGCGGTATCACCGTCTGGGGCGTGGGCGATCAGAAATACATCAATCTAAGCGCCGCACAGCTTCAAGGCATGACTGAAATTCCGCAGACGCCTTCGATGATGGAAGCGCAAATGACACAGACCGCCCCGGCACCGATGATGACCGAAGAAGCGATGCCGATGATGGAAGTCACTGTCGAAGTGATGGGGGAAACTGCTGTGCTGCTGGCGCAAGCGACCACCCCGAATGGTGAAATCGCCTTCTTTAGCTTCGGCGATCAGCAGTTCGCCTTACAAGGTCGCAACGACGAAGGCAAGCTGTTCACCTACCGATGGATCGGCTGCACGGAGGGGATGCTCGACCAGAGCGCCGAAGCATACCTGCCGGAGCTTGAAGCAACCGCAACCGTCGAGTTCATGGAGCTTGAAACGCCGGAAGTAACTCCCGCCTCCTAAGCCGAAATCAGCAGCGATTTCGCAATCTTGATTGACAACGTGAGCCGAAAGCATCTAACCTGCTTTCGGCTCATTTGTTTTACGCCTGCACGAGATGGTGATGCATCTGCAAGCTGCGCACCTTGAGCGGCTTCTGGCGCAGCGCTTTGATGCCCTGCACCGCCGCCGTTGCCGCACTCATCGTCGTAATGATCGGAACGCCGTAGAAGATCGCCGTGCCGCGAATCAGATTGCCGTCATAGTGCGCTTGACCGCCGCGCGGCGTGTTGATGATCAGGTTGATGTCGCCCGCACGAATAGCATCAACGATGTGCGGCGATCCCTCGCTGACCTTGTTGACCACGCTCGCCGTAATGCTCACGTCTTGCAGCAGTTTCGCCGTGCCTGCGGTGGCAACCAGCTTGAAACCCATCTGATATAGGTCGCGGACGATTTTGATGACCGCGCCCTTGTCGTAGTCGTTGACGCTGATAAAGACCGTACCCTCTTGCGGCAGGCTGGTGCTGGCGGCGATTTCGGCTTTGGCGAAGGCGTGTCCAAAGCTGGAAGCGTGCCCCATCACCTCGCCCGTCGAACGCATTTCAGGACCCAACCGCGCATCGACGCCGGGGAATTTCTGGAACGGCAGCACCGCCTCCTTGACGAAGAAACCGTCAACGTGGGGTTCTTCGGTGAAACCAAGTTCCTCAAGCGTCATCCCAGACGCGATCAAGGCGGCGTACTGTGCCAGCGGCTTATTCGTCGCCTTGCTGACGAAGGGCACAGTTCGGCTGGCACGCGGGTTGACCTCCAGCACGTAAATCACTTCATCCTTGATGGCGAACTGGATGTTGAACAGCCCTTTGACGCCCAACGCCTTACCGATCCGGTCGGCATATTCGCGGATGATCTCGATGTGGTAGGAACTGATCTTGTAGGGCGGCAGCACACACGCCGAGTCGCCGGAATGCACGCCCGCTTCTTCGATGTGCTGCATGATCCCACCGACGGTGACGTTTTCGCCATCGCACAGCGCATCGACGTCGATTTCGTAGGCGTCGTCAAGGAATTGGTCGATCAGCACCGGATGCCCTGCCCACTCGACGTGCTCGTCGAGCCAGCGCAGCAGCATATCGTCGTCAAAGACAATCGCCATGCCGCGCCCGCCTAAGACGTAGCTCGGACGCACGAGCACGGGATAGCCGATCTGGTTGGCGACTTGAAGCGCCGCGTCGCGGTTCATGATAGTCGCGCCGGCGGGCTGCGGAATTTCGAGTTCGCGCATCAGGGCGTTGAAGCGTTCGCGGTCTTCCGCGAGGTCAATCGTATCAACCGACGTGCCCCAGATCGGCGCGCCCGCGTCCGCCAGCGATTTAGCGATGTTCAGCGGCGTCTGTCCGCCGAACTGCACCAGCACGCCGACCGGCTTTTCCTCGTCGATGATGTTGAGCACGTCCTCGGTCGTCAGCGGCTCGAAGTAGAGGCGGTCGGCGGTGTCGTAGTCCGTGCTGACCGTCTCCGGGTTGCAGTTGACCATGATCGTCTCGTAGCCCATCTCCTTGAGCGCGAAACAGGCGTGAACGCAGCAGTAGTCGAACTCGATCCCCTGCCCGATGCGATTCGGCCCGCCGCCGATGATCATGACCTTCTTAGCATCGGTCGGCGCGGCTTCGTCGTCTTCCTCGTAGGTCGAATACAGATACGGCGTAAACGCCTCGAACTCGGCAGCGCAGGTATCGACGCGATAGTAGCTCGGCACAATCCCGTGCTCTTTTCGAGCTTTGCGGACGCTCATCTCGTCGGTATCAAGCAGCGTCGCCAATTGCGCATCGCCAAAGCCGTAGCGCTTCAGCTTGAGGAAGTCGGCAGCGTCGAGGCGGTCGAGCGTCAAACCCTTGTCCGCCACCGTGTCGCGGATCGCCATAATATCCACCAACTGGCGCACGAACCACGGGTCAAAGTGCGTCGTCTCGATAATTTCTTCCGGTGAGACACCTTCGTGCAGCGCCCACGCCACCTGAAAAATCCGCTGCGCCGTCGGCACGTGCAGCATATCAGGCGTCGCTTCCAGCAGCTTGCTGCCGAAGCCATCAATGCCAATGTCAAGCGACCGAATGCCCTTTTGCAGCGCTTCGGGGAATGTCCGCCCGATTGCCATCACCTCGCCAATCGCCTTCATCTGCGGCCCTAAAGTCGCGTCCGCGCCGGGGAACTTGGCAAAGTCCCAACGCGGGATTTTGACGACCACATAGTCGAGCGACGGCTCGAACGACGCCGGAGTCACGCGCGTGATGTCGTTGGGGATTTCGTCAAGCGTGAAGCCAACCGCCAGCAGCGCCGCGATCTTGGCAATCGGGAAGCCCGTCGCCTTGCTCGCCAGCGCCGACGAGCGCGAGACGCGCGGGTTCATCTCGATCACGTAGACCTGCCCGTCCGCCGGATTAATGGCGAACTGGACGTTCGCGCCGCCCGTCGCCAAACCGATCCGATCCAGCACCTGCTTCGCCATATCGCGCAAGCGTTGGAGTTCCTTGTCGGTGAGCGTCTGCGCGGGCGCAACAGTGATGCTGTCGCCCGTATGGACGCCCATCGGGTCGAGGTTCTCAATCGTGCAGACCATGACGAAATTGCCGCTCACGTCGCGCATGACTTCGAGTTCGTACTCTTTCCAGCCCAGCACGCTCATCTCGATCAGCACTTCATGAACAGGGCTTTGCTTCAACCCATTCTCAGCGATCTTGCGTAGATCGGCTGCGTTGAAAGCAACCCCGCCGCCCGAACCGCCCAGCGTGTAGGACGGGCGCACCAGCACCGGATAATTCAGCTTTTCGGCAGCTTGGAGTGCGTCCTCGACCGTGCCGACGACCTCGCTCGGCGCGCTCCGCAAGCCGATCTCAGTCATGGCGTCCTTGAACAACTGGCGGTCTTCGGCAACCTCGATGCTGTCGAACTTCGCGCCGATCAGTTCGACGTTGTGGCGTTCGAGCGCGCCGTTTTCCGCGAGTTCCTTCGCCAAGTTGAGCGCCGTCTGCCCGCCAACCGTCGGCAGCAGCGCGTCCGGCTTCTCTTGCTGCATGATGCGCTCGCAGATTTCCGGCGTCAGCGGCTCGACGTAGGTCGCGTCGGCAAATTCGGGGTCGGTCATGATAGTCGCGGGGTTGGAGTTCACCAGCACGACGCGGTAGCCCTGCTTCCGCAGCACCTTGCACGCCTGTACCCCGCTGTAGTCGAATTCGCAGCCCTGCCCGATCACAATGGGACCAGAGCCGATGATCATAATCGTGTGAATATCAGTTCGTTTGGGCATAATCCTCGTGTTCAGTCCAGTTCTGAAGCGACGTGAAAATAAGAGCAGCCGACTGCTCAATACTTGATGTTTGGTGTTGACGAAACCTTTCGTCCTGCAATGTCAATGGCTCCGGTGGAATCGAAATGGAAGTTGCCACCTAGACGGAAGCAATGCGCCCTAAACGCGAAATCGTCTGGCTTGAAGATATACTTCCATTCGGGCTTCCGTTGATCGATTACAACGCCATATATCTGAAGCCATGCCAGTACATCTTCGGCAGACCACCCCGCGTATAATGTCGTACTGCGTCAATCTGAGTAGCCAGATCAATAAGCACGAAACGTCTGCGATGTTCACACGGCGACAGCAACTCGTCCATAAGAGACTCGGCACTCTGTACTCAGCACTCAGTACTCGGTACTTGCTTCTTCACCCGATCCACAAATTCGTCGAACAGGTACAGCGAGTCGTGCGGTCCCGGCGACGCTTCAGGATGATACTGCACGCTGAACACGCCGAGTTGGGTGTTGCGCAGCCCCTCGACGGTATTGTCATTGAGGTTGATGTGCGTGATTTCTGTGCCCTCAAGATTGCTGTCATTGACGACGGTGAAGCCGTGATTGTGCGAGCTAATCTCGATCACGCCCGTCAGCAGGTTCTTGACCGGCTGATTGCCGCCGCGATGCCCGAAGCGCATCTTCTCGGTTTTGCCGCCGAGCGCCAGCGCGATGATCTGATGCCCCAAGCAGATGCCGAAGATCGGCACGTTGCCGAGCAGCGCCTTCGTGTTGTCGATCATCTCAGCAACAGCGGCGGGGTCGCCCGGACCGTTGCTGAGGAAGACGCCCGCCGGATTAAGAGCAAGCACTTCGCTGGCGGGCATGTGCGATGGCACGACCGTCACCCGCAGCCCGCGATCCGTCATCATGCGCAGGATATTGCGCTTGATGCCCGTATCATAGGCGACGATCAGCGCACCATCAGGATCATAGCGGTGCTGCCGATACCACTGCGGATCGCTCTGCTCCGTCCAATGGTAGGGTTCGGCGCAGGTCACGTCATCGACCAGATTCCAGCCGCTCATATCGGGCGATTGGCGGGCGATCTCGACCAGCGCCGCCGGATCAAGTGCCGCTTCGCCATGTGCGATTGCCGCCCGCATAACGCCCTGCTCGCGGATATGGCGCACCAACGCGCGCGTCGCCACGTCTGCCAAACCAATCACGCCCTGTTCGCGCAGGTAGCCGTCGAGGTCGCGGTCACTGCGCCAATTGCTTACCGTTGGCGAGAGCGAACGGACGACGAAACCGGATACCCAGACTTTCTCGGACTCGACATCTTCGGGATTAATCCCGGTGTTGCCAACGTGCGGCACGGTCATCGTGACGATCTGCTTGTCGTAGGACGGGTCGGTCAGGATTTCCTGATAGCCCGTCATCGACGTGTTAAAGACGAGTTCACCCGCTTGGACACCATCCGCGCCAAAGCCGATTCCGGTGAACGTCCGCCCATCTTCGAGCGTTAACAAACCTTGCATACACATTCCCCTTTGTAAAATCAATGATCGTAGGGGCAGACCTGCGTGTCTGCCCAACAGGGGCGAACACATAGGTTCGCCCCTACGAGCGATAATGCCCGTTGATTGAAACGTAATCATGGCTCAGGTCGCACGTCCAAACGGTCGCTGAACCGCTGCCCAAGCCGCAGTCGAGCTTGACAACAATTTCTGCAAGACCCGCCAGCACCATCGCTTCGGATTCACTGTACTGCGTGGGTACGCCGTCGGCAAACAGCAGCAGCCCGTCCGAGTCCTCGTCGTCCGCTGCGTACCAGAGTTTGAGCGCCTGCGGGTCAACATCGACACCGGAACGCCCCGCCGCTGCGATGATCCGCCCCCAATTGGCGTCGCCACCATAAAACGCGGTCTTGACCAGCGGTGATGTGCCAATCGCGTTGGCGATCTGGCGGGCGCTGGCGTCATCTGCCGCGCCGCTGACGTGAAGCGTGATGAACTTGGTCGCGCCTTCGCCGTCGCGGACGATGTCCTGCGCTAGTTTGCGGCAAACCGCTTCAAGCGCTGCCGCAAACTGATCCTGCGTCGCCGTGATTCCGCTCGCGCCATTTGCCAGCAGAAAGAGCGAGTCGTTCGTGCTGGTGTCGCCATCGACAACAACCCGATTGAAGGTCGCATCAGCGCTCGACTTCAGCAGCGATTGCGCTTGCGCCGGATCAAGCGCCGCGTCGGTGACGACGAACGCCAGCATGGTCGCCATGTTCGGGGCGATCATGCCCGCACCTTTAGCGATCCCCGCGACATGATAGTCGCCGCCCGGCGTCGTGACCGTCACGAACGCCAGCTTAGGACGGGTGTCGGTCGTCATAATGCCGCGTGCCGCTTCGTCCCAGTGATCGCCGAGCATGGCGGCAGCATCGGTGACACCGCGCGCGATTTTGTCCATCGGTAGCTGAGTGCCGATCACACCCGTAGACATGACGATCACCTCGTCCGCGCCCACGCCCAGCGCATCCGCCGTCAACTGCGCCATCTGCTTGGCGTTGGCGATGCCCTGATCGCCGGTGCAGGCATTGGCGCAGCGCGTGTTGACCGCCACCGCGCGCACGTGATCATTGTTCTGCTTGAGCAGTTCCATATCGACCAACACGGGAGCGGCTTTGACGCGGTTAGTTGTGAAAACGCCCGCTGCCGTACACGGACGGTCGCTGGTGATCAGCGCGAAGTCGAGCGCGCCATCCGCCTTCAGCCCACAATGTACACCCGCCACTTGGAAACCCGCCACCTGCTCGATATTTGCTTGCACTTCGGTCATTGTTCCCTCTCGATATTGCTGCGATTGAAGTTAAGTTTTATCCAAAATATACGTCTCAGGCTGTCTGTAGGGGCGACCCCTACAAATCTTGCTTTGCTTGTTTCCCCCTCTCCTAGGGAGGGGGGGTTAGGGGGTGAGGTCTGCCAATATCCCCGACAGCCGCTCAATCAGCATGTCTACGTCGCTCTTTTGAGCGATCAGCGGCGGCACGAAGCGGATCACGTCCGCGCCTGCGTTGACGAGCAATAGCCCCTGCACGTAGCCTTCATCGATCACTGGATTAACGTCAATAGTCAGTTCCATGCCAATCATCAAGCCGCAACCCCGTACTTCCTTGATCAGCGGGCTGTTGATTTCTTCCAAACGCTCTTTGAGATAATCGCCTACTTCGGCAACGTTCGCCAGAAATTCGGGCTGGCTGACGCGCTCAAGCACGTATTCGGAAACGCTTGTCACGAACGGGCCGCCGCCGAAAGTCGTGCCGTGATCACCGGGCTGGATGTGTGCAGCAACCGCTTCAGTCGTCAAGATCGCGCCAATCGGCAGCCCACCCGCCAGCGGCTTCGCCAGCGTCATAATGTCCGGCGTGACGCCTGACGCCTCGTGCGCCCATAGACTCCCCGTGCGCCCTAGCCCGCATTGAATCTCGTCGAAGATCAGTAGCGCGTTGTGCTGATCGCACAGCTCGCGGACGGCGCGCAGGAATTCCGGCGTCGCCGCATGAATGCCACCCTCGCCCTGAACCGGCTCGACAAAGACCGCCGCAGTTTTGTCGGTGATCGCCGCCTTCGCACTCTCAATGTCGTTGAACTCGGCTTGCACCGCGCCCGGCATCAGCTTGCCGAACGGTTTCTGATACTTTTCTTTGGGCGTCAGCGCCAGCGACCCCATCGTCCGCCCGTGAAAAGCGTGGCTGAAGTGAACGATCTCCTGCTTATCGAGATTACCGCCGTCGAAAGCAGCTTTGCGCGCGAACTTGATCGCGCCCTCGTTGGCTTCCGTGCCGCTGTTGCTGAAGAACACCCGATCCGCAAACGACTTAGCGACCAGCGCCGCCGCTAAATCTGCCTGTGGTTCGGTGTAGTAGAGGTTGCTGGTGTGAATCAGCCCGGTCGCCGCCTGCTGGAGCTTCTGCGTCAAGCCCGCATCACCATAGCCGAGCGCATTGACCGCGATCCCGGCGACCCAATCCTGATACGCCTTGCCCTCGGTGTCGTAGAGCGTCATGCCCGCGCCGTGATCGAGCACGAAGGGGGGACGCTTATAGGATTGCACAAGGAAACTATTTTCTTCCTGAATAACCGGGTTGACCTGTGCTCCAACTGCCACTGCATTTACCGCCTTTCGATCTGTGCTGCTGATAAGAATTCCGACCAATGAAGCTGTTCTTCGACCCACTCGCGGGTATCACCGCCCCCCGCGATCCAACCGTTCGCCGCCTCGTAGCGGATGGTCGCCAAGCACCAGCCAAGAATTTTGGCGGCGACCTCGCGCCCGATTTTGCCGGAAAACAGCGCGTGCATCACAAGGTTGCGGCTGTAGTCCGACTGTTTGACCAGAGCGTTGTACATCAGGTGATGCAGTTCGTGACAATTCGCGCAAAGCTGAATCGTCACCCTATTTTCGCCATGCATAGCAATGTCCCAGAGATGATGACGATGCGAAGTCGGATAGCCACAGGCGGAACATGCCGTCACACGCTCGCCGTAAGTCGGGCGGCGGCGTTTCTTCTGCGTCCGGTAGCGCTGCAAGCGGTAGAAATCGAGCCAATAGTCAACCACGTTGAGCCGTTCGTCCACGACATCGTGCGACGCGAAAACCGTCTCGAACGAGTGGATAATCTCGCCCGCCTGCTTCTCCCGGTAAAGTTCGCGAATCAGGCTGAAAAGTTCCTCGATCCGCTGTTGTTCCTCGCTCACCTTTGCGTCTTTCTTTTAACTTTCCGCCTTTGCGTTAAATGGTTTTTACAACGACGCTGTGAAGACCGTGCCACCGTTCTCGCGCAGACCGCGCAGGTCAGTGATCACCGCTTGCGCAACGCCATCATCGAGCGCGGCGAGCGCTGTGCGCACCTTCGGGATCATGCCGCCGAAGATCGAACCGTCAGCAATCATCGCCTCGGTTTCTTTCGGCGTCAGTGTCTCGATCACCTGATCGTCCTTGAGCACGCCCGGCACATTCGACAAAAACACCAGCCGATCCGCCTCGACTGCCGCCGCAATCGCTCCCGCGACGTGATCAGCGTTGACGTTGAAATTGTTGTCCGCGCCCAAGCAAATCGGCGCGATCACCGGCGTGATCCCCAATTCGAGCAGGTTGAGCAGCACGTCAACGCGCACCGCCGTAATCTCACCCGTGAAGCCCATATCGACCGCACCGTGTACCATCTTCGCCGCGCTGATCATGCCGCCATCGACGCCGCTGATGCCGAGCGCATTCACGCCCGCGTTGACCAGCGTGCGCGTCAGCCGTTTGTTGACGCTGCCGCACAGCACCATCTCCACCAGCGCCAGCGACTCAGCATCGGTGACGCGGACGCCATCGACGAAATGCGGTTCAATGTTCAAGCGCTGCTGAAGCGTCGAAATCTCCTTACCGCCGCCGTGAATGATCACGGTCGCGCCGTTGATGTCGTGGATCGCCTGCGCGAATTCCGCCAGATAGTCTGGGCTGTCCAGTTCATGCCCGCTAATTTTGATCACAATCGTCATACGTCGCGCATCTCCCTATCGGGTTAAAAGTTAGAAGTAGAAGGACTTAAAAGGGGTTACGGTGCTTACGCTTTCCCTTTTAACTACTTTCACTCACAGCAGCCCCATCGTCTCCGGCAGGTCGAACATGAGGTTGAAGCACTGCACCGCCTGCCCCGACGCGCCTTTGCGCAGGTTGTCGGTGACGCTGGTGATGTGAACCATCTTCTCGGTCGCGGGCGAGATGCTGATCGCCGCGCCGTTGGTGCGAACGACGTGCTTGAACGACGCCAACTGCCCTTTCGGCAGCACCTTGACCAGCGGCTCACCCGCATACGTCGCTTCATAGAGTGCTTGAACCT
>JBBSNT010000037.1:0-18583 GCA_038260485.1 Aggregatilineales bacterium | reverse complement strand
GCGGTCGCGCAGCAGATCGCACAAGCAACCGCTACGGCTACCGCTCAGCAGGCGACCGCAATTGCGGCGCAGGCGACGCGCGAGGCACAAGCCACGCTCGACGCGGCAGCGACGGCGACCGACGTCGCCCACGCAACCGAATTCGCGAACAACCTTGCGACGCTGCAAATGCAGATCACCGCGACAGCGGAAGCGCGGCAGGCAACGCAAATCGTGCAAGCCGCGAGTGCCACGCAGGAGACGCTCAACGCAATGGCGACTCAAGCTGCGCAAGCTGCAACCGCCACGCAGGACACGTTCAACGTAACGGCGACTCAAGCCGCGCAAGCCGCGACCAGCGCCGCTCGTGCGACGGAACTGGCAAATAACCTCGCAACGCTGGGAAGTCAGATTACGGCGACGGCAATCGTGCAGCAGGCGAGTGCAACGCAGCAAGCGCTGATCGCCGCGACGGGTAACGCCCGATCAACCGAACAGGCGATCAACGCGGTGACAGGCACGGCAGTCGCTCAGGCGACGTCGGCGTTCGTCAGCACGCAAGCGGCGTTCGAACAGCAGTCAACGCAAGACACTCAAGCGACCGCGTTGAGCGCACAAGCGACACAGGTCGCGGCAGCGACCGCGCAAGCCATTCAAGCGACGGGGAATGCGCAGGCGACCGCCACCGAAAGCGCATGGGTCACGGTGACGCAGTCGGTACAGGCGACGCAGAACGCGCGGGCGACGATCCGCGCGGGGGCAGCGGTTCAGGCGCAGCTTGCCACGCGCGATACGCTGGCGACCTCGAACGCACAAGCGCGGATTGAATCGCTGGCAACACAGGATGCGCGGGCGACGCGCAACGTGATTTCGACCGCGAGCGCCCAAATGGAAGCGACTGCCGCGACGGCGACTCGTGCCGCGCAGAACGCGACGGCAACGGAAGCCGCTCTCGAAGCGACAGCAACCCAGATCATCCGCGACGCGACGGCAACGCGCGAGGCGCAGGTCACTCAGGTGGCGATGAACGTGCAAGCGACTCAGGTCATCAGCGAGGTGACGGTGACGCAAGCCGCACTGGCAACCGAAGCCGCGCTCGAAGCGACAGCGACCCAGATCGTCCGTGACGCGACGGCAACACGCGAGGCGCTCGAAGCGACGGCGACCGAAGTCAGTGGGCAAGCGACCGCCACCGCCGGAGTCGCGCAGACGCAGGGTGCAGTCTCCACCGCCGAACAATCCGCACAGCAGACGGTCACGGCGCAGCAGTTGAGCGACAGCGCCACCGCAACTGCCGCCGCGAATGCGACGACGCGCGCCAATGTGCTTGCGACCAGCGCCCAAGCGACCAGCGACACGGGCGCGACGGCGACGGTTGACGCGCAAGCGACGGTTGATATGCGGCTGACGGCAGTTGGTCCGACCGCGACGCCGATCAGCGGTGCGGCGCAGGCGGGCGCGACGGAAACGCCGCAGCCCTCGCCGACGCTGACGGAAGTTCAGGCGCAAGAGCCGCCCGCCAACAGCGACATTGTGCCGATCATCATCCTGATTGTGGTGATCCTCGTGATTATCATTCTGGTGGTCGTGCTGCGGCGCGGTGGGGAACGTAACCCGCCGACATCGCCGTCGCGCCGTTGATGCGGAGCAGCAGTTTCATGTGAGAATCGCAGAGGCGACCTAGACAGGTCGCCTCTTTGTTTTGATGCGGGGATAGAGTTGTTTCGTTTACAGGTCGTAGATTTCGCCGTACTTGGCGTCGAGGTACTGCATGTAGTATTTCGGATCGATGGCTTCGCCGGTGACTCGCTGCGTCAGTTCTTCGGCGGTGAACTTGCGCCCGTACTGGTGGATGTTCTCGCTCAGCCAGCCGAGCAGCGTATCGAATTTGCCGTTGGCGATGTCATCCGGGATGCCCGGATGCGCTTCGAGCGCCTTACGGTAATACTGCGCCGCCAGCAGATTGCCTAAGGCGTAAGTCGGGAAGTAGCCGAGCAAGCCGCTCGACCAATGGACATCTTGCAGGACGCCGAGCTTGTTGCTCGGTGGGACGATGCCCAAGAAGGACTCGAAGCGGTCGTTCCATTCCTGCGGCAGCTTGGCGGGATCAACGTCGCCCGCCATCAACGCCATTTCCAGTTCGAAACGGAGCATGATGTGCAGGTTGTAGGTCGCCTCGTCTGACTCGACACGGATGTAGGACGGCTGCACCTTGTTGATCGCCTTGTAGAAGCTGTCGAGGGCAACATTCGCAAGCTGGGGGAAAGCTGCCTGAAGCTGAGGATACGCCCACGTCCAGAACGGCTTGCTGCGCCCGACGAAGTTTTCCCACATGCGCGACTGCGACTCGTGGACGCCCAATGATGTGCCGCGCGAGAGCGGCGTGCCTTCAAGCGAAGGGGCGACACCCTGCTCGTACATGGCGTGACCGGACTCGTGCATCGTGCCAAAGAGTGAGGGACTCAGAAAGTCGGGCGTGAAGCGGGTGGTGATGCGGACGTCCCCCTGCGAGAAGTTGGTGCAGAAGGGATGGACAGCGATATCCTGCCGTCCGCGCGCGAAGTCATAGCCGTATGCCTTGACAACCATGTTGCCGAAGTCGCGCTGCTTGTCGATGTCGAAGGGCTGGTGCAGGGGCGCGTCGCTGACGCTGTCGCCGCGCGTCTTGATCGCCGCGATCAGAGCGACGAGGTCGGGCTTATGGGCGTCGAAAATCGCCTTGACTCGGCTGGCGGTGATGCCGCGCTCGTACTGGTTGAGCAGCGCGTCGTAGGGATGCTCCTTGTAGCCGATGGTTTCAGCTTCGCGGTGCTTGAGTTCGAGAATATGCTGGAGCGAGGGCGCGAACGACTTGAAATCATCTTTGGCGCGGGCGTTCGCCCAGACTTGATGCGCGAGCGCGGTTGCTTCGGCAAGCTCGGCGACGAGGTCGGAGGGGATGCAGGTCGCCTCCTCGTAATCCTTGCGGCTGACGCGGATCATGCTGGCTTCGTCCGAGTCGTAAGCCGCGCCGTCGATTTCGGCAGCCGCGTCTTCGAGCAGGCGGGCGGTTTCGTCGCTGATCATCATGTCGTGCTCGATGCGGGCGAGCGTCGCCAACTGCGAGGCGCGGGCGGCGGAACCACCGGGCGGCATATTGACCTGCTGATCCCAATCCATCACGGCGATGGTGTGCGTGACGTTGCGAATCTCCTTGAGCCGTGCGACGAGCGCTTGATATTTTTCACCCATGAGCATTTGATCCTCATCATTTGAATTTAGTTAAATAGTAACAGGCGCGCGCGCGAAAAACGAGCACTGGTTTAGTGGGTTGGTCGTTGATGCCCAGTTTGGATAAGAGGGGGCGCAAATTTAATAAAAAAGGGCACAGCACGCTGTGCCCCTACAAAACGTCGTTTGCGTGTGGTTTAGCTGACGTTGAAGGTACACGATCCAGTTTGCTCGGCGTTGTTGGTGCCGGGTCCGAAATACTGGAAGCCGTCAAAGACTGAGCGCGACCACGTCACGCGGTAGGTGATGACGTGTTGACCGGTTGCGAGCGCCTCGGACGGGACGAACCAGTAAACCACGTTTAGCCCATTTTCCTGACGGATGCTGCCCTGATACTGGCGATAGGCGAGCGACTGCCCGTCAAGCCGGACTTCGTAAGTCGCCGCGCTGAGGTGATCTTCGACCTGCTGGCGCGTTTGCGCGAACCAGTTCCAGAACACATCGACGGTTGAGCCAGCGGCGAGGTTGCTCGGCGGGGGCGCGCCCAAGCTGCGGTCGTCGCAGTAGGCGAGTACATCGACGCCGCGCTGCGTCGAAACGCTGCCCGGTTCAGGCGAGAGCGTCGCACTGGGCGTGACGATAGGGCCGCCAGTCGGGCCGCCGACAAGGGCGTTGGTCGCGGCGGGACTGGTATCGATGCGCGGGATTAAGCCGCCGCCCGCTAAAGCGGTCGCCGTCTCGTTGATGGCTTCCATGTTGGGAAGCTGCAAGCCCTCGACGGTGGCGGCGTTGATATTCTCCTCAACTGGCGTGGGAGTCGCGCCTGAGATCGAGCGCGGCGGCGTAGGCGTGATCGTGCCACCGCCGAACAAGGCGGTCGGCAGCGCCGTACCCTGCGCTAAGGCGGTCAGGTTGGGCGACGGGGTTAGTGTGGGGAGCGGCGTTTGGGTGGGCTGGATGCGGATCAGGTTCGCGCTGACCCAACCCTCGTCACCGTCTTCCATACGGACGTTGAGCCACGTCCCGTCGTTGTTACGTCCGAGCACCTCGACGCGCGAAGCGGGACGCAGAGCGACGATTGCCGAGAAATTGACGCCGGGACCTTCGCGCACGTTGATCGACTGCACCGAATTGACGCTGCCGAGGATCGGCGGCGTGGCGGACGGCGTCGGCGTGTTCGATGGCGTGGGTGGGATGGTCGATGGAGACGGCGTAAAGGTCGTCGTCGGCAGAGGCGTGCGGCTGGGGATCGGCGTTGCCGTAAAGCGCGGCGTGCGGCTCACGTTGGGCGCAAGCGTCGCGGTCGGCGGCGGTGGTTCGGTCGCATCTCCAGAGCAACTGCTCAACACGAGCAGCCCAATCACGAGCGCGTAAAAAAGGATTCCCTTAGTCATGGGTCACTCAAGTTCTAGACAACCGGACATCGCAGTCTGTCAGCATAGCAACAAACCACGTATCGCGCAAAATAAGCTGCGGGAATTTGTGGGAATCGGCGGGGCATCGGTGGGATTCATGCAGCGCAGCGCTGCGCTGTTACAAACGCGGTGGTTGTAGCACCGGGCTTGAGCGCGGGGAGATCAGCTTTCGATGAGGCGGGCTTCGACGGTGAGCAGCAGTTCGGGGTTGTCTTCATCGGTTTGGGGCGCGAATTCGACGCGCAGCGGGAAACGTTCATCTGCCGCAAGGACAACGCTGCTCTCGAAACTGACGACGCGGTAGCCGATGACACTGCCGAACGGATCGAGCAGGGTGACGAAGGCGCGCAGCAGTTCGGTGGGCTGGTCGCCCGGATTGATCACCGTAGCGCTGATCACCATGCGACTGTCGAGCGGCTCGACCCCGGTATCCTCGATTTGGAGCGCCACGAAGCGATCCTCAGCGCCGCGTACCGCGCCGATCACAGTGGCGTCGGCGTAGGTAAAATCGCCCCAATCGGCTGTAAAGAGCGCCTGATACGTCGCTGAGCCGCCGGAAGGGATGCTAGTTTGTTCGATGATGGAACGTTCCTCAAGACTGACTGTGCCGTCGGCTTGGAGCAGGTGTACATCGACGACGACGCTTTCGAGCGGGAACGCCAGCGCGTTTTCGACGCGCCCCAGACAGATCAGGCTATCGGGGCGGGTTTCGTAGCAGGTGGGCGGATAGACTGCCAGCGGCACAGGGATCAGCAACGTTTGCCCCGGCGTGATGGTGATCAGGGGGTCGTTGGCTGCACGGATGGCATCGACGCTGACGTCGAACCACGCGGCGATCTGCGCCAGTGTATCATCGGCGCGCACGATGTAGGTGAGAAAAGGGTTTGCGCTTGAATAGGTGGTGGATGGCGCAGGTGTGATCACTGTCGCGCGAACTGAGGTGGCGCGGGTTGGCGCTCTCGATACTCGCGCAGTGGGAAGCCGACCGACCGTGAGAGTCACATCCGGGTAATTGCTAGGGGCAGCGCTGGGCGAGGTATGATCGGTGACGATGTTGCAGCCCACCACCCAAGTGCTGATAAAGATGCCAAAAACCAGCGGACGCCAACCCCAGTACCCCATGTGGTTAAATATCCCTCATTATCCCATAGAGTCCGGCTGTTATCCCACAGTATACCCTTAACCCGACGAATGCACATTAGCTGAATCTCGCGAAACCCCTTTTTTGGGATAGGATTTAAGTCGGGGAGGGTTCGTTTATTTATGCAAACCATAGATCAACGTTTAGAGGCGCGCGTCGGGGTGGCGCTGCTGGCGCGCGGCTGGACAGTCTGCGCGGCGGAGTCGTGTACGGGCGGGCTGGTGATGCACCGGCTGACCAATATCGCCGGAAGCTCTGCCTACGTGCTGGGCGGGGTCGTCAGTTACTCGAACGCTGCCAAGCAAAAGCTGATTGGTGTGCGCGAAGAAACGCTGATCGCCTATGGCGCGGTCAGCGAACAGACCGCCGCCGAGATGGTTGTGGGCGTCCGTGCGCTGTTCGACGCTGATGCTGCCGTGAGCATCACGGGGATCGCAGGACCGGGAGGCGGCACGCCGGAAAAGCCAGTCGGTTTAACCTACATCGGCTTGCAGGTGCGTGACCAAGCGCCGCTGGTGCAGCGTCACATCTGGAGCGGCGACCGCGAGGCGGTCAAGATCGCCAGCGCGGAGGCGGCTCTGGCGTGGATTTTGGAGGCGGCGCAATCGTAGAAGCGTATTGAGGGGCATAGCGCGCTATGCCCCTCAATACGGCGATTCGACAACCGTCACTTACATGGGCTGCTCATAGCGCGGGTTCTCGACACCGCAGTTCGGGCAGGCAGGGATACTATCGTCGTACCACAGCTTGCAGTTCTCGCAGCGGATCGCCTCGTAAGCGCCGCGCAGCTTGTCGTGATTTGCCTCGGTGTGATGCCCCGCGTTGTCGTAAAAATGCAGATAGCGCTCGACTTCGAGTGCCTGAACTTCCGGGCGCTGCGCGATCTCCTCGATGAACGGGTCGGCAATGGCGCGAATCTGGCGAGCGACCTCGGCGGGCGGCGTGCCGTTGATCTCACCGCTGCGCTGAATGTCAGCGACGCGATTCGTAATGCTGCGCCACACCGGATCAAGCGGATTCCAGATGTAGGGGTCGCTCTCGTTGTACTCGTCGCGCGGCAGCACGTCGGAGATGGCGAAGAACAGCTTGAGCGCAATCGCGCGCTCGTAGGAATCCTCGTGATTGAAGGCACGGTAGTACATGTCGATTTCGTTGGTGTACTGGTCGTAAATCTCCCTGACGTAGCGCTCATAACGTTCGAACGCTGCTCGCGAGACGTCGCCTTTGTCGAGTCCCTCAGCGGTGTCGCGCGCCGCGATATACGCCGTCCCTGCGCCGTAGTTCATGCCGAGCGAGAAGAAGGGGTTGATGAACATGGCGGAGTCACCAATCGCACACCAGCCATCGCCCGCCGCGCGCTCGACGTCGTGCGCCATTTGCATGAACGCCGAGTAGGAGCGCTGCTTGCCTTCGTAGGGCGCTTCGATCAACTCGAAATGTTCCATGACCCAACGAATCGCCGGATACTGGTTGACCCAGTAGTTGAAGCGCTCCTCGATTCGCAGATGAGCGACGTCGCGGTCGTCGCGGATGGTGAAGCCGATGCTGACGATTGGCTCGGTAATGCCGCCGAATTTCGCCTTAAGCTGCTCACGGGTCGGGTAAGTTTCGTCCACGCCTTCGGGGTGATCAATCAGCGTCTTGATGATTTGATCCATGTTCTCGTCGGGAGTGTCGCGCCACGAGATGAGCGAGATCATCCACAGCCAGCCTTCGGGGAAGCAGATGTGCCGCGTCGCCGGGTAGCTCCAGAAATCGACGGGCACGTCCTTTTTGACGCGGAAATAAGCGAAGTAGGAATTGTAGTTGAAGGTGCGATGCGCTTCGATCTGCTTGCGATACAGTCCCACGTGGCGCGGGATGACGCTGGCGGGTCCCGACGCATCGCAGACGACTCTAGAGCGGAGCGTGAACTTCTGCTTGTCGTCGGTTTCGCAGAGGATCAGCTTGCAGTCGCCGTCGAGGTCGCTCTCCTTGATCAGTACCTTGACGCCGGTAATCAGTTCGACGCCTTCGCGGGTGGTCGCCAAGTATTGGAGCGCCGATTCAAGTACGCGGCGCTCGACTTGATAAGTCTCCTCGATGTCCACGACGTCAATTTGCTGGTTGAGGGTGTCACTCTCATGCGAGGTGTGAAACCAGCGCAAGCCCGCCTTGTTGCCAAACAGCCGACGCATGACGGGATAGGTCAAGCCCATCGCACGGAAGGCGCGGACGGTGGTTGCCAGCGTGCTTTCGCCGACTTTGTGACCGGGATGATCGCGGCGCTCGATCACGATCACGCGCGATTCAGGGCGAAAGCGCTTGACCCACGTCGCGTAAATCAGCCCCAACGGCCCGCCGCCGATGACCACAACATCGCAATCCTCAATCGGGATTTCGTCAGGCTTGCCCTCCGGTGCGTTGAGCAGGTCGTGAATCTGCGCCGAGACGTTGCGGAAATCGCTCGCCAACTGCGCGCCCAACGTCTGCTGGAAGGCGAGGGCAATGTGCCCACTGGCGTTGACCAAGCGGTCGTAATCAGCACGGGAGAGGGTCGCCACTGTCGCTGCGCCGTCCGCGACACAGTCGGCAGCGCGCGGCGCATCATCGACCAGCGCGATTAAGCCGAAGAACGTGCCCGCCGGAAGTCGTTCGAGCGTGCGCTGATCACGGCGGACGGCGACTTCGCCTTCGATGACGAGGTAAATCGTGTCGTCGCGCTCGCCTTCACGGATGAAAACGTGACCGTCGCCACGCTCGAAGACGTGGAGCGCGGCGGCAATCGTATTGAGGTCTTCGCCGCTTAAGGCGGCGAGATAGGGATTCAGTTTCAGCGCGTCGATAGCAGTCATGATGGGCGCTCCTCGAATAATTGGCTGTGCGCCTTGACGAGCGCTGCGGGAAGCTGCTGCTCTCGACTCTCGCTGCGGAGTTGGTTGAGGGTTTCGTTGGCGGTGCGGATGCGCCTTGCGACTTGGCGACAGAGCACGTTCAGAAATACGCTGGCGGCGTGCGGATACTGCTGCCAGAACACCTCAAGGCTGGCGCGGTCGAGGTGGAGCGCCGTGCAGCCGCTGTCGGTGCGGACGGTCGCGGTCGCCAAGCCGGGACTCATCAGCGAGATTTCGCCGAACATCTCGTTTTCGGTGATCAGGGCGACCTGTCGCTCGCCTTCCGGCGTATCCATGACGATGTTCAGTTCGCCATCCCACAAGAAGAAGAGCGAGTCGGCTTGCGTTCCTTCGGCGATCAGGGCTTCGGAGGCATCAAGGTTTTGCAATTTGAGCAGGCTAATCAGGGCTTCAAGTTCGTCAGGCTGGAGTGATGCGGCGAGGGACGGAAAGCGGACAGCAAAAGCTTTTGCCGTAATCTGAGCCATATTTACTCCCATCGGTTCTATAAAACTTATGTCGTTCTGAATCGCGCGTTAGGTGCGTTGATACAAGTACTCTAACATCTTTTGTCAAGCAGATGGGGCAAAGGCTGAGCGTGGGAGGGAGGAAGCTAAGTGCAGCATGGTGAGTTCAAAAAAGATTGCTTAACCATAACTTGGCGATGCTAACGCGCGGTCTTGAGTAACGCGAACTTGCAACGTTCGGCGCTTCACTGCGGATTGTTACGGGCTACGAATAATGAGAAATGTTCAATAAAATGCGCCGATGTGCCAAAACAGCAGTACAATGAAATTGAAGGTGTCGATATTAAGTAGAAAGGGCGGCAACAGCCAATATGGTTGTGCTCGACGAAGAACAATCGTATACCCTTTTGAAACCCGGTTACTGGATGCAGTAGGCGGACTATGACCTCAGACTGAGGTCATTTACTCACAAATCGAAAAACATACGAACGCGCTGGCGCAAAATCGTCAGCGCGTTTGCTTTTGGTACAACTGCATCGCAGAGCCGTAGAACTCGAAGGGGTACGAGGTGATCAGTGTGTACTCGTCCCTAAACTGCGTCTGCTGCGCCAAGCCCGCGCGGACAAAGCCCTCCATCGTGACCAGATAATCGGGTTGGGTGTCGTAGATCAACTGGGGGGGGATGGCGTAGTTCTGATCGGGCGCGATCAAAGCCAGATCGACCGGATAGTAGCGCGTCAGTTCGGGCGTGACCAAACCGACGGTATCGACAATCGTCGCGCGGCTGAAGTAGCCGACCGCGCCAATGTCGCCAGAGGCGACGCGGGTCTGCGGGGTGACGCCGAGATCGTCGCGCAGGTGCTCGCCCATCCGTTGGTAGAGCAGTTCAATGGCGTGCCATGCCATTTTAGGCGCGGGGCGATCCGGACCATGATCGGGGTGGAGCGTCCAGCCGTTGATCGAGGTCGCCAGCCAGACGATACCGATTATGCCGACGATGATTGGCACAAAACGGAACGCGGGACTCGCCTGCGCGATTTTGCGGGCGGGAAAGCGGATGATCGCCCACGCGCCGATGACGAGGCTGAGCATCAAGGGGGCGATGGGCGGCGCGAGATACCAACGGAAAATCAGCGGGTTGAGCAGGCTAAAGACGAGCATGTAAACCCAAGGATAGATCAGCAGTGGGAGCAGGCGTGGCAGCTTACGCGCCGCGTAGATCAATGCGGCGATGCTGAGCAGCGGATAGAGAATGCTGGCGAGCATGGCGCCAAGCGGGCCGAAGGTGTCGAATTCGAAGAAGGGCGTGGCGTAGGTCTGCAACAGGCGGACGAAGGCTGTCCCCGGATCGATCAGGTAGGCGTAGCGTTTCGCCGTGACCGAATTGGGGATCGGTGTGCCGAAATACTCCATGCTGAAGATGACCCAAGGCAGCAAAACGAGCGCGCCTGCGATCCACGTGTGGTAAGGGATGCGTTGCAAGAAGGGTTTGCCGCGCCCGCTGATCCACAGATCACCAAGCTGGAAGGCAAAGAGCGGCGCGATCCAGAAGGCGGCGTCGATGCGCGTCAGCAATCCGAGTGCGGCGCAGATGCCGACGCCGATTTGCGAGCGCTTATCGACGTAGAACCACGTCGCCGCGATCATCCACAGGATATTGACGCTGGTCTCCATGCCGCCGACGGCGAAGGTCACGCTTAAGGGCGAAACTGCCCACAACAGCCCCGGCAGCGCAGCGATCCACTCGTTGGCAATGGCTCGACGGGCGATCAGGTAGAGCAGGACGCAGCTTAGCGCATCGGCAATCGCGCTGACGGCAATGGCGTAGTGCTGGAAATCCTCGCCGCCTGTAACTTTGCTGATCGCTGCCATCGTCAGGGCAAAGAGGGGCGTGGTTGTGCCGAGCGTCTGCACGCCGGGGTTGTAGACGAAGCCCTGCCCCTCGACGATGTTGCGGCTGTAGCGGAAGGTGATGAAGGCGTCGTCAATCGTGCGCGCGTCGGGCAAGGCGCGGGCGATCAGCGCGACGAGGACGAGGACAGCGATGATGAGATTGCGCCGAGAGATTGGCATTAGAAATTCTTGATGAAGATTTCGCGCCCTTTGGCGGCGCTTGTCTGTTTGTAGTTGTTCATGCCGTATTGAAGCTGCCATTCGCTGATGTGGGCGAAGCTGTATAACTCGCGGATGTGTTCTGAGTCGTCGTAGGTGATCAGCCAGCGATGGGGGCAGCGGCGCATATTGTCAGCAAAGCGCTCATGGTCGAACGAGGTATGCAGGTCGCCTTTGACGCCGTAGAGCTTCGAACTGGTCGCACTCCAATAAGGTGGATCGAGAAAAATAAAGACGTTCTCGCCGGGCGCGTGGAGCAGGGACTCGTAGTCGCAATTCGTGACTTCGACATGCTGATCGAGGTAGTGGGCCGCCCGATTGAGACGTTCAATTGACGACGGGGTGAAGCGTTTATCGAATGCCTGCTGCGAATAGCCGCCGGAATCGACCACGCCGGAAAAAGTAATACGGTTCATGATGAAGAAGCGCAGCGCACGGTCGAAATCCGAGCGCATATTGTTCTCATCCTTCAAAAACTGGTAGAGTTCGCGCCCGTCGCCGTAATTGTCCTTGAAAGCACAGGCTTGATCGATCAACTGCGCCGAATCGTCGCGGAGAAAGCGCCAGAATGCTGCGAGATCGGCGTTCAGGTCGTTGATCCAGTAACGGCGGATGCGATTCCCGAACAGTTTTTTAACCGCCAGAAACACTGACCCGCCGCCGATGAATGGTTCACGGAACTCACCCATATCCGCTGGAAGCTGCGGCAGAATGCGATCTAGCGCCTTCGATTTGCCGCCCGGATAGCGGAGCGGTGTAATGGCGAGTGTGCTCATTGATTGCCCGTGATCAAAATGCTCAGGTTGCGGTTTTGGGTTGCTTCTCTGTTCAACTTCTCCATGATAGCACAGCGCGAGCGCGTGAACTGGTTGAGACGGTTAAAGGCGCTGACTTCTTCTTCGCTCGTCGGCAAAAGCAGCGTCCCTCGCAAATTTCCGGTCAGTTTAAGCTGCGTTCTAAAATCGACGCGCACCTCATCCACGAATAATTCGTCAATATTGCTGTAGAGGATCAACTTCAGCAGCCCGTCTTTAACGTCACTGGTGCTAGGGAATTTGGCTCTGGTCGTGTTCTTCGACTCCTGAATCACGAGGGTTTGTCCTTCAGTGAAAACTTCATCAGCGGTCAGGTGATATTCGCCACCGAGATAGTTCGTCAGGCTGAGGTAAGCCTTATCGCCGTCTTGCAGGAATTCCAATACGTGCTGGACAACCGTTTCACGCTGTGCCGCGTCCTTCGAGCGCGTGAGCGAGAGTTTTCGAAACGAGTCGATATGGAATTTATCATCGACGATATAGCGCTCTAGCATAGCAAGATGGTCACTTTCAGCGTGCATGGTGACACCTGTTTTGGCAGCAATGCGGCGATAACTCTCAATTGCGTTCCGATATACAGTGACGAAATCGCGCTCGAAGTGTGAAAGATTCCAGTGGAGCGCGGTTTGCTGATAGTTGTTGATCGACTTCAACTGATCGCGGACGTAATCGACGGGCATCAATTGACTGGTGACTTTGCCTTCGCGTGTGAGGTGGGGTTTCGCATCTTCGTACCAGACCAGAATCACGAACACATTCAGCAAATTCATCAGTGAAAGCGTGATGATATTGATACGGTCGTTATCACCGCGAATGCCCTCGTCCTTGATCACGGGGATAATCGTCACGCGCTTGGGCAGATGATAGGTGTCATAAACGCGGGCGTAGGGATAGGAGCGCGTTCGCTTGGGCGATACCCATTTCGAGTAGCCGAGCGTGTTGTCGCCAATTTTGACGATGCCATAGCCTTTAGCGGCGTTGATGTCAAAATGGTCAAGTGTGTACTCAGTCAAGTGGGGCGCTAGGCAAGGCTGATAGCTCAGATTACGGATGACGCCCTCAAGACTTACAACCATCGTCTATCCCTTCGTCAGTGCAAACTGCTCTCATCATACCCACTTTTCAAGCGGCTTCACATTGACGCTCACGAGCGTGCCGAGTACCATAACGCTTCTTGAGCAAAGGATATGCGATGCTGCTGAGCGACTATGAGTGGTCACACAACCCGCGCGGGATGCACGTCGCGGTGGCATTTGAGACGCCGCCGCCCTTCTCGCGCTACATCGATCCGCATTTTGGCTGGGTGAAACTGTTGGCGGCGGGGATCGAGTACGCCGACGACGTGCAAACCTTCCTCGACCACAATATTACGCCGATCACGCGGCTGTACGTGCCGAAGTACGGCGCGGGGCCGTTTAGCCGTGAGCTGCAACAACTGGTGCAGACGTTCGTGCGGGCGGGCTGCAAGTGGTTCGAATTCTACAACGAGCCGAACCTCGGCGTCGAGTGGCCCGACGGCATCAACCCGACGTGGGAAGACACCGCGAATGTGATCCGTCCGCTGATGGATAATTGGCTGCTGTTCGCTGAATACGTGGTCAGCCTCGGCGCGTATCCGGGCTTCATCGCGCTGTCGGAGACGGTCGAGCCACGCTATGCGACGATTCCTTGGATGGAAGCCTTCCTAACGTATTTGGCGGATAACCAGTACCAGCGCTTCACGCAGGTGATGGCGAACGGGATGTACTGCGCAACGCACCCGTACATCTACAATCACTTCTATCAGGAACGCCCCGGCGGTGGCCCGACCAGCACGCGCGACAGCGACTCGGTGGTTGCGCAGCAAGCGGGCTGGCACTTCGAATACCCTTACGACCCGATTGCGCAGTCCGCCGATCCCGGACGGTCAGTTTACGGCGGCACGTCGCTGACCCCGTATGGCGATCCGAACGGGTTGATCGCGATGGGCAAGATGTTCAATGAGCGCTGCGCCAGCATGTTTGGATCGCAGGCGATTCCAGTGGTGGGCACGGAAGGCGGCATTTATCCGTTCCTCGACGGCGAGTACCAACCCGATACGCGCTATCCCGCTTACGACGAACACAGCCAAGCCGAAGCAACGATTGCCATGTTCGAGTGGAGCGCGCGCCAAGCGCCGGATTGGTTCTTCGGCGTGTGCCTGTGGAAAGAAGACCTGTACTTCCTGCCCGGATCAGTGCGGGCTATCGACCGATTAGACGACGTCGCGCCGGTCTACAAGGATGTACCGAACACGCCGGTGATGGGAGGCGGCGCGGTGCCGCCCCCTGAAGCAACTATCATCGTCGGGCCGGGGCCGATTCACGGGCAGGCGGATTTTCACATCCTGCTGCTGGGACCGGGGCTGGATACTCAGTGGTTCTTCGACACCGCCCAAGCCTATTGGAATCTGTTTCGCCCGATTGTGACGACGCACGAGGAACTGATACAGTTCATCCCCAGCAGCCGCAGCCTCGCGGTGACGGTGCTGGCGACGCCGGACACCGCCGACCTGATGCGGACGCTGATCAAGAATCGCTATGCGAACGTTTGGTTCGACCTGATACTCGCGGACACGCTGGACAACGTGCAATCGACGCTGAATACGCGGGCGAGGGTCAATCGCAGGTTCGGGTGAGAGAGCCGTAAACCGAGCCAATCCGCTGTCGTTCAAAACGCGGAAAAACTTTAACACAAAGGCGCAAAGAAAAAATGAAGGACGCAAAGGTCTATCCCTGTTTTTCTTTGCGACTGCACGCTTGTTTCTCTAAGTTGATCCTGCCGTAGTTCGCCAAGTGGGTCGTTTTCGGGCTACTATTGGTCAGTTTGAATTGATGCTGTAAGGAAGCAAGATGACTGACAAAATCAACATCGCTGTCGTCGGCAGCGGCTACTGGGGTCCGAACTTGATCCGTAACATCGCGGGGCTGCCTGACGCCGTGCTGCATACCGTCTGCGACCTCAACCCGAAGGCGCTGCAAACCAACGCCCAGCGCTATCCCGGCGTCAAGACGACGCCGAACTACGATGACGTGCTCAATGACTCTGAGGTGCAGGGAATCGTGTTGGCGACGCCCGCCCACGTCCACGCCGAGATGGGCAAGCAAGCGCTGGAAGCGGGCAAGCATCTGATGGTCGAGAAGCCGCTGACGCTGCACGCCGCTGACGCGAAAGCGCTGGTCGATCTGGCGGCGGCGAACAACCTGCGGCTGATGGTCGGACACGTCTTTGAATACAATCCGGCGGTCAAGGCGCTCAAGGCGCTGGTCGATAACGGTGAACTGGGGCGCGTGCTGTACTTGTACTCGGCGCGGCTGAACCTCGGCATCGTGCGCGACGACCTGAACGCGATGTGGAACCTCGCGCCACACGACTTCAGCATCATCAACTTCGTGCTCGGCAAGACGCCAAATCGCGTGACTGCACGGGGTTTCCGGCTGCTCGGTCGCAAGCTGGAAGACGTGGCGTTCGTCACGCTGGAGTATCCCGGCGGCGAAGTCGCCAACGTCCACGTCAGTTGGCTTGATCCGGGTAAAGTGCGGCGGATGACGGTGGTCGGCGAGAGCAAAATGGCAATCTACGACGACGTGAGCGACGAACGGCTGCGGATTTATGATCGCGGCGTAATGCCGGACAAGCTGCCCAACGACTTTGGCGAATTCAAGCTGATCACGCGCGGGGGCGACATCACGATCCCGAAGCTGGAAACAACCGAACCGCTGCGCGCCGAGTGCGCTCACTTTATCGAGTGCATCCGCACGGGCGCGACGCCGATCAGCGATGGCGTGGATGGCTATACGGTCGTGCAGATGCTTGAAGCGGCGCAGGAATCGATGGAGAACGACGGGAAGCCAGTGGCGATTGGCTAAAAGCGAGCGCTAGTCGCTGGCGGCGAGTTCGTGCCAGACGAGGGCGGCTGCGCCGAGCGCGCTCGATTCGATCTGCGAGGGCTGGACGTCGATGCGGTCGCGCAGGTCAGGGATCAGGCGGGCGTTCATGACGGCGGTCGCGCGCGCGTAGAGCAGATCGCTGGCGGCGTGACCTAAGCCGCCGCCCAACACGATCAGCGCTGGATCGAGGACGGCGGCGCTCCACGCCATCGCTGTGCCGAGCGCGTCAACCGCCTCGTCGATCACGCGCAACGCCAGCGGATCGCCCTTGCGGGCGGCGTCGAGGATGGCGCGGGTGGTGATCTCGCCGGACGCAAGCGAACTCTGCGGGTAATCAGGCAGGTGGACGTTTGCGCCGGTGACGAAGCCTTTGCCAGAGACGTACATCTCGACGCAGCCGCGATTGCCACAGTTGCACAGGCGTCCGTTGGGATCGAGCGAGATGTGCCCCAATTCCATCGCAAAGCCGTTGACGCCGCTGACTAATTGTCCGCCGCTGACCGCGCCACCGCCCAAACCCGTGCCGATGGCGAGGTAAACGAAATCGCGGACGCCGCGCGCCGCGCCGAAGATCATTTCGGCAATCGAAATCACTTTGACGTCGTTCTGGGCGATGACGGGGACGTCACCGTCGATGGCGGCGCGCACGTTGGCGACCAGCGGTACGTCGCGCCAGCCGAGGTTGACCGCGTTTTGCGCCACGCCATCGAGCACCGCGCCGGGCACGCCGATGCCGACTCCGGCAAGCGGGTGATCGCCGCGCACCTGCACGCGCACTTGTGCGATGCCGTGCGCGATCCGCTCGATGACTGGATCGATGCCCTCAGCGGCGAGAGTTGGCTCGGTGTGGGTAGCGAGGACGTGTCCGTCGCGGTCTGCGGCGACGAAGGCGATCTTCGTCCCGCCGATGTCGATGCCAATGGCGATGCTAGTCATGAATGGATTTCACCGTTTCCGTGCGCTTGAACAAATCATGGGGTTATTGTACCGACTTAACCGGTGCAGATGAAATATGCGCTTCGCGCCGCCGCAGGGAGAACTCGTAGAGCGCGAGGACGATAGCGATGCCGACGACGGGGAGCGCGCCGATCAAGTCTACGCTGGAATGCTCCGCCAGCCACGCCATCGCGCCGGGGATGATCGACGAGCCGAGCGCCGATGCTGTCAACTGAAAGCCAATCGCGTTGGGGCGGTGCGCTAACGAAACGTTGCGGCGCGTTTCAGCGACCAGTGTCGGGAAGATCGGTGCGGCGGAGAAGCCGACCAACGCCAGCCCGACAAGATTGAGCGTATCGCTGCTGTGCTGCCACAACAGCCCTGCCCCAATCCCCATGCCGATCATGCAGGTGCGCAGCAGCATCGCATTGTTGAGGCGGCTGGCGACGAAGCCCATGATCACGCGCCCGAAGAAGAAGAA
This sequence comes from Aggregatilineales bacterium, assembly GCA_038260485.1. Classification (GTDB taxonomy): domain Bacteria; phylum Chloroflexota; class Anaerolineae; order Aggregatilineales; family Phototrophicaceae; genus Flexifilum. Next base: position 1,246 of record JBBSNT010000037.1, on the reverse strand, counting down.
TGCCCAGTACAAGCTGATCCAGTAGCCTGCCCCGGCGATGTTGCGGGCGGTCAGGAGCGTCTTAGAGAGCTGCCCCGTGCCGGCGATCACGCCGCTGTTGACGAAGAACAGCGTCATGCCGATGAGCACAGCGGGCAGGCGCAGCGACTCCCAGATATTTGCGCGCTTGATCGCTTGACCGGGGATGGTGTTCAGGGTGTCGTCTTCGGTCGGGAGCGTCCAGCGGTCGCGGGTGGTGAAGATCACGACCGCGATGCCGATCATGAGCACGCAGACGACCGCGTAACTCAGGTGCCACGACTGATTCGCCTGCTCGACGATCAGGGTCGCCATCGTCGGTCCGACGGTGGTACCGAGCGCGTAGGCGGCGTGGAGCCAATTCAATTGCCCGGTGCTGTAGTTTGACGAGACGAAGGTGTTCAGCCCCGCGTTGAAGACGCTGAAGCCGAGCGTGGTCAAGAAGGCGGTGGCGATCAGCGCGATCCATGATGGGGCGATGGTGTAGCCGAACAGACCCAATACCATGACGACGCTGCCCGTGCTGAGATAGCGCCCCATGCCGAAGCGTCCGATCAGGCGACCGCTGAAGAACGTGCCGATCAGCGCGCCGCACGTCCCCGCAAAGAGCAGCACGCCGAGCGAGTCGAGCGAGACGCCGTAGCTGACTTGTATGTACGTCCACGCGGCGTTGAGGATGCCAATCGGGAGCGCCATCGTGAAGAAAATGAAGCAGGCGATCAGCAGCAGGGCTGTGTGCTCGCGCTTGAGCATGTTCATGAAGGGGGGACTTTCAAGCAGGAAATACGACTCGGTTCAAGTGACTCGATTGTTGATCGGCACGGAGTGAGAATCAAGCCGATGGTTCAAGGTGGTCTGTGCCGTTAGTGACGGGTCATGAGCGTGACGATGGCGACGCCGATGATCAGCGCTAAGCCGATCATCAGCGAACAGGTTGAGACGACGAATTCGGCGCTATCGCTGGGGAGCGAGAGCATCAAGACCAGCGCCAAGCCCGCGATAAAAACGCCGCCTCGAAAGAAGGCAAGCAGTGCGTCGCGGTTCATGTGAACAGCTTAAGCTCGCGCCCTTCCGTCAAGGGGATGCAGGCGACCCGCGCGTCACTGAGGGTGTCCGGTGCTTGCTTGAGCGGCGGGATTTCGGTATCGCAGACACCGGGGACAAACCAAGGGCAGCGCGGATGAAAGGCGCATCCCGGCGGCAGTTCGGTCAGGCGCGGAATGTCTTC
>JBBSNT010000036.1:0-18688 GCA_038260485.1 Aggregatilineales bacterium | reverse complement strand
TTCGCGCGGTTTGAGGGCGATGTTGTCAATGCCTTGACGACTCAAGTAGCGTCCATCGAGCGCATAGAGGTGGGGCATCCCCGGCGGAATGTGGACGAGGATCACCTGCTTATCTTTGAGCGGGGTGACGCGCGGCATCGGGATGATCAGCGGGGGTTCGACGCTGAGCGCCGCTTGAATCACCCGATCAATCGCATTGCCGGAGTCGCGCACGCCAACGACAGTCGCGGCGGGACCGATGATGCCAAGCACCAGCGTGCCGCCGTGACTGTTTGCCATCGCAGTGAGGATCGTCGCCATCGTGTCGAGCGGTGCATTTTCGCTCAACCAGTCGAGGCGTTCGGATCGCCCTGATTTAACGATTTGCCACAGGTCTTCCGAACTCATGCCGTCCTAACGATTATACGGGCAGAGCGTCAAGCGCTCCGCTGCGGTTAATCATCTTCGTCTTGCCCGTCTTTCTCGCGCTCGCGGCGCTGACGGTCGAGCTTTCGTTCGCCTTCTGGCGCGGGCAGCAGCACGAGGTCGATCACTTCCTGCATATTCTCGACGAAGTGCAGGTCTAAATCTTGGCGCGCGTCCTTCGGAATGTCTACCAGATCGCGCTCGTTCTGCTTAGGCAGGATTATATGCTTGATTTGCGCGCGGCGCGCGGCGAGCACCTTTTCCTTGACGCCGCCGACCGGCAGCACCTTGCCGCGCAGCGTGATTTCGCCCGTCATGGCGAAGTCGCTGCGAATCTTGCGTTCGGTGAACGCCGAGATCATCGTTGTCGCTAACGTGATACCTGCGGAGGGTCCTTCTTTGGGCACTGCGCCTTCGGGCAGGTGAACGTGAATGTCGAAGTTCTCGAAATCCTCGTGCGGCACGTTGAGGTCTTCCGCCCGTGAGCGTAGATAGCTCAGTGCCGCTTGCGCGGACTCCTGCATCACGTCACCGAGCGACCCCGTCAGCATCAGCGATCCCTTACCCGGCAGCACCTGCACCTCGATAGTCAGAATATCGCCGCCAAACGCCGTCCATGCCATACCAGTCGCCACGCCGACTTCGTCGGTGTCGTTGGCGCGGATGTCGTCGAACGGTGCGGGACCCAAAAAGCGCGTCAGGTGCTTGATCTCGATGGTTGCAGGGTGGCGTTTTGCTTCCGCCACCAAACGCGCGACTTTGCGGCAGACGTTCGCAAGTTCGCGGTTGAGGTTACGCACGCCCGCTTCATAGGTGTATTCCCGAATCAATGACCGCAGCGAGGCGTCCGTGAAGTGCACTTTGCGCCCATCCAAGCCATTGACCTCGACGACCTTCGGGATCAAGAACTGACGTGCGATAGCGATCTTTTCTTCTTCGGTGTAGCCGCTGAACTCGATCAGTTCCAGACGGTCGAGCAGGGCAGGCGGCAGCGGGTCGAGTTCGTTGGCAGTGGTGATGAACAGCACCTTCGACAGATCGTAGGGGACGTCGAGATAATGGTCGAAGAAGGCGAAATTTTGCTCCGGGTCGAGGATTTCGAGCAGCGCCGACGCCGGATCGCCACGAAAATCCATGCCCAGCTTGTCGATTTCATCGAGCATGAACACGGGATTGATCGTACCGGCGCGGCGCATTGTCTGAATAATACGACCCGGCAGCGCCCCGATGTATGTCCGGCGGTGTCCACGAATTTCGGCTTCGTCGCGCACCCCGCCGAGGCTGACGCGCACGAATTCGCGCCCTAGTGCCGCCGCGATACTCTTACCGAGCGACGTTTTACCAACACCGGGTGGACCAACAAAGCATAGAATCGGGCTGTTCTGCTGCTGCGGCGCGAGTTTGCGCACAGCGATATATTCGAGAATGCGGTCTTTGACCTTCGGTAAGCCGTAGTGTTCGCGGTCAAGGATTTCCTGCGCGGGCTTGACCTCAAGCTGATCGTCGGTCATTTTGTTCCACGGCACGCTCGTCAGCCAGTCGATGTACGTGCGCACGATCCCGACTTCCGGTGACATCGGCGGCATCATTGCCAACCGCGAGAGTTCTTTCGTCGCCTTCTCGTTGACTTCAGGCGGCAGGTTCGCTTGCAGAATTTCCTCGCGGACTTCGTTGATCTCCTGCTGAAAGACGTCTTCCTCGTCAAGTTCGCTCTGGATGATGCGCATCTGTTCGCGCAGGTAAATCTCGCGCTGCGTGCGATCCATCTCTTGATGAATTTGGCTCGTGATTTCATCCTTAAGTTCGAGCACGTTCAGCTCTTGATCGAGCAGTTCCGCGACGTGATCGAGCCGCTGCTCAACGTCGAGCATTTCCAGCAGGCGTTGGCGCTCCTCGGTCGGCAAGGTCAGTGTCGAGGCGATCAAGTCGGAGAGCCAGCCCGGATTATTGGCATTGAGGGCGTAGAGCAGCACCTCCTCAGGAATGTTGTCATTCAGTTCGATGGCGCGCTTGAACAGGTTCAGGACTGCCTGCATCGTCGCGCTGGCTTTGCGCGTGTTCGGGTTGAGTTCTTCGAGCGGGCGCGCTTTGGCAACCAAATAGGGACGTGCTTGCGTGAACTCGACGATTTCGACGCGGCGGCGACCCTGCGCCAGCGCGCTGAAGCTGTCGTCGGGCATCCGCAGAATCCGCCCCAGCGCGATTTCGACGCCCGTTTTGAACAGCTTATCTGCGCCCGGATCGACCGCGTTAGAGTCGATCTGAGCGACGCCAATCAAGGTTTTCTGTGCCTCATGTGCGGCTTCGGCGGCAGCAAGCGCGCGTTTGCCGAGCAGCGAAATCGGCGAGATAACGTTCGGAAAAATAATGCCCTCGCGCAAGGGAATAATTGCGCATTCGATCAAGCCGTCAGCGTCGATGTCGGCATTTTCGATGGTGTAAAAATCGTTTGCGCCAATGGTATCGGTCAATCTGATTCCTTAGATGAAAAGCAAAATGGGGGAATAGCCTCATTTTACACCAATGACGGCAAGGATGAAAGCGTAGAACGGGCGTTCGTATCAACCGATTGCTGCTCGGCGCGCAACATTGATTTCTCTGGGCAATCCGCTTAGACTTGTCCGGTTTGGAAGGCTAGGATACGAAGCGCAATGCGGATTCCAATTTGGCTGTCTCTGGTTGTGGCGCTGATCGTGGTGGTCGTGATCGTCTTGATCGGGCAGATGTTGATCGCGCCGCCGCGACCACTGATCACCGACGCGGCGTTCGCGCCGGAGTTGATCTCGCCCAATGCCGACGGCAGCGACGACATCACCATCTTCACCTACGGGCTGTCGCGCAATGCCCACATCACGCTGACGTTCACGGCTCAAGATGGGACGATCTATGCGTTTCGCACTGACGAGGCGCGCATCCCTAACGACTACAACGTTGCTTTTAGCGGGGTGGTGGCGGGTTTCACGCTGCCGGGTGAGGAGTTTGGCGGTCAGCAAATCATCCGTCGTTTGATCCCGGACGGCGTCTATACGTGGGAACTCAACGCCGAAGAACAGTCCGGCGAAACCGATTCGCACAGCGGCACGCTGACGATCCAGAACGGCGACGCGGCGCTGCCGCTGCTGACCGAGTTCAGCGTGTCGCCCTCAGTTTTTACGCCTAATCAGGATGGCATCCACGACCGCACCGCGATCAACGTCTTTCTGAGCAAGCCTGCCGATCTGAAAGCCTACCTTGTTGGATCACAGGGCGAGCAGTTCCCGCTCTCGGAGCGTCAGGAAGCCGTGCGTTTGGGCGAAGCGGGGCGGCATCTGTTCGACTATGATGGCGGCGTTGATATGAATGTCGATCCGCCGCCCGATGGCGCCTATACCGTGATCGCCGATGCGCAAGATTTGGTCGGGCAAGAAGTGCAGCGTACAGCGACCATCACGATTGAGCAGGGCGGCAAGCCGTTCGCGCAAATCGTCCCTCAAGTGACGGGCGCGACCGTCGTTTTTGAGGCGCGACAGTGGGACGAGGGCTTTTACAGTGCTGCCGACCATCAGGGAGCGTTGGTCACGCCACCGGATGATCCGGCGCTGCTGTCGATGAACACCATTACGCTGCCCATCGGCGATATGCTGGTCTTCAAGCTGACCGTCGAGAACTATGGCGATGTGTCGATTCGCACGACGGGACCCCAACCGGGTACGGTCTACGCATGGGATCAGCGCGCATCAACGCTCGGTTTGCCGGACGAACCCGGCGCGTGGCGCGTTGGACTTGACTGCACCTCAGCGATGAGCGATTATCCTTGGCGCTGGGCACTAGGCAGCGCAGACACGCTCGATGTTGTCCATGATCCCGAAAACGACAACGTTTACTACTATCTGCCTGCGGGCGGACGGGCGGTCGTTTGGGGCGCGGTTCGTATGACCGACGCCGACATCCGCAGCCCGCAAGATTGCTGGGCAGGCTTGATTCACGAGAGCGTCGCGATTAGCGACGTGAACAACGTCGTCGGGTCGCGCTCGGTGCAGCTTGTCGCGTCCACCACGCCGTCGGATGAACCTTAAGCTGAATGGAATGGTGAACGCCCTTACGATACGGGTATGAGTTTCGACTTTTCGAGATGGTTGGTATTTAAATTGCTCACATCTCCAATGCTGATCGGAGGCAGGCAAGATTAATCGCAAAGCGATCATCCTGACAATTGCCCTCGTGGCGGTCGTTCTGGCGTTGAGTTCGTGTCGCGGTAGGGCAGCAGCGCCGACGCCACGCCCATCGATGACGCCGACACCGCGCTCGACGCCGCTGCCCCCGCTGCCGACGCCGATTCCGGTTGGCTCGACCAATAATCCGCTGCATCTGAAAATTGTCGCTCCGCAAACGACAGAGTCGCTGGGGCGCGCGCAGCCGGCAATCGACAGCGCGATCAGCGATCTAGAAGCGGCGATGCTCGAAGCGACCGATCTAACGGTCGCGGTCGAATTGGTCGAAAACGATGCTGAAGCGCTGGCGGCGCTCTGCGATTCGGTTTCGGGGACGGTCTCGGCGGCATGGTTGGGCGGTCTAGCAGCGATGGCTGCGGACGCACGCGCCTGTGGCAGCCCCGCCCTTGAAGTCCAGCGTGGGACGCGCTCTAGCGCCACGACTGGCGACGAAGCGGTTCTGGTCGTCGCCACCGACTCCGAAATCACCGGCGCGGGCGACCTCAGCGAGAAAGCCTTCTGCCGTTTAGGTTATACCGATCCATTTACGTGGTTGATCCCGTCGTTGATGCTGCGTGTGGCGGGCGTGATGCCTGACGCGCTGGCGAGTGTCACCGATTATAACGATCCCGCTCAGATGGTTCGTGCGGTCAGCGACGGGACGTGCGACGCCGCTGGAATGGCTGCCAGCGCCTTTGCCGCGCTGCCTGCTAGTGTGCGCATCTCTGTGCGAACGCTTGACCAGTCGATCACCATCCCCTATGCCGTCTTGGTCTATCCGGTGCAGCTTCCCCTCGGTGAGCAGCAGAAGCTGACCGATGCCCTGATTTCGATTGGCAATGGGTCACGAGCGGAGGTGCTCGCCGCGCTTGTCCCGCAGGATCAAGTGCTGGCAATCAGCGACTCCGACCTCGCGGGCTTACGCAGCTTCCTCAATCGGGCAGGGGTTGATCTGGCGCAGCTAGGGCAGTGATGCTTGCCGTCGTGATTGTCTCGTGGAATACGCGCGAACTGACGCTCGAAGCGCTGCGCAGTCTCTACGCCGACTTGGAAGCGAGCGATCTCGCGGCAGACGTTTATGTGGTGGACAGCGCTTCGACCGATGGATCGCCGCAAGCGATTGCGGCAGCATTCCCACCGGTGAAGCTGATCGTCTGCGCCGAGAACGTCGGCTTTGGGCGGGCGAACAACCTCGCGCTTGAAGCGATGCGCGCCGATGGTCTGCCGGAGGCGGTTTACCTGCTCAACTCCGACACGATCACGCAGCCCGGCGCAACCCACGCGCTCTACGAAACACTGCTGGCGGACGCCAAGATCGGGCTAGTCGGTGCGCGTTTGAACTACGGGGATGGGCGCTTTCAGAACAGCGCCTTTGCTTTCCCCGATCTGCGCCAGTTGTGGGTCGAGTTTTTTCCGACACCCGGTCGCTTGATCGAGAGCTGGTTTAATGGGCGCTATCCACGAAAATACTACGATCAAATGCTGCCCTTCAAGGTCGATTTCGTGCTGGGCGCGACCATGATGCTGCGCCGCGAGGTGATCACGCGCACAGGCGGCTTTGACGAACAGTTCTTCATGTACTGTGAGGAAATCGACTGGGCGTGGCGTATCCGTGACGTGGGCTGGCGGGTCTGCTGTGTTCCGGCGGCGCGCGTGACCCATTTTGGCGGCGCAAGCACAGGGCAGGTTCGCCCGCGCAGCGTCGTCGATCTGTGGACAAGCAGGTTGCTGTTGTTTCGGCTGCATTATCCCGCACATAAACGGCTGCTGGCGCGCGGCATGATCGTATTGGGCATGGCGCGCAAAAGGCGCCAGACCGACGATCCTGCGTTGCGTGACGCCTATCGCGCGGTACAGCGCCTTGCCTTAGGCGGAGCGTGAGATGGTGTGGCTGACAGTGATCATTCTCACCTACAATGAGGCGCAGCACGTCGCGGATTGTATCGAGACGCTGCACTTTGCCAACCGCATCCTCGTTTTTGACTCGCACAGCACCGACGCGACCGTTGATCGCGCGCGCGAAGTTGGCGCGGACGTGATTGAGCGTACTTTTGATAATTACGCTGATCAGCGCAACGCCGCGCTTGATGCTGTGCGCGACTCGGCGGACTGGGTGCTGTTCGTTGATGCGGACGAGCGCGTCCCGCTGGCGCTGGCGGCGGAAATCCGCGAGAGCATTGGTTATCTTGATTACGCGGGCTTTCGCATCCCGCGTGAGAATTACATCTTCGGCAAATTGACGCGCGGCGCGGGCTGGTATCCCGATTATCAGACGCGGCTGTTATGCGTCGGTCGCGCTCACTACGATCCAGTGCGGCAGGTTCACGAGGTCGTCGTGCTAGACGGAAAAGAGGGCACGCTCAAACATGCGCTCGTTCACCACAACTACCGCGACTTCACTCAGTTTCGTGCCAAACAGCGCCGCTACAGTACCTACAATGCCCGTATCATGTTCGATCAGGGCGTTCACCCCAAGCCGCAGAATTACGTGTTGCAGCCGCTGCGCCAGTTCTGGTGGCGCTTTGTCACCCTCAAGGGCTATATCGACGGCTTGCACGGGCTGCGCCTCAGTGTGTTGATGGCGTGGTACGAGTTAGAGAAATATTGGCTGCTGCGCAGTATGTGGAGATAGCACGATTGCGCGGGGTAACGTAAGGGCGGGTTTCAGACCTGCCCCTACGGTGTGATCTATTCGACGTGCGGGATCAACACGCCATAGCCTTCGGTATGTCGCTTGTAGATCACGTTGATGCTGCCCGTCGCCTCGTTGAAAAACATGAAAAACGTGTGACCGAGCAGTTCCATCTGTTCGAGCGCTTCTTCTTCGTTCATCGCCGTAATCGACACGTCCTTATGGCGGATGATCTGCTGTTCGGCTTCTTCGCCATTTTCGTCAATCAGTTCGATTTCTGGAATTGCTTCAGCAAGATCGAGTTCCTCAAGCGACGCGCCGAAGCTGCCTCGTCCTTTACGTGAGCGCTTACCCTTGAAGCGTTGAATCTGGCGGTACATCTTATCGACGGCAAGGTTCAACGCTGCTTCGATTTCGCCGCTAATCGTCTCCTGCGCGCGTAAAATTGCGCCGCGTTTGTGGTGCAGGGTAATCTGCGCGACAGACAAATCCTCGCCGCGTTTGGTGTGTTCGCGCCCAAGCTCGACTCTCACTTCCATGATGTTGGGCAGGTAGCGGTCAATCTTTTCCAGTTTCTTGTGGACGTAATCGCGCAGTGCATCGGTAACTTTGAGATTGTGACCCTGAATCTTGATGTCCATCATTCTGCACTCCTTTGTGAATTCAAATGACGGCGCTACCGTCATCAATTGACAGCATACCGTCACCGCGCCGCTGTGACCGTCAAACTCATGACAGTCCGTGCGCCTGCGTCGAGCGCTGCCCGCGCACAGGCTTGCAGTGTCGCGCCCGTCGTAAATACGTCATCGATCAAGAGGATCGCTGCGCCCGTCACTTGTGCCGGGTCTGCCGCGAATGCCTGATGAACGTTCGCCCATCGCTGCTGGCGGTTCAATCCCACTTGAGGCGGGGTATCGCGCAGGCGTTCAAGTGCTCGTGGCGCGCAGCGAATGCCAAAAGCCTCTGCCAGTGCTTCCGCCAGCAATTCTGCTTGATTGTACCGCCGCTGACGCAAACGAACAGTGTGGAGAGGAACGGGAGCGATCAGGTCAAACTGCCAGTGTAATGCCTGCAAACAGGCGATCATGCGTTCGCTCAGCGGCGTAGCGAGCATCAAGGCGTCGGCATATTTGAGCGCGTGAACCGCTTGTTGAAGTTTTCCTTCGTGGATGCCTGTTGCCGCGCTGTGGGTGAATAGCGGAAGCGTTGCGTATTGGATTTGGAGCGGTAATGTATCGAGCGCTTGCTGGCAGGCGGCACACCAAGAGGTATCTACGCGCCCACAGCCCGCACAGCGCGGGGGGAAGAGCAGGTCAACGCCTGCGTTGAAGATCTGTCTCAGGCTCAGAGCGGGCGTCACCCTCCGCTGAGCCTGAGGCTGATCGAATTCACGAGTGATCGCGTCCTCCTCAGGCGGTAAAGCAGCATGAGACTAAAAGACAGCGCCGACCTCTTGCGTCTTCATCAGGATGATAATTGATGGCCCCAACAGTACGATCCAGATCGACGGGAAGATCAGGAAAACCATCGGCAGCATCATCTTGACCGGCGCTTGATGGGCTTTTTCCTGCGCTTTTTGACGGCGCTTCACACGCATTTGATCCGACTGGATGCGCAGAATTTTCGACATGCTGACGCCGAGTTGGTCAGCTTGGATGATGGCGGCGACGAAAGCCGTGACGTCGGGGACGTCCATGCGGCTTGCCATGTCGCGCAGCGCGTCACGGCGCTGCTTACCAAGCTGGATTTCGCGCAGGACACGGCCGAAAGCGATAGCAAGGTCATTTTCCCATTTCTCGTAAACCTTGCCCATTGCCATGTCGAAGCCAAGACCCGCTTCGACGCAGATGACCAGCAGGTCGAGCGCGTCCGGCAGCGCCCGCCAGATCGCTTCTTGACGACGAGAAATCTTGCTTTTCAGGTACAGAACCGGGAAGAAGTAACCTAACCCGACCGCGCCGAGCGTATACAGCAGTGCCGTTCCCGGTGCAGTCGAGCTTGAACCGACGAAGAAGACGAAAAACGCGCCCAAGCCGAACGCAATTGTGACGATGATACGCATCGCAAAGAAAGAAGCCGGGTCGAGATTCATGCCCGCGAGTTCAATTTGATGGCGTGCTTCTTCAAGCTGCTTCTGCGGTGTGAATTTCGTCGTCATATTCGCGAGCGTGCGCATCAAGGGCAGCAGCACGCGGTCGCGGAAGGAGAGCGAAAGCTCGATCTCCTCTAGCGACTGCGGAAGTTCTTTATCGTCGTATTCCTGCAAACGTTCTTGCAGCGGGTCGCGTCCGCGATCTTCTTTCATGCCGACGTAGACAAGACCCCCGAAAACAACTGCTCCGACGATCACTACAGCAAGTACAATAATGGCTTCCATACGTCACCTAAATATCGATATCTACGATTTTCTGAACGATGGCAAAACCGATTCCAATCAGGGCTAGACCAATGCCTAACATCGGCCAGCCACAGGTACGATTCTCGAACAGGTTGCCCATGTAACCGGGATTGATCCCATACAGGAACAATGCCAGCACGATCGGCAGAAAGCTGATCAGATAGCCGGTAGCGCGTCCTTGCGCCGTCAGCACGCTAATCTCGCCCTTGATTTTGATCCGCTCGCGGACGGTGTGGCTGATGACGTCGAGAATTTCCGCCAGATTACCACCAACCTCGCGTTGAATGTTGACCGCCGTGATCACGAGGTCAAGGTCTTCACTTTCGACGCGGTTGAGCAGATGATCCAGCGCGTCGCCCACGTCGATACCAAGCTGGACTTCTTGTACAACACGCTTGAACTCGGTTGCGGTGGGTTCGGGTGCATCACGGGCAATCGCTTCCATCGATTGAAGCACGCTGTAGCCAGAACGCAGCGCGTTGACCCACAAACCGAGCGTATCTGGAAGCTGATTCTCAAACCGTTTCAGCCGGGTTCCGGTGATGCGTGAAACGTAGATGCGTGGGGCGAAAAAGCCAACGAAACCAGCGACAATCGCCATCACGAGCTGCTGCCCGAACAACACGAAGTAGCCGAGGGCAAAAAAACCGAACATGCTGAAAACGTGAACGGCGGCGTATTCCGATACCGTCAGTTTGATGTCTGCGCGTGAAAGCTGCTGTCGCCACGTTTTGCCGAAAGTGCGTTCCGAAACGAGACTATCGAGCCGATCCTGAAGCGCGCTGCCCTTCTTTTCGGTGGGTTTCTCCTCCGGGGCGCTCTCCAGTTCAAGATAAGACATATTCGCGTCTTCAATGCGAGAAAGACGTTCTTCGATGATGTCTTTTTCAGAACGGACGCTAATGATTCCCCAGATGATCACGCCGACAGCGATGGCGACGGCGACACCGATGATCAATACGGGACTAATCTCCATCGTGATTACTCCATGATCGTGCAAAATTCATTGCAATAAGAAGGCGGAAAGGCGGTTAAGCGCTTCCCCTCCACGTATCTAGTAGCGACCCACACCGAACACCGATGGCGGCAGGTAGATACCCGCTGCTTCGATACGGTCGGTGAACTTCGGTCGAATGCCGGTTGGACGGATGCGCCCGACGATTTTGCCGCCTTCGACGCCCGTCTGTTCAAATTCGAAGATGTCTGACATGGTGATCATGTCACCCTCCATGCCCTGCACTTCGGTGACTTTGACGATCTTACGCGAACCGTCGCGCAAACGTTCCTGATGGACGACCAGATCGAGCGCGCTGGCGATTTGCTCGCGGATAGCGCGGATAGGTAAGTCCATGCCTGCCATCAGGCACATCACTTCGAGGCGGGAAATCGTATCGCGCGGGCTGTTGGAATGGGCGGTCGTCAGCGATCCATCATGACCCGTGTTCATTGCCTGAAGCATGTCGAGCGCTTCGCCAGAGCGGCATTCCCCGACGATGATCCGGTCGGGGCGCATACGCAGCGAGTTGACGACCAAGTCTTGGATGGTGATCGCGCCCTTACCTTCAATGTTGGGTGGGCGGCTTTCTAAGGTGACGACGTGCTCCTGCCGCAGTTGCAGTTCGGCGGCGTTTTCAATCGTGACGATGCGCTCATCGTTCGGAATGAAACTAGAGAGCACGTTGAGCAGCGTCGTTTTACCCGAACCCGTGCCGCCGGAGACGATGGTATTCAATCGTCCGATAATGCACGCGCGCAAGAATTCAACGATCTCTTTCGTGATCGAGCCGAAGCGGATCAGGTCGTCGGTTGTGAGCGGTTTCTTGAAAAATTTACGGATGGTGATCGTCGGTCCAACCAGTGCGACCGGGCGAATGACTGCATTCACGCGCGAACCGTCAGGCAGACGGGCATCGACCAGCGGCGAACTTTCGTCAACACGGCGACCAAGCGGCGCGACGATGCGGTCGAGACTGCGCAAAACATGATCATCATCCTCGAAGGCAATATTCGCGCGCGTGATATTACCCTTGCGCTCGACGAAAATATTCTTCGGGCCATTGACCATGATCTCGGTCACAGTTTCATCTGCCAGTAGAACTTCGAGCGGCCCGAAACCGAGGATTTCTGCGACAATCGACTCAAACAGGCGCTGACGTTCTTGCCGTGCCAATACCATGCTTTCTTCAGCGAGAATGGCGTTGAACAATTCTTCGATGTGCGCCCGCACTTCGTTCTTGCGGGTCAAGTCCATCGATTGATCAAGCTCGGAGAGCAGGCGATTTTGGACGCGCGTTTTCAAATCGACGTAGGAGTTTTCGGCGCGACCGGGCGAGCGCCCGATCACCTGCTGGTTGCGCGAACGCATAGCCGAGAGGCGTGATTCGTCGGCGCCGCCACTTTCGGGAGCTGCGCCCCCGTCGTCGCGTCCCGGTGGAGTATCACCCCCGCCCGAACCGCCTTTTTCAATTCGTCTCAGTAACGACATAGCATCCGTCTCCAGTCTCCGCTGTTGATCTTACGTTAAGTACAAATCGTGCTTGGCGTTCTTTTAGTTTCTACCGAGGAAGCCTAAGCCAATCTTTTTCGTGGGCTTATCCTCTGTATCGTCTGCTTCTTCGCCTGCATTCATCATCGAACTGTAGATTTGATCCGAAAATTCGAGCAATTCCTTAATTGGGGATTTGCTCCGGTCGCGCGAAGCGACGACGGGAACGCCTTTGTTGACGGCGCTTAAGACAATCGGCTCGTTGAGTGGAATTTTGGCTTCAGTCGCCTTCTTCAGATGTTTCTCGATCACTTCCGTCGGAATGGTGACCCGATTCCGGTTGCGGTCGTCCTCGACGCGGTTCAAGATGAACATCGTCTTATCAGGCGGATAGTTCAAGCGCTCGAATAGATCAAGCACGAAGCGCGTATTCTTGACTGCCGCGAGGGTAGGGGTAGCGACCAGCACCACCTTCGTAGCGATATCGGTTAGCGAGAGCAGCTGTTCGTCAATCTTACGGCTCGTGTCTACGACGATAAAGTCGTAGCTGTTGGCGATCTTTTCGATAATGCGAGAAACCGCTGTCGGCACAGTTTCGACTTCTTCAGCGTATTCTGGACGCTGAGGTCCAAGCAGCACCTTGAGTCCGCTTTCGTGCGTTGCAACGATACTGTCGAAGAAATCCGTATCCAAATCATCGATCTTGCCAACCAGATCGAGCAGGGTGGACTGCGATTGCAGTTTGAGGAACACGCCAACGTCGCCGAATTGAAGGTCAGCGTCAATCAGCAGCACCTTGATGCCCTTACGCATCAACCCTGCGGCAAGGTTCGTCGCGATAGTGGTGCAGCCGACACCCCCTTGCGGGCTGTAGACGACGATGATGTTTCCAGCCCGAATTTCGCCGCCATCGTTCGACGTTGTCTTGGCTTTACGCACATCCATCGGCATGTCTTGCATCGCCATCGCTTGGCGACGAATCGGTTCGTGATTTTTATAGACGGAACGAATGGTGCTGTAAAGCTCGTCCGGGTCAATCGGCTTGCCGAGAAATTGGCGAGCGCCTGCTTGCATCGCTTTACGCATGTAATCGGCGTCGGTTTGCACCGACATCATGATAACGGCAGCGGTCGGAACGGCTTTGGTGATCTCGTTCGTCGCCTGAATGCCGTCCATATCCGGCATATTGATGTCCATAATCACGATGTCGGGGCGCGTCTCTATCGTAGCCTTGAGCGCTTCGCGCCCCGTGCCCACCGAGCCGACAACCTTGAACTCTTCCTCGAAGGAGAGCAGCTTCTTGATGTTTTCGCGCGTCTCCTGAATGTCGTCAACGATCAACACATTGATGAAGTTCGTCTCTTTTTTGGCTTGCATAGTCCCCTTACATCCTAAACCGCATCACCGCTTATTGTGAGCTATCGGACAGTGAAATCTCTTCGCTGGCGACTAACTGACGAATGCTGCGGATTGCCGGTTCAATCGTGAACGGTCGTTTGCCCGGCAGAGTGATGGCATACTGCCCCATCATATAATCTAGCGTAACTTCGCTAGTGGATGCGCGCGCGGTGTCGCTTGACGACCGCAGCGCAAGCGTAACTGGGACTTTCGCCTCGATCAACCACGTCAAGACGATGGCTTCCTGAGGAGAAACGCCAAGCGTGACAATGTCGGGGCGCGCGGGTGTAGCTGTGGGCGGCGGCGGCGTTCCGTTTTCTGTCTCACCCTCGACCGGTACGGGGGTTGGCGTCGGCGGTATGCCGATGAACCGTCCGTCGGTCGGGAAGTTCCCCATGTGGACGATCAACGCATCTTGAATCGTCATTTGTGTGACGAGGCGTGGGCGCTGACGCTCCGAAGGTCCGACAATGACCGAGCCGAGCGACGTACTATCGACACGACCCTCAATCGGCTCTAAGAGTTGAATGCCTCCATCATCAGTCCTCTGGAACAGCGTGATTTGGTTCGGGACGATGGTTTGGAAGGCTTCGTCAATATCGACAAACAGCAGCGAAATGATCAGGTCAACGCGGTCACCGTCTTGCGGTGCGTAAGCGATGCTGGTGAGGCGATCAACCGGAATTGAAACAGCGCGCAACCCGCTAGGGAGTACGGCTGCGGCGTCCGATCCGACGTGTGCCGCGCCAGTTAGGTCATCGACAACCATGTTGCTCAGGATCGGCTGCTCGCGGAAGATGTCCGTGCGCGCGCGCTTGCCGATAACGTCTTCCATATTGGTAATGGCGTTAATCGGAGCAGCGTCTTGCGGCCACGGGCGAACTGCGACCGCGTTCGGCGGAATAACGATACCGCGTGGGAGTTCTTGTACAGCAATAACCAAGTCAATAAATATGATTGGCGTGGCGGTTGGCAGAGGCGTAGATTGTGGTTCCTGCGCGACGGCCTGTTGATCACCTGTGTCCGATGGTTCAACGGGTGCAGCCGGACTCAATTGCGGCAGGACAACTACGATGACCAAGCCAACAATGATAATCAGGATGGCAGCGATCAAAAATATACGCAGACGTCCCATGAATTCCTCCGAATGAACGATGTCCAACGCAGTCGTGCGCGCGTAGGACAGAAAGATAAACTGAAGCGCTAATTTCCTTAATTAAGTGTAAGCGATGTAGCGTAAATCGCAAACAGGTAGATTGTCCTGTAGAACTGTGAATTACCCGCCGTTTTCTTAATGCTTTAGTCGTTGATCGGCAGTTCCATCCGCACAGACGTGCCCTCAGCTTCGTTGCTGGTGATGGCGACCGTACCGCGAATCAGTTCGAACTTTTCCTTAAGCGTGATCAAACTCTGCACGCGCGGGTCTTGATAATTCTCCTCGCCACTGAAGGCGGCTTCGGCATCAAAACCGCGACCATTGTCCTCGACGACGATCTTGACAGCGGTATTGCCAAGGTCGAGCCGAATCGAGACGCTGGTCGGACTCGCATAATCGCGTGCCATCGCCATCAATTCCTGAATACCCCGGAAGATCATCACTTCTCGGTGAGTGGCAAGCCGACGTTCGTCGCCAAAGATATCCAGCTTGACTTCGATGTCATTCTTCTCGCGGAACGAATCGACGTAGCGGCGGACGGTCGGCACAACTCCGAGGTCGTCCAGCATCATCGGGCGCAGGTCAAAGATGAATTCGCGCACTTTCTGGAACGTGACGCTGGCGACTGACTTCAGGTTGTCGAGTTCTTCGGCGGCGCGGGCGGGATTACGGTCGAACAGCCGTTGGCAGATTTCCGCTTGCAGAATGAAGTTGGTCAAGGATTGTGCCGGACCATCGTGCATCTGGCGGGCGAGGCGTTGGCGTTCTTCCTCTTGCGCCTGAATAATGCGGACGATGTTCAGCGACCCTTTGCCGCTCTCCTTATTGTCTTCAGACGCGCCGCCGGAAGACATCGGCAGCATATCGACCCCCTGCAAGCGCTGAAGCATGTCGCGCAGCAAAGTCAACTCCTGGTCCAGTTGATCGCGCGTGCTGACGAATTTCTCCAGTTGACCGCGCATTGTCGTCAGCCGGAAGCGTGCTTCAATCGCTTCGTCGTACTTGACGCGAATATCTTGGCGCGGAACAGTTTCAATATTGTCCTGCACAGTACGAAGTTCGGTAAAAACATCGTTGTTGCGCTGCTGTTCGCGGTCAACAACCAACTGCGTTTGATCAACTTGAACTCTGAGTTCGCTGAGCTTATCCCGTATACGTTTCACCTCTTGCGTGAGCGAGTCGATGAGTTCATCTCTGGGTCGGGAGTCGGCTCGAATTTCGCGATCAACCATCGTATTTATCCTCGGCTATGAATTCGCACCCAACCATGTCGTAGAGCAGTGACAGCAGCTTGTGTGCGATCTTGTACGTTCAGTTTCTTGAGAATGGATGTCATGTGGTTCTTGACCGTCTGTTGGCTGATTCCCAACCGACTGGCAATTTCCTTGTTGCTCATACCGTTAGTGACGAACTGCAAAATTTCCAGTTCGCGTGGGCTGAGCGGGATATAGTGTTCGTCAGAGTCAACAATGTACGGTCCGCTGATCGCTTCGACGTTGGCATTGATCCAGCTTTGCAATTCGTGGCTGTCCATTTGCAGCGAGCCAATAACGTAAAAGCCTTTGGCGACGTTGCGAATGATCTCAATCAACTCGTCGGGCGTGATGTCTTTAGGGCAGTAGGCGGACGCTCCAGCGCGCATGGCGTGGAGCACTTGCTGGGCATCATGGTAAGCGGTAAGGAAGACGACAGCTATTCCGCTGCGTTCACTTTTTAATTGGCGTGCCACCTGTAAACCATTAATGGAAGGCAGATTAATATCAAGCAGAACGACGTCTGGTTGTAGACGTGCTGCCGCGACTAAGGCTTGTTCTCCGTCAGCACACTGACCGATCACCTCAATATCATCTTCGAGTTCGAGTGCTTTTTGCAGACCATCCCGAAACATCGGGTGGTCGTCAACGATCAGGACGGAAATTAGATTAGAAGTGCGGCGGTCTTTGTAGGTCATAACCACTCATGGCGGCTAAAGGCTGTCCGTCCGGTCAGCTTACCGCGCCTCCTTTCTATTCACGATAAAAAAGGGTGTTATGTTACAAACGGTTACGATAATGTACACAGTATAACGCCATATTGACTGTCGAGTATACCTTTTTAATCTTAAGCTACGGTATAATCGCCGCACGAGTGGAGGTAACTGTGGAACTTATCACGCGAGACGGGCTTGAATTTTACCGCTTTGCGGCGTGGAGAGCGCTTAAGCATGGCGTCTTCACCCGTAAAGGCGGTGTCAGTCAAGCGCCGTTTGCGTCATTAAACTTGGGCGGTAATGTCGGCGATGATCCGCGCGCGGTTCGTTGCAATCACGAGCGCATGTACGCGACGCTCGGCGTGGATGATGCCCGTGCGTGCAGCGTTTGGCAGATTCACAGCGCCGACATCGTCATCGCCGATGCGCCGGTACGCGGGCGGCGTTGGCTGGCTTGTGCCGACGCGATGATGACTGACCACCTAGATATACCGCTCTCGATGCGCTTTGCCGATTGTACGCCGATCCTGTTTCACGACCCTGTGCGCGGCGTGATCGCGATGGCGCACGCAGGGTGGCGCGGGACGGTGCAGCGCATCAGTGGAAAAGTGGTTCGGGCGATGACGCAGACCTACGGCTCGCGTCCGACCGACATTCAGGCGGGGATCGGGCCAAGTATCGGTCCTGATCGCTACCAAGTAGGCGAAGAAGTGGTTGCAGCAGTCATCGATGCTTTCGACACGACCGACGGTTTGATTCGTCGTAATCCAGCGGACGGCTCGGCATATCTCGATTTATGGGCGGCGAACCGTCTTGATCTGGAACGTGCGGGCATCGAGCAAATCGAAGTCGCAGGAATTTGCACCGCCGGGCATACCGATTCCTTCTTCTCGCATCGCGCGGAGCAGGGGCGTACCGGGCGTTTCGGCGCGGTGCTCTGCTTGTCATGACGCCGATTGCCGACAACGTAAATCGCGTCCGTGATCAAATCGCGTCGGCGTCCGCGCGCGCAGGGCGTGATGCAGCTGAGGTAACGCTGGTCGCGGTCAGCAAGACGCATCCGGCGGAGGCGGTGCTCGAAGCGGTTGCGGCGGGCGTGCAACATTTTGGCGAAAATCGCGTAGAAGAGTCTGCAACCAAGATTCCGGCGGTTGTTTCAGCCATCGCCGATCAGGCGCTGGTGTGGCACATGATCGGGCATGTTCAGAGCCGCAAGGCAAAGACGATCCCGCAACTGTTCAGCGTGGTGCATTCTGTCGATACCATCAAGTTGGCGGAAAAGCTGTCCGCTGCGGCGGCAGAGCAGGGTGTCTCGCTTGATGTGCTGCTCGAAGTCAATGTGTCCGGCGAGGCGAGTAAAGCCGGTTTCGCGGCGCATCGCTGGGAATCGGATGCGGCGCTGCGAGAACAGTTCCAGCAGGAGGTCGCGCAAATCGCGGCGCTGCCGGGGCTTCACTTGCGCGGTTTGATGACGATGGCGCCGATTGCCGTCGAAATGGAAGCGGCGCGCCCCATATTTGCGAGTCTGGCGGCGCTCCGTGCGGAGTTGCAAAAGAGCTTAAACCTGTTGCTGCCTGATCTCAGTATGGGCATGACAGACGATTTTCCGATAGCGATTGAAGAAGGCGCGACGTTGGTTCGTGTTGGGCGCGCGATTTTTGGGGAACGAGAGAGGCAATAACAAGCATGATCATCATCTACTACATCCTCACCATTTTCGAGTTTATCCTGCTGGCGCGCGTGCTGCTGAGTTGGTTTCCCAATTTCGACCGCAGCAACCCGATTGTGCGCTTCATCTATGACATCACCGAGCCAATCCTCAAGCCCATCCGTAATCTGCTGCCGCAGACCGGCATGGTTGACTTCAGCCCGCTGATCGTCTTTCTGATCATCACGGTGCTGCTGCAGGTTTTGTTTCGTTGACGTTCTAAAGAAATTTTTCACGGTTTTTTAGGACTCTATAACTTGTGCCCGTTTCCAGCGCGTGATACCATGTCTGTAATTCGACTGAAAGCGAAATGAGACGAGGTCAAGGTGTGATGACCGAGAACCGCA
>JBBSNT010000035.1:0-18859 GCA_038260485.1 Aggregatilineales bacterium | reverse complement strand
GCAACGGTCGGATATGCAGATCGAATTGTTCTTCGGTTACACTGGTCGGGATAGTGCTCATGAGAAATCACCTTTGGTCAGGTTTTTCTCTCATGATGCACTATCCATCCTGCTCAATCAAATAGTTTGAATCAGTTCATTCATTAATCATTGGCGTGAGCGCTGCTGAATGCTAGAAGACCTCAACATTCTGGTCGCTAGGTGTTTCCAATTCAGCACGGTTGCTCAATTGAGGATAGTTGATCAAGTGCAGGAGCTTGCCGATAACATTAGTCTGCTGCTCGGCAACATCCGTCGCCAAGCGGTCGATCTTTGCCCAAAATTCCTTCGGATCAACCCCTTCCGCCCACGTACTGACTTTCATAATACTAGGGTGGATGGTTTCGCTCGGCTCCTCCATGCCATGAAAGAGTTCTTCGTGTATTTTCTCGCCGGGGCGGATGCCGGTGAATTTGATTTCAACGTCCTTATAAGGGCGTAGACCACGCAGGCGGATCATGCGCTCGGCAAGTTCGACAATGCGAACGACTTCGCCCATCCGCAGCACATAGATGTCGTTTCCGGCGGTCATACATGCGGCATGGATAATCAGGTTCACGGCTTCAGGAATGCTCATGAAGTAGCGGGTCATTTCTTGATGAGTCACCGTAACCGGCCCGCCGCTGTCAATCTGGCGGTTGAACGTCGGTACGACGCTGCCACGACTGCCCAAAACGTTTCCGAAACGCACCGAGGCAAACAGCGTTTGACACGATGGGTCTTCCGAGAGCGTATGCAGCATGAGTTCACAGACGCGCTTGGTTGCGCCCATGATGCTCGACGGATTGACCGCCTTGTCCGTTGAAATCAAGACGAAACGTTCTACACCGTAGTGACGCGCGAGTTCGGCAACATTTCGGGTTCCAGCGATGTTCACACGCAGCGCCTCACGCGGGTAGTATTCCAACATGGGCACGTGTTTGTAAGCAGCCGCGTGAAACACGATCTGCGGATGATGCTTTTCGAAGATGCTCTGGAGTGCACTCCAAACAGTGATGTCAACCAGTGCGGGGACAAGCTCCATTGCTGGGAATTTTGCCCGAAGCTCTATGATGAGGTCGTGCAAGCCGCTCTCGTTATTGTCTAGAAGGATCGCTTTGGTGGGCTTATAAAGCATGATCTGGCGACTCAATTCAGAGCCAATCGAGCCAGCAGCACCGGTGACAAGGATGACCTTGTTCGTGACTGGCGCGAGATCGACCGCTTCGTGGCGCGTAATGGCGATGCGCCCGATCAAGTCTTCCGCTTGTACGTCGCGCAGCAGTGCCGCGCCTTGCCGCGCATTGACAAGTTCTTGTAGGTCAGGCACAACCTTGATTAAGGCTTTCGTGCTTTCGCAAGCCGCGAGCACCTGTCGGAAATCAGGTCCGGTGATGTTGTGGATGGCTACGACAATCAAGTCGATGTTCTGGGATTCAGCGATATTTACGATGTCATCGCGCGAACCGATGATCCGGCAGCCTTCGACGAACATATTCTGCTTATCAGGGTCGTCATCGATGAAGCCGACAATATCGTATGTGCCGTTATCAATCCGGTGTTTCAAACGCCACGCCAATACTTGACCGGATTCGCCTGCGCCAATAATCAAGACGCGGGTGCGCTGCTTAGGAAACTCGCGCCGTATGACTGCTTTCCAGCGCCATTCGAAACTTGACGCCAACCGTGAACGATAACGGATGGCGACAAACCCGCCTAAGCAGAGCAGATTGCCCATCAAGATGACGTGGACAGGGAAGGGTCTTTGCTGTGTGATCAGTGCGAACGGCACCATGACCAACGTTGCTGCGAGTACTGCATTAATGATAACGGTTACACCATGACCACTCGTGCGCGCCCAGATACGCTGGTAGACGCCGAAAACATACAGCATCGCGATCATGACAACGGCAATGACAACGGTGAGGCGGATAATCGCCACATAATCTAGGGGGCCATCTAACGTTCCCATCAGGATCGCAGTCATGTAAGCTGCGAAGACGACGATAAAATCGACAAGTGCGTATTTGACAACTCGCCTGTAGTAATTTCGCGTGCCGCGCGAAGCGATACTACTCCATTTCAGTTGCATTGATTCCACACTTTCTCTATAGCCGAAGTAGGATGTTTATCTACGTGAACTGTTGGCTCCTGAAGTCACAAGGGAATAACCTCCTCATTGTACTCCAACAATTATTACCACGTCTTTAAACAAACATCCTTATTAGAACAAATCCTGTAAATTTATTAGGATGGCTATCACCAGACTGAAGCGTTATTCCTTGATGAAAACAATGAATTTTGCGAATCCTTACAACCTGAGGCGAAATACTTTTTCCTGATGAACCGCTTCCATGCGCTGAATTTCTATCCCTCAAGCGTTGGCAACGACGACATCCTGTGTGTGATTGCGTTTTCAGAATAGGCTCGTCTACATTCTTGATCGTCTATTCCTATTTTGTCTAGAGCCTAGTCCTATTTACAGTGAAATTTGCCACAGAAAGTGCCTTTAATTGTTTGTAAATAACTTCTCCATAAACATAAATCCCTATTGATTAAATCCGATCTATAGGAAATTGATGTTCTTAAAACGAGAGAATATTGGACATCATAGACTAAAATTATTTTGAAAAACCACTATCCACGGGCTATTATTCTTAAGCAAATCGCGTGATCGAGGCGGTACAGCCGAAGATTGTCGACAGATTTTACAGAATTTATTTTTCATATGCCCTATAATTATGCAAGATTGTAAGGCTGGGTGTTCGATTGTCTCCAATTTAGCGTATAATATTGTCGAATACACTGGAAATATTCTGAATTTCGTGCACATGGATGTGAGGAGAGCCCTATATGCATGCTCGACGCTGGTTGACTCTTGTTTTAATCTTTTCTGTACTAGGCGTGCTGTCGGCGAGCTTCGCGGCGTCTGCTCAGGAAATCCCCACGTGCCCAGCTTTAGTGAATACTGCCCTCAATCAGTTAGGGACAAATTGCGCCAATCTTGAGCGTAACCAGTCTTGCTACGGATACCCTGACATCCAACACACGGCATTTGAGCCGGGCGTTCCTGTAGATTTCTATTCGCAGCCCGGTGACCGCTCGGAGCTGACGATTACTGAAGCGATCCAAACGGGTCCGCTCAACACCCCCACTTCAGAATGGGGCGTTAATGTCATGAACGTCGAGGCGAACATCCCGAACGCCCTGCCGGGCAAGGGTGTGGTTTACATCCAAACCGGCGGTGTCGAAGTTGAAAACGGCGTTGAACCCGGTGAAGCGGTTGGTTTGGTCGATGGCATCAGCGTTTCGACGGTGAGCCAGACGGATCTCCTGACGTGGCCCGCGCCGTCGATTACCGGACACGCCTCGGATACTATTCTGAATATCCCCAGCGGCGCAGCATTGTCAGTCGATGCGGTTAGCCCCTCTGGCGATTTTGTTCGTGTGGTCTATCAGAACCGCGTCGGGTGGGTGAGCACTTCCGCGCTCGCGTCCGGTGCTGACTTCAGTGGTCTGCCGACGATTGGCCCCGATGACATGACGCCGATGGAAGACTTCTACTTCCGTGTGGGCGTTGGTGGTGTGCCTTGCGTTGATGCGCCATCACTCTTGTTTGTTCAGACGCCGACCAACGTTCCTGCTGATCTGCGGGTGTTTGATACGCCCTTCCGCATTAACGGTTCGGTTATCTACCGTTCGCTGCCGCCGGGAGATCAGTTGGGCAACCGAATCGAAATAATCGTGTTGGCGGGTATCGCCATTATTGACCCCGATACGGATGCTCAAATCATCATCCCGCCCGGTTTCCGCAGCTCGGTTTCGCTGTGCCCTGAATTCGTCAGCCTCGGTATTGAAGGTGATGCCGATGAAAAGGCAGTCTGCGGTAGCTGGTCGCAGCCGACGCCGCTGACGCAAGCGGAACTGGATGAACTGTCGGTCGTCACCAAATTCCCAAGCAACATCGTCAACACTCCCGTGTCTATTCCGGTGATTGTTCAGGCTTCGGGCGAGGGCGTTGCTGCCTCTACGCTGACATTCCCAAACCAAGCAGCTTTGGATCAGGCGCGGGCAGCTTGCTTGTCTGGTCAGCTTACGGGTGACATCTGCACCTATCTGGGACTGCCGACTACCTAAGGATTTAGCTCTTGCGACTAAATCTTTCGATTTGTGTCGACGAGAAATACATGAAAAAAGCTCCCCCGATTTATCGGGGGAGCTTTTTTTGATCTCTCTCTCATGATGAATAATCGGTTGTTTCTCTCGTACAGGGGCTTCAGCAGCACTGGACTGGGGTGGGTCTTAAGCGTGCGCTATCATAGGTAGCGGGTTATTTTTTACGGCGGTTCTTCCCGCCTTTGAGGATATATTTATGCCAAAACCAATTGCTGTTCAACTCTATACCGTTCGAGAAGCAATCGAGCAGGATTTTGAGGGTGTGGTGCGGAAAATCGCTGCGTGGGGCTATAAAGGGGTTGAGCCAGCGGGTTTCCCCGGCACGACTCCGCAAGCCGCCGCCGATTTGTTCAAGTCGCTAGGGCTAGCCGTTCCAAGTGCGCACAGTCCGCTTCCACTGGCTGACAAGCAGGACGAGGTGCTGGAGACAATGCGCGTATTGGGCTGTGCTTATCTCGTTTGCCCGTTTATTCCAGCGGATGAATACAAATCGATTGAAAGCACGCTTGCCGTCTGCGAACGGTTGAACAGTGCCAACGCGATTGCGCGCGATGCTGGTCTAACGCTGCTTTACCACAATCACTGGTGGGAATACGAACCGCTCGGCGATACGTATCCTTATAAAGTGATGCTTGAGAACCTTGATCCGACGATTGGTTTCGAGATCGATACGTATTGGGTCAAAACTGCCGGACTCGATCCTGTCAGTGTGATCCGCGATTTAGGCACGCGCGTGCCGCTGCTGCACATTAAGGACGGTCCCGCTGTCAAGGATCAGCCGATGGTCGCCGTCGGCGAAGGCGTGATGGACGTCGCAGCGATTATCGACGCGGGTAAGTCGGCGGAGTGGCTGGTTGTCGAACTCGACCGCTGCGCGACTGACATGATGGAAGCGGTAGAAAACAGTTATCGCTATCTGGTAGGGGAGGGGTTGGCTGATGGCAACCAAAGTTAGAGTCGGTATTGTCGGTTGCGGCAATATTTTCCCGGCATACGTCAAAGGCTGCCGAAATTTCGACATTTTAGAAATCGTCGCCTGTGCTGATCTGATGGTCGAGCGCGCTGAAGCACGCGCAAAAGAATTCGACATTCCCAAAGCGCTGAGCGTCGAGGCGATTCTGCGCGACCCTGAAGTCGATGTGATCATCAACTTGACAATTCCGGTGGCGCATTCCGAAGTCAGTTTAGCGACCATTGCCAGCGGAAAGCATATTTACAGCGAAAAGCCGCTGGCGATTACGCGCGAAGCTGGCAAGGCGATTGTCTCATCGGCAAAGGAACGCGGTGTTCGTGTCGGTTGTGCGCCGGATACGTTCCTCGGAGGCGGCTTGCAGACTTGCCGTAAGTTAATTGACGACGGTGTGATTGGCGAACCGATTGCGGCGACCGCGTTCATGATGTCTCACGGCCCTGAGTCGTGGCATCCGAACCCCGACTTCTTCTATAAAGTCGGCGGCGGCCCGCTGTTCGATATGGGACCCTATTACCTCACGGCAATGGTGCATTTGATGGGTCCCGTGCGGCGGGTGGCAGGATCGACACGAATCTCGTTTCCCGAACGGATTGCCACCAGTGAAGCCCTCAACGGACATCGTATTCCTGTTGAAGTGGCGACTCACGTGGCGGGTGTGCTCGATTTCCAGAGTGGGGCGGTGGCGACCCTGATCACCAGCTTCGACATCTGGACGCACAACCTGCCGCGCATCGAAATCTATGGCTCTGAGGGGACGCTTAGTGTTCCTGACCCGAATACCTTCGGCGGGCTGGTGAAAGTCAAAGTGGGGCGCGAAGACCTATGGCGCGAAGTTCCCCTGACGCACAGCGATCAAGTCAGCCGGGGGATCGGCGTCGCGGATATGGCATATGGCTTCACGTATAACCGCCCGCACCGCGCCAGCGGTGATCTGGCGTATCACGTTCTCGACTTGATGCATGCTTTTGGAGACTCGTCGAACTCCGGTCAGCATGTTATGATCGAGAGTACCTGCGACCAGCCTGAACCGCTTCCGGTTGGGCTGCCGTTTGGCGAATTGGATACCTCGTTCGCCTCTTAAAAGACCGGGGTGTGGCGCATCATTTGCCGCGCCCTAACAACCCTTTCGAGCACAAACTCACGACTAACTCTCATGACAGACGTAACGAGTTATGCTGGAAATGTGTAATTTAATTTCGCCCGTAACGCCTTCGTATTATAATTTTGGGGGTTACATTACACATCGTTAGGATTAATCAGCACGCTCGTACAAGTTTTACTTGTCCCGTGAATTCAGGAGCAGCACATGTCCAAGAAGATTTTGGTTACGCTTTCCGAGTATGGTTATTGGGGCGAAGAATTGATCGGTCCCCTCGACGTAATGAACGAACACGGGTACGAATATAGCTTCGTTACCGCTCGTGGAAATAAACCGCCGGCACTGCCGCCGAGTATGGAAGTTGGGTTTTACGACCCGCCGCTGCACAAGGTTGTGACCGACGAATATTACGCCAAGCGGACGAAGGAAGTTCACGAGTCCGATATGCTCGACAACCCCATCAGCCTCGAAGCGTGGTTCCCAGAGCGTCCCTATTTCAATTCGCCGAACTATGGGCACGAACTCGAAGCCTATTACACCGCGCGCGATAAGGCGTGGGAAGACCTCAAAGAGTACGACGCGCTGGTCATGCCGGGCGGTAGTGGCCCGATGATCGACATGAATAACAACTTGCGCATCCACGACTTGATCCTCGGTTTTCGCAAGCAGGACAAGCTGATTGCCGCTGAATGCTACTGCGTGACGGCACTCGCCTTCGCGCGTGAACTCGAAGACCGCAAGAGTATCATTGCCGGGAAGCACGTCACCGGGCACGCCGTCGAGTACGACTGGAAAGAGGGCACGGGCGTGATGGGCATCAATGCCGACTTCCGCTGGCCCTTCTACCCGCTGGAGTACATCCTACGCGATGCCACTCAGCCGGGCGGACAGTATCACGGCGGCGTCGGGCGCACGATTTCGACCATCCTCGACTTCCCGTTCTTGACAGGTCGCTCGACTCAAGACTCGCGGCTCGTCGGTGAGTTGATGGTTGAAGTCCTAGAAAACGGCTTACGCCGCTACGGTTGGTAAGTCTAGGTAAATCGCTCGGTCAATCCTGCATAGGATGACCGAGTTTCTTTTTCTGAGCGTTGTTGAGTAGAAGAAAGCGCAAATAATGCCCGGTAAAACTGGACGCTTTGCGATGATCGAGCAGTTTCTTGCCGACGATATCCACATCATGTTTGGGAATCCGGGGACGGTCGAGCAGGGCTTTCTCGACTCGCTGGAGGAATACCCGGACTTCAAGTACATCATGGGGATGCAAGAGACGGTTGCCGTCGGTATGGCGGATGGTTATGCTCGCGTCACTAAAAAGCCTACCGTCGTGCAGCTTCACAGCGGCGTCGGTTTGGGGAACGGCATCGGCATGATGTATCAGTCCATGCGCGGTCACGCGCCGCTGGTTGTGATTGCCGGTGAAGCAGGAATTCAGTACGATGCGATGGACGCGCAGATGGCTGCCGACCTCGTCTCGATGGCACGTCCCGTAACAAAATGGTCAACGCGGGTGGTCGATCCGAAATCGCTGCTGCGTGTGCTGCGCCGCGCGATCAAGATTGCTTCGACGCCGCCGATGGGTCCCGTGTTCGTCTGCGTGCCGGGCGACGTGCTCGACGCCATCAACGACGAGCCGATCTTCCCATCGACGCACCTCGATACGCGCGTTGCACCGACCAGTGCCCAGATCAACACGATTGCCGAGACGCTGGCGAACGCGCAGCACCCGATGATCATTATCGGTGATGGCATCGCCTTCTCGCAGGCGCAATCAGAACTCGCGCGCGTTGCCGAAACACTCGGCGCGGAAGTGTGGGGCGCTGATGCTTCGGAAGCCAACCTGCCATTCAACCACCCGTTGTGGAAGGGCATGTTGGGGCACATGTTCGGCGCATCGAGCAGCAAAGTCAGCACCAAAGCGGATGCTGTCCTGATCGTGGGCACCTACGTATTCCCAGAAGTTTATCCCTACTTTGATGACGTTTTCTCGGCTGACGCCAAGATTATCCACATCGACTTGAACGCATACGAAATCGGCAAGAACTTCCCGGTCGATATTGGGATTGTCAGCGATCCGAAACTGACACTCGGCGCGCTGGGTGATGCATTAGCGGGTAAGTTGTCGGATAGCCAGAAGCAGACGGCGCAAGCACGGTTTGATGCCAGCCGCAGCGCGAGCGAAGCCGCACACCAAAAGCAGCTTGATCACGATCTGTCGGTTCACGATCAAGCACCGATGAAAGCTTCGGCTTTCATGGCAGAGTTGGCGAAGCACGTTCCCGCCGACGTGATGATTTTCGACGAGGCGCTGACGACTTCACCGGACTTGACTCGTTATTTGCCGCCGACACTGCCCGATCACTTCTTTCAAACGCGCGGCGGATCGCTCGGTGTAGGCATTCCCGGTGCAATCGGGATCAAGGTCGCACACCCAGAGAAAACCGTCATCGGCTTCACGGGTGACGGCGGCAGTATGTACACGATCCAAGCGCTGTGGACGGCTGCGCACTATAATATTGGAGCGAAGTTCGTCATCTGTAATAACCAGAGCTACATGCTGCTCAAGCTCAACATCTTGCAGTACTGGAGAGAGCAGGCACATGTTGCGCCGCACGAGTTCCCGCACAGCTTCGACCTCGGTGACCCTGTGATCAATTTCGCGCAGTTGGCGGAGTCGATGGGTGTGCCAGCGCTGTGTGTGGATCGCGCAGAGGATGTACCCGCAGCGGTACAAAAGATGCTGGAGACGGATGGTCCGTTCCTGATCGACATGGTGATCAGCAACGAAGTCCCCGGCGCGTAAGTATTTCGTCTATTTGCAAGGCGCTATGATTGGAAGCGAGGCTCATGAGTTCTTCACCCGGAAAGCAGTTCTATGACCGTCAGATCAAATTTCTGGAAGCAAATGACGTTCCCGGTTTGATCGCCAACCAATACGCGGAAGACGGCGTGATCGTCGGCTTTGGTTTTACGCGCGAGGGACACGAAGCACTGCTTGAACATTTCACGAATTATATGGCACAGCTTGGCAAAATCAAGCTGCTCACGACTGATAACTTCACCGAGACGGACGACTCGATTTTCTTCGAGGCAACCGTCGAAACGGCGGCAGGTACCGCACAGGTCTACGACGTCTTTATCCTGAACGACGAGAACAAAGCAACTCATCACTTCACGGGTCTGAAGTCGTTCAAGCCGTTTGACAGTGAATAGGGAGAAATAACGTGTCGGAATCGTTCAATGAGAGTGAAATCCGGGCGATGGCAGTCCGGTGGTATGCCGGACTCGACAGCCATCAGCCGGAAGTCGATATGCTGAAGTTCCTTGTAACGGAAGGGCTGGAACAGCAATGGCCCGATTATCACGTCCAAAATCTAGCGGATTTCGAGGGCTGGTATCAGCGGGCGCTGCGTACATTTTTTGATGAACAGCACACGCTGAAGGAATTCAACGTCACCATCAGCGCGGATGGCTCGAAAGCTGATGTGAAGGTGTTCGTCAACTGGAAGGCACGCACGTGGACAGCCGTTGATGCCAAGAGTAATTTCTTGAATCTCGACATCCACCAAACTTGGGTGGTAGTGCCTTCCGAGAGAGGTGCGCCGTTGATCAAGTTCATTCGCTTCGACGATGGGACACCGGTAGAGGGATCAGCAACTACTCTGTAATGAATCGATTGAGCGGGCGAGGTATTAACTCGTGACCTCACCCCTCAGTTTGAAAATTGAGTGGTGTGGCGCGACGCAAACGTGATCCGATTCTCGACATAAGTAGTGTATCAAGCAACACCAGTTCCACAATTGAGGTAGTCAACAGTCTATTTTAGGGCTGTGCTGCACTGATGAGTTTTCTGTCATAGATGGAGCGAACAAAATGGCTAACACAGATTTGGTTGCTAAGATGTACGAACTCTTTGCCAAAGGGGATATGGAAGGCATCAAGCGTGATGTGTTCCACCCAGACATGTCTTGGACAATGCCGGGTCGTCACCCGCTTTCCGGGCGCATGGAAGGCGTCGATGCGGTGCTCTCCTTCTTTGGCGCGCTGTTCCGCGCGGGCATTGTCGTCGAAGACGCGCATTTCGGCGAGCTAGATGACGGCACGGTCATCGAGAAGCACATGGGACATGCCGATTTCGAGGGCAAGACCTACTACTTCCCGACCGTCACAAGCTACCAGATGAAAGACGGCAAGATTTTCGAAGTTAAAGTGCACAACGGCGACTATCCGACCGTCGAAAACTATATGTTCGCCGTTTTCAAATTGAAGCCGATTCCCGCACGTCTGGCAGATGAATAGGTCGAGGTTAAGCATAAATGGCTAAGGTAACTCCTGAACTCGTCCAGAAAGCCTATGCAGCTTTAGGTACGCTGGATGACAAAGTTATGGCGCAGTATTGGGACGAAAATATGGTGTGGCTGGTTCCCGGTCACAATCCTCTGTCGGGCTGGTATCACGGTCGGACGGCGTTTATCAACTTCATGAAGACGGTCGGCGAGCTTTCCGGCGGCAGCTTCAAGATGGAACTTATCACGGTCACGACCAACGACGAATACTCGACCGACATTACCAATAATCAAGGTAGTCGCGCGGGTATGCCGGACGTGAAGCTGAACATCGACGTGGGGCATACTCTGCGTTGGCGCGACGGCAAAGTGGTCGCTGGCAAGGGTGGCATCTTTGGCGACGGCACGGATCAGTACGACCATTTCTGGGGCGCACGCGCGCCTAAATAGCAGTCTTACTTAATCGGGACGGCTGAAAGCTGCGCAGTACAATAACTTGGAATTGTTCAGTTTTCAGTCGTCAGTTTATGAATCGAAATTAGATTTATTTCTATTTCTTCGTTGATACGCTCGTCGGAAAGTTTTTCAGAGGGAACGAATCAATGCCAATTATTAACGTGCAGTTCATTAAAGATGTTGTTGCTACACCAGAACAGAAACGTGAATTGGTCATCGAACTGACGAATACCTTCGTTGGAATTCTCGGTGACGTGGTGCGCCCATTCGTCTACTGCATTATCGAGGAGACGCCGCAGGGGGAATGGGGAATTGCCGGTGTGCCGATGCCTGACCTCGTTTATTTGACGAGTGACGTGCACGCACAGGTCATCGAGCGTTCGAACTCAATGATGCGCGGCGCAATCGCCCAAATGCAGGAGACTCAAGCGCAAGAAGCGAAAAATGCTGCCCAACATGCCGATGATGTTTGGCGCGGTAAAGCAGCTAGCCAAAATGGCGCGAGCGGCATTTCTGATGCAGACATGCGCTACTGGACGCGCTGGTTCGACGAACTGTGGAACAAGAAGAACTACAGCATCGCTTATGAGTACGTCGATCCCGACTTCACGGCGCACGGCGCGGGTGGTCAGGACATCAAGCAGGGACCTGAGGGTGTGATCGGCATGGTCAAGGCGTGGCACAAAGCGATGCCGGATGGTCGTATGGAAATCGACGATGTCATCACTGAAGGCGACCTCTCGACCATTCGCATGACGTGGCGCGCGACGCAAACTGGGCCGTTCGGTGAAATTCCTGCCAGCGGTAACAAGGTTGAAGTCACATCCATCGGCATTGACCGCGTGATCGACGGCAAAATCACTGAAGGCTGGGGCGAACTCAATATGCTCGGCATGTTCCAGCAGATGGGTGCTATTCCGCAATCGTAATTGAGTTGCGTAAGCTTACTTTGTTTGCGTTCACCGTGTGGGACTAGGAGCTTAAAATGCCAATTATTACCGTACAGTTTATTGAAGATGTTGTCGCAACACCGGAGCAGAAGCGCGAATTGATCGTCGAACTGACGAATACCTTCGTTGGAATTCTCGGTGACGTCGTGCGCCCGTTCGTCTACTGTATCATCAAGGAAACGCCACAGGGCGAGTGGGGAATCGCGGGCGTGCCGATGCCTGACCTGCCCTATCTGACCAGTGATAAGCATGCACAGGTGATCGAGCGCTCCAACTCGATGATGCGGAGCGCGATAGCGGATATGGCTGGCGCGTCGCAGTCGTCGAGCGGTGAACCTTCCAAAGATGATGTCCATGCCGACGACGTTTGGCGCGGCAAAGCTTAGTCTTCGTTACCAGAGAACAGGTGCTTCAATGCCCATTATTACCGTACAGTTTATCGAAGACGTGGTTGCAACACCGGAACAGAAGCGCGAGTTAATCGTTGAATTGACGAACACTTTTGTCGGTATTCTCGGCGATGTAGTACGTCCGTTCGTGTACTGCATCATCAGAGAGACACCACAAGGCGAGTGGGGAATTGCGGGCGTGCCGATGCCTGACCTCGTCTACCTGACGAGCGATAAGCACGCGCAAGTGATCGAACGTTCGAATGAGATGATGCGCGGCGCGATTGCCCAGATGCAGAGCACAGCGCCTACCGCCAGCACGAGCAGCCATGCGGAAGCGCATCGCCAACTGTTCAAGCGGTGGTTCGAGGAATTGTGGAACAAGAAAAACTATAACATCGCCTACGAACTGGTTGACTCTGATTTCACGGCGCATGGTGCTGGCGGTCAGGATATCAAGCAGGGACCCGAAGGTGTGATCGGCATGGTCAAGGCGTGGCATGCAGCAATGCCTGATGGGCGCATGACGATGGACGACATCATTACCGAAGGCGATTTATCGACGATTATGATGACGTGGCGTGGCACGCAAACCGGAGCATTTGGCGAAATTCCGGCGAGCGGTCACAAGGTCGAAGTCACTTCAATCGGCATCGACCGCGTGATCGATGGCAAAATTACCGAAGGTTGGGGCGAGCTGAATATGCTCGGTATGTTGCAGCAAATGGGAGCTATTCCAATGCCTGATCAAGCCGGACAACAGCAGTCTGCTGCCCAGAGCGAAGATGATCGTGTCAAGCGCAACCGCGCCATTATTGACCGCTTCTACGACGCGGTCAACAACAAGCGGCGTGATGAGCTGCGTACGCTCGTGCACGCGGACTTCATCAATCACGGTGGAGCATCTGGCGATTTGGTCGGACCTGACGCCTTGCTGGAATCGCTCGAACAGTTCTATACCGCAATGCCCGACTGGCACGTCAGCAAGGATTACGTGGTTTCACAGGGCGACCGTGTCGCTTCTCGCGGAACCATCTCAGGGACGCATCTGGGCGACTTCATGGGTGTTTCGCCGAGTGGCAAAAAAGCCTCGTGGACGGGGATCATCATTTACCGGCTGGACGATGATGGCAAAATCGTCGAGCGCTGGCAGGACTTTGACGCGCTCAGCATGTTACAGCAGCTTGGTGTCATTCCGTCGATGGGTTAGGCTCGCTACTGTAAATTTGTTCAACCTAATCCGCGCCCGCTGGACATTAATCAAAGAGGAAATCAGCAATGGCTGAATCAGTAGGAAAGCAAGTTTATCGGCGTTTCGTCGAAGAAGTAATCAACAAGGGGAATCTCGACATTATTCCCGAACTGTATCATCCAGACTACTTCGACCACAGCGCGCCCCCTGGCGCACCACATGGTGGAACAGTCTTCGAGCAAGTCGCGGCGATTCCGAAAATGTTTCGCGGTGCATTCCCCGACGTTCACTTCACGATTGAGCAGATGGTCGAGGAGGGGGATTGGATTTCCACGCGCGTCACCGGACGTGCGCAGCATCTAGGGCGTCCGTTTATGGGTTTGTCACCGACTGGTCGCAAAGCTCAGTGGGCGTCATACGGTTTCTTCCGCATCAAAGATGGGAAGATCATCGAGCACGTCGGGCTGCCAGACATTGCATCACTGAGTCAGCAGTTGACGACGCCAGTCGAACCCGGTTCGCTGGACGAAAACCGCGCCATCGTCACGCGCTACGTCTACGAAGTCAACATGCAGAACCTCGATGCTTTCGATGAATTCGTTGATCCCGGTTTCGTTGATCACGACCCCATTCCGGGTCAGCAGCCCGGTATTCCCGGCTTGAAGGCTGCTTACCAGATGTTCATCGACGCTTTCCCGGATGTCTGGTTCACGTTCGAGGACTTGATCGCTGAAGGCGATCTGGTGATCGGGCGCGGCGTCATCGAAGGCACAAACAACGGTTCGTTCATGGGTATTCCGCCGAGCGGCAAGAAGATTTACTGGACGGGCACGCGCATGTTCCGTGTGAAGAACGGTAAAGTCACTGAAGGCTGGATCAACCTCGATATGCTTGGTTTGATGCAGCAAATGGGTGTTATTCCGTCGTAGGCATTGTAAAGTTGGTCTTCGCATCGTCATAATTAAGGATTTTACCACCATGTCAATGTTTGATGACCGTCGCGCCCTGATCCATCGTATGTATGACGAAACCAACAATGGGAATGTCGAAGTTCTGAACGAACTACTTGCCCCTGGTTTTGTCAGCTATGGGGGCGCAGGGTTTCAAGATTTGCATGGTCCGGAAGCATTTATCCAACTCTACCGGACGTTCGTCGTCGCTTTCCCTGATCTAAAGTTTCACGTTCAGCAAGTGGTCGTCAGCGATGATGATTACGCGGCGGTACGGGGGTTGCAAACGGGGACTCACGAGGGCAACTTCCTCGGCATGGTTCCGGCGACGTGTAAGGGAGTCGAGTGGTCAGGGACGGCGATCTTTCGCTTCGACGCGAATGGTAAAATTATCGAACGCTGGCAAGACCTCGATAACCTGAGCTTGTTCCAACAACTTGGGGTTATCCCGGCGTTTGGTTCCGCTGGCGGCTGACATCGAATAAAACGCCCTGTTTGATTCGGTAGGGCGTTCAAGAAGCAGTTTGATCCTCAAGCTTTGATGAAAAGGATGTACGCGATGGGTAATGTTGAGCAAAACAAGGCGATTATGCGCCGCATGATCGAGGAAATTTGGAACAAGGGTAATTTGATGGTCGCCGACGAACTGTTCTCGGCTGATCACTTTAGCCCAAGCGCGCCTGATCTGCCGAAGGGTCCCGAAAGCGTCAAGATGCTGGTCGGGATGTTCCGTGGCGCGATGCCCGATTATCACATGGACATCGACATGATGCTGGCTGACGACGAAAAGGTCGTCGCACGGTTTGTCCAGAGTGGCACGCACATTGGCGCGCCGCTGATGGGCATGGAGCCGAGTGGTCGCCGCGCTGAATGGACGGAAATCGGCGTGCTGGAAATCAGGAACGGTAAAATCGTGCGCAGTTGGTACGAAGTCGATATGCTGAGCATGATCCAGCAGTTGAATCCGCAGAGCTAACGGGGGAACGTATGACGAGCAAAGAGATTATCGAGAAGTACTTCGAATACGCCAATGCGGGTAAGTGGGACGCTTGGTGTGACCTATTCAGCGAAAACTGCGTTTACGAAGAGCAGCTCGCGGGTTACATCGAAGGGCGCGAGACGCTGCGACCGATGATGGCTGGCTTTCCGCAAGCCTACAAAGTGTTCATCAATACTCCCCGGCACTTCGTCATCGACGGTAATCAGGCGATGGCTATCTCGCACATTACTGCGCAAGCGATGAAGTACCAAGACGAGCCGATTGAGGCAGAAGCGGTACTCTACCTTGAAATTAATGATGGTGAGATCGTCTTTGCGCAGAATTTCCATGATTCGAAGCCGTTCGCGCCGTTTTTGCGTCAAATTAGCGAGGGGTCATGAGCGAAAATTACGACTTTATTGTGATCGGGGCCGGGGCGGGCGGAGCGGCAGTCGCCAACCGCCTGAGTGAAAACCCCGACGTCAAGGTGCTGCTGCTGGAAGCGGGTACGGGCGAAATCCCGGCAGCGGTGCGGATACCGGCGGCGTGGCCCACGCTGCTGAACTCTGACATCGACTGGCACTACGTGAGCACGCCGCAGGAGGCACTTGGCGGGCGGCAAATCTACGAGCCGCGCGGGAAGATCGTCGGCGGGTCGAGCGATATGTACCTTATGATGTACATTCGCGGGCACGTCTCGGACTTCGACAACTGGGCGTACAACGGCGCGCCGGGATGGGCTTACGAGGACGTGCTACCGTACTTCAAGAAGCTCGAAAATCAGGAGGACGACACCAGCCCTTGGGCGGGACACGGCGGTCCGCTGAGCGTGATCAACGCCAAGAACCACAACCCGAATCCCACCTCGGCGGCATTCATCGAGGCGTGTGCCGAACTAGGCTATCCACGTACCGACGACTTCAACGGTCCCAACATGATCGGCGCGGGCTGGCATCACGTCAACATCAAGGACGGCAAGCGTAACGGGGCGAACGAAGCCTACATCGAGCCGATCCTCGGCAAACGCGCGAACTTCACTTTGAGCACGAATTCGCAGGCGACTCAACTGCTGTTTCGGGGCAAGCGCTGCACGGGGGTCGAGTACCGACAGGGCAAGAAGAAGCTCAAGGCATATGCGGACAAAGAGGTGATCGTCTGCGGCGGCGCGATTAATTCGCCGCAATTGCTGCTGCTCTCCGGCATCGGCAACCCCGAACAACTGGCGGAGCACGGCATCGACGTGAGAGTAGCGCTACCGGGTGTGGGTGAGAACTTTCATAATCATGTCCTCACCGGCTTGATCTACGAGACGACGCGCCCCGTTCCACCGCCAAACCTGAATATGTCCGAATCAGCGATGTTCGTCAAATCTGATCCGGGTTGGGTGGGTCCCGACCTGCAAATGGCATTCGTTCATGTGCCCTTCGATATCATCATCGGGCAAGCGAACCCGAACGCCGTCAGTATGCTACCGGGTCTCGTGCGCCCGCTTTCGCGTGGCTGGATTCGGCTGGCGAGTGCTGACCCGCTCGATAAACCGCTGATCAACACGAATTACCTTGCTGTTCAGTCGGACGTGGATCGTCTCATCAAGACGATTGAAATCGGACGCGAGATTTTTAACGCGAAAGCCTTCTCCGACTGGATCACGGGCAAAGAACTGCTGCCCGGTCCTAAAGTCAAGACCAAGAGGCAGCTTACGGACTTCCTCAAGCAGCGCGCTGACTCTTATCATCATCAAGCCGGATCGTGCAAGATGGGCTTGGATGCAATGGCAGTCGTCGATCCTGAGTGCCGCGTACACGGCATCGAGGGACTGCGCGTCGCCGACGCCAGCGTGATGCCCTTCGTGGTATCGGGCAACTGCCTCGCCGCAATCGTGATGATTGGCGAGCGTGTTGCGGACTTGATCAAGCAAACGCACGGTATTCAGTAACGTTTTTCCTTCAAACGGAGCGGTGCGTATCGACAAACGCGCCCGCTCCGTTATGCGATCATAAGAGTGTGGGCAGACATCCATGAGCTTACAAGGTAAAAAGGTTGGCGTTTTGATCGAGAGTGATTACTACGAGAAGGAAATCTTCTACTACGAGCATCGCTTTCCCGAAGAAGGCATCGAACTCCATTTCTTGAGCCGTCTTTGGGGGCAGCCTTATTTGACGTTCAAGGGACATGAATATCAAGCGCCCTTTGAGTGTCACGAGAGCTTCGAGGATATGGACGACGAGACGCTGCGGAGCTTTTCAGCCATTGTTGTCCCGTCGGCTATTGTCTCCGACCGTTTGCGCTACACGCCAGACGTGAAGGTGCTCTCTCCAGCAGTTGATTTTCTGAAACGTGCATTTGCTGAACCAGACATTATCAAGGGCATTATCTGTCACGGTATGTGGTTGGTTGCGCCCGCGCCGGAACTTGTGCGCGGACGCCGCGTGACCTCGCACAACAACCTTCATGGTGACGTGGTCAATATGGGGGCGATCTATACCGACGAAGATGTGGTCGTCGATGGCGACCTTGTGACCGGACGTACAGGCGGACACTGTCACTTATTTGCCCGTAAAATCATTGACATGATGTACGAGAAAGAAGGGGATCATTGATGATTTTTTCTCACATCGCGTTGAACTGTAAAGATCAATTGGCGATTGAGCGCTTCTACTCGAAGTATTTTGGGTTCACGCGCAGCAGCGTCTTTGATATTGGTGGCGGCAATCAATTGATCTTCATCAAATCGGGCACTGTTTATCTTGAGCTGTTTCCAAGTGGTGAGGAACGTCAAGGGGCGATGCCGGAAAAAGACGGCTATCCTCATATTGGAACACGTCATATCGCCTTCCAAGTCGATGACGTTGATGCTAAGCTTGCCGAGATAGGCGACGCCGCAGCTATTACGCTCGGGCCACTCGACTTCGATGCTTTTATTCCGGGTTGGCGCACCGTTTGGATTGCCGACCCCGATGGGAATATTGTCGAAATCAGTCAGGGCTACAAAGACCAAGCTAATCCGCCTGCTCTTGAGATATAAAACGAGGACAATGTGAATAACTTCGACTTTACTTTTTCCGATACCATTCAGGGATACGTTTCGTACTTCGACCGCCGCGAACGTTCGGTACAGTTGACCACGTCTGATGGTCGGCAGTACAAGGGGCTGCTGGCATCGAATGCTTACGCACGCATTGCCGAGAACCTCGACGAACCTTATGCCGATGCAACTCAGCGTTTGGCAGAGCTATTGATGCCCGGTACGCTGGTGTATGCACACGGCATGTTTTATCCCGAAGGCGACCAAGCCAGTTTCGAGATCAAGTGGCTGGTTTTCCCGGGCAACGGCCCGAATATTTATCGCCAAGACGAGCAAGACTGGTGGATCAAGCAGATTCACTCGATT
>JBBSNT010000034.1:0-19424 GCA_038260485.1 Aggregatilineales bacterium | reverse complement strand
TCGGCTTGAGCGCGCCGCGCCTTTTGATCTTGAGATTGGTCGCGGGCAGCGAGGTCAAGCCATGAATGGCGGCTTCGAGCGTGATCAGCCCCTCGTCGCGGACGTAATGACCGAGCAGTCGCGAGAAGTTGCCGTAGGCGCGCGGATGCGGGTTCGACTGTAAAAAGACCCCTTCGGGAGCCATCGACTCGGCATCGGAGCAAAAGCTGAGCCACGGAAGCTGTACCTGCTTGCGGATGTTGTCCTCGGACATCATGAAGTACATCGTAAAGATGCGCCCGCCGTCCTCGATCAGCAGGTCAACCAGCGTATCTTCCGGCGACATGCTGCGCTCGGCAGCGACTTGAGCGAGTGTTTTGCCTGTCAGCGCTTTGAGTGAGTCGGTGGTGAAGCCCGCTAGCAGAATATTCTCCGGCGTTCCGGCTTGAACCCACATATTTTCCCACTCGTTGGACGGCGTGAGCATTTCTCCGATGATTTTGGCGCGCGTCTCCGGGTCTTTCAGGCGGGCGAGCATGGCTTTGTCGCCACCGTCATGCGCCCAAGGCGGGATACAAGCTGCCAAGCCCGTGCCGCCCGCCGGATACAAGTACATATCCGCCGTGATCGCCAAACCGTCAGCACGCGCGTCGTTGATCATTTCGATCACGGTGTCCATCTTGCCCCAGTTGCCGCTGCCTGCCGCTTTCAGGTGATAGAGTTCCGCCCGAATGTCGGCTTCGCGGGCGATCTGCAGCAGTTCTTGCGTCGCTTCGACGAAGAACGGTCCCTCGCTCCGTAAGTGCGAGATATACATGCCGTCGTATTCGGCTGCCGCTTTCGCCAGCGCGATTAATTCTTCGGTTTTGGCGTAAGAAGCGGGTGGATAGATCAGCGCGGCGGACAGCCCGACCGCGCCTTCGCGCATCGCTTCACGGACGAGTTCGACCATACGCGCGAGTTCATCTTCAGTCGGTGGGCGGTCGTCGTAACCGATTTCATGGACGCGCAGGGTTGATGATCCGACGAACGAGGTGATGTTGGTTGAAACGCCGCGTGCCGCCAAGAATTCGAGATACTCGCCGAGCGTCGTCCACGTCACGTCGTACTCGATGTCCTTGTTGCCGAGTATGCCGCGTGTCCCGCTCGCTTTCATCTCTACGCTGAGCGGACCCATCGACGTGCCTTCGCCCATCACTTCGAGGGTTACGCCTTGACGAATTTCGCTCTGCGAGCGCCCGTCTTGAATCAGGGATTCGACCGACCAACTGAGCATGTTGATAAAGCCGGGAGCGACCGCTAAGCCCGTCACGTCGATCACGGTGCTGCCTTCAAGCGTACCGGGAGCGCCGAGCGCGGCGATTTGGTCGCCCTGAATGGCAATATCGCCTTGATATGCGGATGAGCCGCTACCGTCGTAAACCGTACCATTACGGAGAACGAGATCATACATAGAGGCATCCCTTTATTGCGGCTTAGATCATGAAAATGGTGACCGAGATTGTACTGTCGCACAACATGTTGTGCAAATTTATGTTTTTGCTGCACAAAATAGTGCTAAAGTAGGATGTAAGGCGTGTAAGCGCTTGTGTAAGCGATTCGGGTACAATGTTCACAGCATCGTGGGTGAAGGCTAATGATATGGATCAGGAAGCAGCGCTGGATGTCATGGCATCGATCCGCGCGAACTACGACCACATGAGTAAGAGCCAGCAGAGAGTCGCGGAATTCTTCCTCACACGCGGTCTTGAAGCGGTCTATTTGCCTGCCGCGCGCATTGCCGAACTGCTCGACGTCAGCCACTCGACGGTGGTGCGTACCGCCCAAGCGATTGGCTTCGAGGGTTTCCCCAACTTTCAATCGGCGTTGCAAGAACAGATTTTAGGGCGCATCAATTCCGCCAGCGTCTACCAACTCGGCTCGCGCAAAATGATTGGCGAACTGCGCGACCAGAACGAGGACGCCAGCACTGAAACGATTTTACAGCGTGCCATGCTCACCGATGCCCGCAATATTGAAAGCCTCGCCGCGCAGATTTCGATCCCTGACTTTGACCAAACCATCGACCTGCTAATCAGCGCCCCGACCGTCTATGTGATCGGGCTGCGTTCATCTGCGCCGTTGGCGCTCAATTTCAGCATTGGCTTACGCCAGATTCGCCCCAACTGTACACTGCTGCGCCCTGACTTCGGTGATCTGGTCGATCAAGTCGCGGCAATCAACGAAGGTGACGTGCTCGTCTCGATCTGTTTCGGGCGCTACATGCGCGACACACTCTACTGCATGGAGCACGCGCACAAAGCGGGCGCGAAGGTGATCGCGATCACCGACACGCCGCTGTCACCAGCGGGCAAGCGCGCTGATATTGTCTTCGTTGTTCGGCATGGCGTCTGGTTCTATGGCGCGTCGGCGTCGCTGTTTAGCCTGCTCAACGCGGTGATCGCGGCGCTGCTGATCCGTCAAAATGCCAGCGCTCAGCAGCGCCTCGAATACGTCGATGGCATCATCGACCACTTTCAAATCTTCGAACCAATGGACAGCACCGACCCGCATACGAGCGAGTGATCGCGCGAGTCAGCGCCGCTATTGACCTTAGACGTAGGGGTTATTCTCGTTCCAGCGCGCTTCGGCAGCTTCAAGCCGATCTCGCTGGATTTCGACACCCGTTCCCGCGCCATCCGGCACATTGAGCGTACTGCCTTCTTGAAGCACGAATGGTGCTTCGGTCAGGTCGGGGTCGAAATAGCGCTCCGTCGCCGAGATGTCGCAGGGCATGGTCACGCCGGGCAGCGAAGCAAAGGCGACGTTCGCGGCACGCGCGACACCTGTTTCCAGCATCCCGCCAATCCACAGCGGGAAGTTGTTATCGACGCAGGTTTCGTAAATCTTGAGGCTTTCGACGTAACCGCCGACGCGCACCGGCTTCAAGTTCAGAATCCGCCCCGCGCCCAGTTCGATTGCCAGCTTCAGGTCGGTATCCGACTTGATACACTCGTCCAAACAGATCGGCGTCTCAAGCTTCGGTTGCAGCTTACTGTGCCCATAGATGTCGTCGTCGCCAAGTGGCTGCTCTAGCATCAGCAGCTTGAATTCGTCAAGTTCCGCGAGGTGGTCGGCGTCATCGAGCGTATAGGCGCTGTTGGCGTCGAGCATCATCGTCACATCTGGCAGCGCCGAGCGCACGCCGAGCGCCAATTGCACGTCCCAATCAGGCTGGATTTTGAGCTTGATCCGGCGATAACCCTGTCCAAGCCGCTTGTTGATAATGGCGAGTGTCGCTTCGACCGTCGGCTGAATGCCGATACTGACGCCGACCAGCGCCTTCCCGCGCGACTCGTTGCCTTCGGGCAGGTAGCTGGCGAACAAGTCGGCGAGGCGCATGTCGTTTTCTCTGGCGAACGCATCCCAGATCGCCGCTTCCAAACCATGCTTAGTATGATGATTGCCGCGCGTGTGCGCCATCAATTCCGGCACCATGCGCATGTCGCTAATCGTTTGCCCGACCAGCTTGGGGATCAGAAAGTTGTTTGCAATGTGCTGTGCTGTGCCAATCGTCTCGGCGCCGTAGCCGGGTTCGACTTCGACTGAGATTTCGCCCCAGCCCGTGACGCCGTTTTCGGTCGTGACCTCGACCAATACCGCCGCCTTAAACGGATCTTGACCGAAGCTCGTCCGCAGGATTTCGACGAAGGGCAGGGCGATAGGATGAAGCTGGATGGTTTTGATGCGGATTGATTTCAAGCTGTTCCTCCGATTGTGGACGTTCAAAATTCAGCACCATGCTGTATCGTAGGGGGGTGCATTGCGCTGGCGAAATACGGGAGCCGTATTTTGCGTTGCCAGAGCAGCTAAACTGTTAGAAGCCATTTGAAAAGTTCGTTCTCTAACCCCAACCCCACTCGCTATGCTCGCTTCCCTCCCCGAATTCAAGGAGGGGAGAGGGCAAAAGCAAAAATGCGGGAGCGGTAGAAATACTTCTCAAACGGTCTCTTAGAATTTAGCGGGTAGTGTAACAACGTTGTGCACACAACGCAATGTGGATTTGCACACTTTGTTGCAGAAAATTTTGATGTTCGGCAGAATGAACTAGGGCGTAGGCGCACTGGCGCTTGAGGGAGACTTATATGACGAGTGACAGTTTAGTGGATGCTGACATCGAAACTCGTATGCGCGTCGCCTATGATTCGATGAGCAAGAGTCAACAGCGTGTGACCGAGTTTCTCTTGACGCACGGCATCGATGTGGTTTACCTCTCGGCAGCGCGGATTGCCAAGCTGGTGCAGGTCAACCGTTCGACGGTTGTGCGGACGGCGCAAACGCTGGGCTACGAGGGATTTCCCGACATGCAGGCGGCGCTTCAGCAGCACTTGATATCGCGCTTGAACACGTCCGAACGCTTTCAATATGGATCGCGCCAGTTGATCGAGGAGATGCAGGAGCCGGGAGACGGGACGAGTCCTGCCTCGGTGCTCCAGCGCGTGATTCGCACCGAAATTGACCAGATTGAGAATTTGCACCAGCAGATTAGCTCTGACAATTTCGAGGAAGTGGTCAAACTGCTGGCGAAGGCGCGCCGCATTTACCTGATCGGCTT
Organism: Aggregatilineales bacterium; assembly: GCA_038260485.1. Lineage (GTDB taxonomy): Bacteria > Chloroflexota > Anaerolineae > Aggregatilineales > Phototrophicaceae > Flexifilum. The sequence continues at coordinate 14,851 of JBBSNT010000034.1, read as the reverse complement.
GCGCGCCTCGATGCCGCTGGCGCTGCACCTGCTCATCCCGCTGCGTTTGATCCGTGACAACTGCTACCTGATCTCGTACCAGAGTCCCAACGGTCTGTCCGATCAACTCGAGGAACTGACCGACGAGGACGTGCTGTTCGCCGTAACTTACAGCCGCTACGCCCGCGACACGCTCAACGCGATGGATTACGCCCGCTCCGTCGGGGCAAAAGTGATCGCGTTGACCGACAGCCCGCTCTCGCCAGCAGCGACCCGCGCCGACAAGGTGTTCGTCATCTCGTTTCGGATTTGGATGTACAGCAATGCTGCCGCGCCATACGTGTTATTCAACGCGCTGTTCACGGCGCTATTTTTGCGCTACGGCGAACACGTCCCGGAGCGACTCAAAAAGCTGGAACGGATTTACAGTAAAATGGAAATCTTTGAAGAAGAGTAGGGTACATATCCTCGTTCCGGGACGTGGACAGCCTTGCAAGCCTTGAATATACTTCAATATGAATTGGGAACTTGCGCAGCGAGTTGGCGCGGCACTGGTCGGCATTGAGGTGTTGCGGATGGCGATCTTGATGTTCGTGATCATTTCGGTCGCTACCGATACACGCGCCGTTGGCGAAACTGCCGCGCTTGCAATTAGCGCAACCGTTGCGCTGGACGCCCTGTGGGGCGGTCCGGCGCTGGTCGCTGGCGTAGACGTCGATCAGGGAGTGTATGTATCTGACTGCGCCCTTCATCGGGGCGGCTATCGACGCGCTGCTTTATCAGGGTTTACGTAAGCCCGGTGATCAGACGCCAAAACGAGATCGAGTGCCTTAAGCAAAATAGGGGCAGACTGGTGTGTCTGCCCCTACGAATAAGCGATTAGGCACATCACCCATCACGGGGCGTATCACTTGATGCCGCTCGATGCAAAACTTTCGATGAAACGGCGTTGAAACAGGATGAATAGGATTACCAGCGGGGCGATCACGATGATCGTACCCGCCATCAACTGCCCGTAGACTGCGCCCACGTCCGACGTTTGATACAGTTTGTTGAGTCCGACGGTGAGCGGGCGTACTTCTTCCGTCCGGGTGACGATGAACGGCCACAGGAATTCGTTCCAGTGGCTGCTGATTGACACCAGCGCGAAGGCGACGTAAGACGGGATCGACAGCGGAATGTAGATGTTGCGCATGATCTGTGACCAGTTTGCGCCGTCGATACGCGCGGCTTCTTCCAGTTCGTAGGGGATGTCGCGGAAGGTTTGGCGCAGCAGCAGCACCCCGAACGCCGATCCCCAGTAGGGCAGCATCAACGCCCAACGGGTGTCGAACAAGCCCAGTTCGCGGATTGTGGCGAAGTTCTGCACCAGCAGCACCGCCGTCGGTATCATGATTTGCAGCAGAATCAGGAATAGCAGAAAGCCGCGCCCGAAGAATTTCAGCCGCGCGAAGGCATAGCCCGCCATTGATACCGTGATGAACTGGACGACCAGCACACCGACGACGAAAATCAGCGTCGTGAAGTAGTGCCATGCCCACGGCGCAACAGCGAGCGCGCTGGCGTAGTTCTCGAACGTGATCGTGCTACCGAAGAAGATGTTGCCAACGCTGATTGGCTCTGCACGGGGGCGAAAGCTGACCAGTACGGCGAAGATCAGCGGCAGCAGCCAAACGCCCGACGCGATCATCGTGATCACCGTCGCGCTGATGCGTGCAAGCGAACGACGCTTATTCATCTTCTTGCCTCCGCTCGAAAAAGACGAAATTCGTGATCGTGAACGCCAGCAAAATCAGCACGAGGATCACCGTCATAGCGTTGACGTAGCCCCAGTTGCGCCGTTCCGGTATGGTCTGGAAGATGTAGTAGAGCAGCAGGTTGCTGCGCCCGCCGGGGTCGCCTTGCCCCAGCACCTGCAGTTGCTCGACGGTCTGAAAGGCGAACGTGAAGGCGATCACCAGTACGAACAGCGTGGTTCGGCGCAGCAGCGGAAGCGTCACGCGGATCAGCTTTTGCCGTTCGTTTGCGCCGTCCAGTTCTGCTGCTTCGTAGTAGTCTTTCGGGATGTTCTGCAAACCCGCAAGGTAGAAGATCATGAAGTAGCCGGTCTGCTTCCAGATATTGATGACGATCACCGCCCAGAGGACGACGTTCGGGTCACCTAGCCAGTTGATGCCGCGCTGACCGAATGAGCGCAGCACCGTATTGATCAGCCCGACCTGATCTGAGAACAGGAATGCCCAAATGCTCGCTGCGCCGATCAGTGGCAGCAGCGCTGGATAAAATAGGCTGAAGCGCCAGACCGCCATCCCGCGCACGCGGCGGTTGAGCAGCAGCGCGAACAGCAGCGCTAGCGGCACGGCGATAATCACCGTATTAAAGGCGAACAGCAGCGTATTGCCCACGATCAGGACGAAATTCGATCCGATGAAGTGGTTAGGGTTGAACAGATCAGCATAGTTTTGCAGCCCGACGTACTCCGGCGGATCGGTGGCGCTGCGCGGAATCGTGTACAGGCTGTCGATGACAGTGTGAATCGCGGGCAGAATCGTGAAGGCGATCACCAGAATCAGCGTAGGCGCGACCAGCAGATACGGAAACAGGCGCGCCCGCAGCGATTTTCCGGGAATGTGGTCAGTGCGGGTTGTCCGTTGAGCTGTCTGTTGGGCTGTCACAGGCTTGATCTGCTCCTAAAACAACTGAGGCGACGCTTAGTCTACCGCGCCGCCTCACAAATCGCTCAAGCTAATCAGGGTCTCGGTAGAGACACAGCATGTTGTGCCCCTACGATCAGGTTATGCTAATCTGTAGGGGCGTTCTATAGAACGCCCCTACAATCTCACAATGGGTCGGTCTGCTTACTTGTATTCTTCCAGCAGCGAGTCGATCTGCTGCTGCGCCGACGCTATGGCTGCCGCCGCGTCCGTCTCGGAGCCGGAGAGCACCGCGCTCAGCGTTTGGTTGATGATGTTGGTAGTATCAACGCTGCGGTAGGTCGCGAATTCGCGGTCAGCGAACTGAAGCTGATCGCGCGCGACGGCGTACTGCGGGTGTTCTTCTGACAGCGACTTGAGCGGGTCGAGATCCCATGCGCTTTGACGCGCTGCGACGTAACCCGTTGCTGCGCCCCAGTCCGATTGGACTTCCGGTGAAGCGAGATACTGCGTCCACAGCCACGCCGCTTCGAGTTGGGCATCGCTGTGCGGGTTGTTGGGCGAATCAAACATGTAGACGTTGCCGCCGCCGGTTGGCGTGCCGTAGCCTGTGCCATCTTCGCCCGCCGGACCAGACGGCAGGTAGGCGACACCGACATCGAACGGTGCGTTATTCAGAATGTTGGTCAAGCTGCCCGTCGTGTGATAGATCATCGCTGCTTGTCCGGCGATGAACGCGGTCGGCGTATCGCCCCACAGACTGCCGCCGACAGGCCCGACGCCGTACTCCGTACCCAGCTTGGTCGAGAAGTCGAGCGCTTCCAGCACCTGCGGGTTGTCGAGCATCACTTCGGTCGGGTCGGACGTACCGATGTTCTGTCCGTAACCGATGGCGAAACTCTGGAACATCCAGATCGGGAAGCCGCCCGCGAACGGCACGAGCAACCCCCACTGCGAACCGTCGTCTTTGGTCAGTGCCTGCGCCATCGTCACGAGTTCTTCATTGTTCTTCGGCGGGGCATCGAAGCCCGCATCCTTGAGCATGTCAACGTTGTAGTACAGGATCGGCGTACTGCGCTGGAAGGGTAGCGACCAGATCGTGCCTTCTTCGTCTTCGCTGTTGAGCAGCAGCGCCGGGAAGATGTCATCAACGAAGGCTTGCGGGTCGTCCAGTTGGTCGATGTAGCTCTGCACCGGCACAATTGTGCCCGCTTCAGTGAAGGTCAGCAGGTCGGTCGAGAGCATCACGGCTACGTCAGGACCTTCGCCGCCGCCCGACATTTCCGTCTGGATGGTCTGGGTCGTCTGGGTGTATGAGCCAGTGTAGGTCAGGTTGATGGTGATGTTCGGATTTGCGGCGTGGAAGTCGTCGGCGTAGCCTTGCAGATTTTCGGTGACGGGGGCGTCAACTGCCGTCGGATAGTAGAAATTGATTTCGATGGGTTCGTCTTGTGCCATCACGCTCAGCGGTGTGATCAGCAGCAAACTGAGAATGGCTAACAACAGGAAACGTTTGGCTCGCATGGATTAATCTCCTCACAGGAACAACATATACAATTATACGGAATTATACAGTTTGCTGTGTTAAGCAATAGAGCCTGTTTCTTTAAAGCAATTCCATTTGGGCGCGCAAAGCGGGCAAGACCTGCTCGCCGAGCAGCCGAATCCCGTTCTCGGAAGGTAGACCGTGCGGCGTGCCAAATTCGATCCGTGTTGCGCCCGCCGCGAACAGCGCCTCGCTCTGCCGGATGATGTCGGCGGCGTTTCCCGCGAAAGCGAAGCGATCCAGCAGGTCATCGGAGATCAAACGCGCGGCGGCATCCTCATCGCCTTGCTCGACGTGATATTGCAGTCGTGCAATCAGTTCCGGTTCGACACTGACAGTCGGATCGAGCGGCGCGACCACTGGCATATACAGCGCCACCGAGCGCCGCGCCGCTGCCCGCGCGTGATCGCGGTCATCGTCGATCACCGTGACCGCGCCGACGCACAACCCGACCGCCTTTTCGCGTCCGGCTTTGCGTTCGCCCGCCGCGATATAGCCACGCATTACCGGAACGAGGTCGGGGTTTGCCGTGCCGCCGACTTTCACCTCGTCGGCGATCTCGCCCGCCAGCGCGCACAGGCTGCGCCCCCATGACCCGATCAGTACCGGAATCGGCGCATCCGGCAGCGGATAGGGCGCGCGGATGTGTTCCGCCAGCGAATAAACCTCACCCGTGTAACCGCCCGTTCTGCCTTCGAGCAGATAGCGCACAACGCCCACCGCCTCGCGGATCGCCGTGATCGGTTTTTCCGGTTCGGTGATGCCGTGATCGGCAAGCCATGCCCCGCGCGCGATGCCAATGTAAACACCGCCCTGCGCTATCTGCGCGAGCAGGGCGGTCTGCGCGGCGATGTCAATCGGGTGAACACGGGCGGGTGGCGTCGCCGCCGCGCCGATCCGCGCGTGTGTCAAATGGGGAGCCATCAGCAGCAGCGCCGCGTAGCTGGGGTGAAACGGCGCGTCGCAGTAGACGCTAACAACGTCGAAAGCGTAGCGGTCGATCAGCTGCGTCAGTGCGACGTACTGCGCTGGAGTCTTGTCGGTTTGCAGAGCGATGCTAATCTGGTTCACGTCAGGTCGTCGCTGTCGAGCATGTGCTTACCGATCCGCTCAATCTTCATGATCAAGCGTTCTTCGGGGTCAGGGCAGGCGACCAGCGAGTCGCGTTCGAGCCAATCGTTGGCGGCAAGCTGGCGCTGTTTCGCCGCCAGCAGCGGCAGCACCGCCGCCAGCGCGTAAATGCAAAAGTGCTGATCGGGCGGCAGGCGCAGTTTGCTGCTTTCGGTCAGTTCGAAATAATCCCCGACCTGCATCCCGCAGACCGACCGCCCCTCGATTGCCGTGACCGTCACGCGCAGGTCGTAGAGTTCGAAATCCATCAAGCGTTAGCCCCTCACTTATTCCGAAAATGCGCGATCACGTCGCGCCCGATGGACTGGATCGCTGCCAGCGGATCAGGACCAAGCGGCGGACCAAAGCTCAAATGTCGCACGCCCAGTTCGACCAACTGCTCCAGCCGTGCGATCAAGTCTCCCGTGGTTCCGGCGATGCCGATCCGCAGCATGGAGGGCGTGACGAGCCGCTTGGCTTTTTCCATGTCACGCTCGACCATGACTGCCTGTTCGATGGGGTCGAAGTCGGCGCGCGTCAAGCCGAGTTGATCCCAGATCAGCGGGCTGAGCGCGTGCCCGTAGTAGGCGATCTTCTCGCGCAGCACATCCTCGGCAGCGGCTTGGTCGTCGCCAATCGAACACCAGATGCAGGCGGCAATATCAACGTCGTCAAGGCTGCGTTCGGCTTTCGCCGCGCCTTCGCTAATGTAGGGCAGTACCGTCGCGTAATGCTCCGGCGGAAACAGCAGCGGCAGCCCGCCGTCCGCGATTTCACCGATCAGCCGCAGCATATGCGGACTCATCGCGCCGACGTAGATCGGCACGCGACGCAGTGCTTTGAAACGTAGATACGCTTCGCTCTTCCATGTGAGGAACGTTCCATCAATCTGCGCCATGTCGCCGCTCAGCAGGTGGTTGATCGCTGTGATCGACTCGCGGACGGCTGCCAGCGGCTTGATTTGTTCGATGCCGATCCACTTGAGGAAATCGCCCGCGCCCGCCGCCAGTCCGAGATTGAATCGACCGCCGGACACCTCGTCGAGCGTCGCCGCAAACGTAGCGATCTCCGCCGGATGAAGCGTGTACGGGTTGAGGATACAAGTCCCGATCTCGATCCGTTCGGTGGCGCTGGCAACCGCCGTCAGGATCACGGGCGCGCTGCGCAAAAATAGGTCGTTGCTGACCCAGAACTGATCGAAGCCCGCCGCTTCCGCCGCACACGCAAGCGTCACGTATTGAGCAGCGGGCAAATCATTGTTGAAGCGCAGGCTAAATTTCAAGCAGCAAACCCTATTCGACGACGATCAGCGATTGCCAACCGTTGGTCAGCTTTTCGCCGCCGCCATTGCGAACGACGATGATGTCCTCGACTCGCGCCGAAAACCCGTTGTCGAACAGGATGCTCGGCTCGACCGTAAACAACATCCCCTCTTGCACGACGGTCGTGCTGGTCTTGGTTAGGAAGGGCGGTTCGTGAACGTCCACGCCGATGCCATGCCCCAAGCGATGCCGGAAATTCGGACCATAGCCCGCGTCCTCGACCACCTTGCGCGCAGCGGCGTCCGCTTGTTCGCAGGTCATTTCGCCCGCCTTCAGCGCGGCGATTCCGGCGGCTTGCGACGCCATCACCGTGTCATAAACGCGCTGCTGCTCGGCGCTCGGCTCGCCAAATGAGACAGTACGTCCGTAGTCGTAGCAGTAGTCGCCGTAAACCGCGCCGAAGTCGAATAGCAGTGACATCGGGGCGAGCAGTTGGCGATTCCACGATTTGTCGCGCTCGCCGTGAATCAGCGGGTAGTTCGGGCCGCTGTTATACATCGACGTGGTGAACGACGGCCCAATCGAGCCATGCTTACGCATTTGGTGATCAACTTCGCTGATCACGTCGAGTTCGGTCATGCCGATCTTCAATTGCTTGATCACGTCCGCAAAAGCGGCTTCGGTGATTGCGCCGGCTTGGCGCATCACGGTGATCTCGTCCTCAGTCTTGATGACGCGCATCGGGCGCAGCATGTCCGTTGCTGAAACGAAGGTCGCATCGGGCAGGAGCGCCTGCAAATGGACGATGGTTTCGCCGTGCGTCCAGTCGCTAATGGCGACGCGCGGCTTGGCGGGCAAGTTGAACCCTTTGACGATGTCCCGCACGAGGTCAGACGGGTCGTCCCAATCGCCCAGCACGCGGATTTTCACGCCTTGCAGTTTTTCGAGTCCACCGAATTCTGCGGTCATACGCGGCAGCGTCAGAATCGGCTCGTGATTGGGCGTCAACCATGCGCCTTCGAGCCACGCGCCGGGATGGATGGTCGCGCCGAAGTTGGGGATGTCACGCGGCACGCCTGTGAGGTATTGAAGGTCGGATGAGATCGGCAGAAAGACCAGATCGGCGTCGATGATTTGCTGGAACTGCTGGATTCGTTCAGAGTAAGAAGCCATAGCGCACCTGTACATTCAATAAAAGAAGGCGACTATAACATGCTGTCACAAACTCGAACATAGAGCCACACGCCTTAACGTGGCGTTTGGTGGTTCATATCCTCTTTAAACCCTTTCTAATCCACCGATGGCTACCGATCTCGCATGCGGGATGGCGTGAAATCACCAAGTCTTCGCCTCAACATCGCATAAAGTATAGCCAATCTGGTTTGCTTGCGTCTCAATCCCGTTCTCGCTACAATCGATTGCACTCGTAATATTTCGTAACGCTGTTCGAATTGCTATCAGGAGTAGAAGGTATGCGCTTACTTCGTATTCTTTCATTAGGGTTGGTGGTGCTTTTGCTGACCGCCGGCGCGCTCAGCGCGCAGGATGAAAAAACCCTAGTCGTCGGTCATGCTGAAAGCACCGACTCGCTTGATCCGGCGCGCGGTTACACGCAGACGACCGGGATCATCAATAAGCTCACCTATGACACGTTGGTCACCTTCCCCGACGACAGCGCCGCCAGCATCGAGCCGGCTTTGGCGACCAGTTGGGAAATTTCCGACGATGGCTTGACCTACGCCTTCACTCTGCGTGAGGCGATGTTCGCCAATGGCGACCCCGTCACGGCAGACGATGTGGTCTTCTCGTTCATGCGTCTCAAGAACGTGCAGGGTAACCCGTCCTTCTTGATGGGCGATGTTGCCAGCATCGAGGCGACCGACGCCAGTACCGTGACGATTACGCTCGATACTGTCTCTCCGGCATTTCTGGCGAACTTAGCGAATACCGCCCTCGCCGTGACTGATGCGGCAGTCGTGGAAGCGAACGGTGGCACGGATGCTGCCGACGCCGCCTCCACTGACGACGGCGAGACCTACCTCAACGGTGTGTCGGCGGGCAGTGGTCCTTACATGCTTGCCAGTTGGGAGCCTCAGGTCGAAACCGTCCTCGTCCGCAACGAGAATTACTGGGGCGATATGCCCTACTTTGATCGCATCATCATTACCAATATCCCCGAAGCCGCGACCCAGAAAGTCGCGCTGGAGTCCGGTGAAATTGATATCGCCCTTGACCTGACCTCGGATCAAATTCCGTCGCTCAAAGGCAACCCCGATATTTCGATCTTCAACGGTGCGGGCAATATCATCCACTTCCTGCTCATGAACGATGACCCCGCAGTCGGCGGACCTATCGCCGACCCGATGGTGCAGGAAGCCATTCGCTACGCGCTCGATTACGAAGGCTACAAGGCACTGTGGGGGGGGCTGACCCCCGCGTCACCGATGGCGATAGGCATTTCCAGCGCCTACGGCGAAGACCATGCCTTCACCCGTGATTTGGACAAGGCGAAAGAACTGCTGACCGAAGCGGGTTATCCTGATGGCTTTGACACCGTGCTCAGCTACCCGATTTTCACCTTCCAAGGCGTGAACATGGAAACTAACGCCCAGAAGCTTCAGGCTGACCTCGCCGACATCGGCATCAACGCGACCCTCAACCCCGGCGAACTGCAAGTTGCCCTCGAAGAGTATCGCAATGGTCAGGAAGCACTCGGTTACTGGTTCTGGGGACCGGACATTCTCGACCCGATTGACACGCTCTCCTTCCTGCCCGGTGGCATCGTCGCTGACCGCGCTAACTGGACGGAAGATATCGCTGACCAATCGATCCTCGACCTGCGCGATCAGGCGAAGATCGAAACCGATCCCGACGCTCGTCTCGCCCTGTTCGAGCAGATTCAGGACTCCCTACAGGCGAATAGCCCATGGGCGCCGTTCCTGCAGCCCGCCGTGCAGACGGCTTACCGCTCGGACATCGAAGGCTACGTCTGGCATCCGCAGTGGCTGGTCGATCTCTCGCTATTGAGCCGCACCGAATAGTTGCTCGCATCAGATTCAAAGGTAGGGGCAGAGTTTAAACCTGCCCCTACACCCAATCTGCAATTCTTCACGAGAAATTGAATGCCTCTTTATCGTTACGTGCTGCGCCGGATACTGTTCGTCATCCCCTTGCTGATCGGGATTACGCTGGTCGCGTTCATTATTGCGAACGCCGTCCCTGCCGACCCGATTAACGCGAACCTGCCGCAGAATCAGTTGAACAATCCGGAAATCGTCGCCGCGTTTCGTGCTGAATGGGGCTTGGACAAGTCGCCCGTCGAGCAGTATCTGACCTACGTCGGCAATCTGTTACAAGGCGATCTAGGGCGCTCGATCAAGACGCGCCATCCGGTTGCCGACGACATCGCCCAATTTCTGCCCGCGACGATTGAGTTAGCGACGACCAGCACGATCTTCGGCGTAGCGCTCGGTGTCGCCTTTGGCGTCGTCTCGGCGGTCTGGCAAAATCGCCCGATTGACTACATCGTGCGGACGGTCGGCTTGATCGGCGTGAGTGTGCCCGTATTCGTGCTGGCGCTCGTCGGGTTAGCGGTCTTGCACGCGCAACTTGGCATCGTTGCTGGCCCGGGACGGCTTGGCGTCCGTATCCCTGATCCGCCGACCGTCACCGGATTTTTCACGATAGACAGCCTGCTTGCCGGTCAGTTGAGTACATTTTGGGACGCGGCGGGGCATCTGGTGCTGCCGAGCATCGTCTTAGGCTTATACATCTCCGGCTTAATCAGCCGCGTGACGCGCTCGTCGATGCTAGAAGTCCTCAGCGCCGATTACATGCGTACCGCTCGCGCCAAAGGGCTGCGCGAACGTTTCATTATTATCCGGCATGGCTTATCGAATGCGCTGCTGCCGATTGTGACCGTGATCGGCTTGTCGTATGGATCGCTGTTAGCGGGCGCGGTGCTGACGGAATCGATCTTCGCATGGCCCGGTATTGGTCGCTACACCTTTCGCGCCTCGACCTCGCAGGATTTTCCGGCGATCATGGGCGTGAGCATTTTGATCGCTTTTATTTACGTGGTGGTAAATCTAATCGTTGACATCCTCTACTATTTTATCGACCCGCGCATCCGCACGGCGTAATAAGCTCGTTTATCTGGCGCGCAAAAACCCGCTGATGGTCTTGGGCATGATCGTCGTCATCGGCTGGATTTTGGCGGCGATCTTCGCGCCGCAGCTTGCGACCTTTAACACGCTGGCGCAGAATATCGGCGACCGGATGCAGCCGCCTGCGAGCGTCCACTTTTGGGGCACGGACGAGTTAGGGCGCGACATTTACAGCCGCGTCTTGTTCGGCGCACGAATCACGATTCCAGCGGGCGTCCTCGTCATCGTGATCGGCGGCACGCTCGGCACCTTGATCGGCGCGGTCGCGGGCTACGTCGGCGGCGTCTGGGACGAAGTGATCATGCGCGTGAGCGAGTTGTTCATGTCGTTCCCGACCATCATCCTAGCGATGGCGATCACGGCGGCACTTGGACCAGACATCCGCAACGCCATCATCGCGCTGGTGATCGTCTGGTGGCCCGGTTACGCGCGTCTCGTCCGCAGTCTGGTGCTGACGGTCAAGAATTACGAGTATGTCGAGGCGGCGCAGGCGCTGGGCGCACCCGGCTACTACATTCTGATCCGCACCATTCTGCCCAACTGTCTCGCGCCAACGCTGGTGCTGGTCACGCTCGACATCGGCAATGCTATTTTGACCTTCGCGGGCTTGAGCTTTCTCGGTTTGGGTCCCGAACCGACTTCGCCAGAATGGGGGCGCATGGTCGCTGTTGGCATCGACTACTTTGATCAGTGGTGGATGTGGCTGTTTCCCGGCATGGCGATTGCGACGCTGGTGGTCGCCTTCAACTTCATCGGCGACGGTCTGCGCGACATCTTCGACCCGCGCTCGCGCTAGCCGTAAGCTCTAATCAGCTGTACGCTTTTCAATTCCAGCTTAATCGAATATGATATAGTTCTAGTACGATCTACGGGATAGAGGTATATCTATGCTTCTGCTCTGGCGTGATTCTTAACATTGTCAAGCTGTTCAAGGAGTATTCTTGTGAGAAAGAACTGGTTTCTAACGTCCGCATTAATTATACTGCTGCTTGCGCTCGGCGTCTTTTCGACGGCGTTCGCGCAAGATGATGCGCCGCCGCCCGCGACTATCGTCAATGACGAGGGTGGCCCCGTCGATGTGGCTGGCGATGTATCCTACACCAACGGCTTTTTCACCGCTGGTGTTGCCGAGCCGCTCGTGATTCTGGAAGACGAAGCCGGATTTGTTGACCGCAACAAGGGCTTTATCATCCCCGAAGCATCGCAGGTGCTCGGCAAGATCACCTCTGATTTCTTTACCTCGCCTTTCAGCTATCGTATCGACCTGCCGATTGAGCCGGCTGCCAGCCTGCGCGATGTCGATAACGATACGACCGACGACACGGGCGTCATGATTTATGCCGTCGCCTACTGGACGAATACGTGGGGCGACGCCTATCTCGAAGAACGCGACCTGTTCGGCGGTGGCTGGTCAACCGCTTACGCATCCATGCGCGTTGATCAGAATCCGTCCGCTAACGGTAACGTCATCGGCGGCAAGTATCTGGTTTTCGCACCGGACGAAGGCGAAGGTTTCCCGTCGGGCTTTGGCGATGACGGCGCGTTGTTCACTAACGACGACCCGATTGTGACTATCCCGCAGGGTTACACCATCGTTGATATGGACACCGATCCGTTCACGTTTGACCGTTCGCGTCACCCTGTCATCGACTTGATCGAGGGTGAAGGCGCAGCGCAGGAAGACTTCTCCAACCTCAGCTACACCGACGCTTTTGACGCGATGATCGAGATGTTCCGTCAGAAATATGCCTACACCGAATTCAAGAACATCGACTGGGACGCCAAGATCGCGGAATTCCGTCCCCGCATCGTCGAAGCCGAAGCGAATAACGACTCGGCGGCTTACCAGCTTGCCCTGCGTGACTTGATTTGGTCGATCCCGGATGGTCACCTCAGCGCGCCGATTGACAACGTCGAATTCAGCACTGATACCGGCGGCGGTCTGGGCATGGCGATCCGCGAAATCGACAGCGGCGAAACTATCGTCAATTACATTCTCGACGGCGGTCCTGCCGCTGAAGTGGGCATCGAACTGCGCGCCCAAATTCTGGACATCAACGGAACGCCTATCGACCAAGCTGTGAGCGATAGCGTGCCGTGGTCGCTGCCTTTCAGCAGCGCCCATACGCTGCGTTTGCAGCAGCTTCGTTACGTGCTGCGCTACCCGGTCGGAACAGACGTTGAAATCACCTACCAGAATCCTGAAGACAGCGCGCCGACGACCGTCACCCTGACGACCGTCGCAGAACGTTCTAGCTTCGCGTTCTCGTCGTTCAACTCGGGCTTGACGGGTGCTGAAGTCCCCGTCGAATTTAAGCTGTTGGACAATGGCTACGGCTACGTCAAGATTTACAGCTTCTTCGACAACACCGTGCTGACCATTCAATTGTGGGAACACATGATTCAGGTCTTGAATCAGGGTGTACCCGGCTTGATCATCGACATGCGCCAGAACGGTGGCGGCAGCGGATTCCTCGCTGACCAGATGGCGGCTTACTTCTACAATGATCCGCTGGTGCTCGGCAATACTCAGACCTATGACGAAGACCTCGGCAAATTTTACGCCGATCCGGAGCGCGAGTCGCTCTATTACCTGCCGCCGGAAGACCTGCGCTATAACGGTCCGATTGCGGTCTTGGTCGGTCCAAGCTGCTCCAGCGCTTGCGAGTTCTTCAGCTATGACATGACTCTGCAAGATCGCGCGGCGATTGTCGGGCAGTATCCGACTGGTGGTCTGGGCGCAGGGCAGGCGACTTACCTGATGCCTGACGGCTTGCAGCTTCAGTACTCGGTTGGTCGCAGTGTCGATGCTGACGGTAACATCATCATCGAAAGCACGGGTGTTGTCCCGACTGTGCAGGTTCCGGTCGATGAAGACACTCTGTTCAGCGATGGTGATCCCATCCTCGACGCGGCAGTCGGCTATCTCGACGAAGCGACCGCAGTTGACGTGGTTGATGCGGGCGAAATCTCGGTCGGCGATACCGTCACAGGTGACATAGCTGAGCGCCAGCGCATTCAGTACACGTTGACCTTCGATCAGGATCAGACGATTGATATTTTGCTGACCGACGCAGATGCATCGCTTGACACCTATCTGCGCATTTACGACTTGGGTGGCAACCTGTTGATCGACAACGACGACGCCGACCCTGAAACGGGTGTCAGCGCGCCGAACTCCGCTTTGACCGAGTTGCAAGTGCCGGGTGGCTTGACGGTCATCCTCGAAGTTGGCACTTACAACGACGCTTCGGCGGGGACTTATACGTTGCAGCTCGCTGAGTCCGCTGTGGTGACTGAGGCAGCGCCCGAAGAAATGCCAACGGCTGAAGCCACAATGGAAGCCATGCCCGAGGCAACCATGGAAGCGACTGCTGAAATGACGGCTGAGCCGACGATGGAAGCGCCAGCCGCAACGGCTGAAGTGCCCATGATGACTCCGGAAGTGACCGAAGCGCCCTAAGCCTAAACAGCGCCGAAGTCAGTCAATAACGCAGGGGCACGGAAGGCAATCACAGATTGCGCCGTGCCCCTGATGATTCTCTGTAAAGTCGCTATTCGCAGTAAACCCACGCTTCTAGCCCGCTCTGCAACGTCACGCGAATCCGGCGATACTCATCGCCTTCGTAGGTGTCGATATCTTCCAGTTCTTTCGCCGTGACCTCAAGCACCTGACCGCTGATGCTGCGCGCGGCATCTGCCACCGCAATCGGATAATCCTTACCCCCCAGCGTGATGATTGCTTTGCGGTAGCCGTCGAGCGTATCCGGCTGTCCCTGCGTAATGCGATTGTAGACTTGCTGCTGCACTTGAGCATCTTGCAGCGTGCCGTAGACGAACAATGATTCCATGATCGACTCCAAAAAACGAACTGGCGCCCTTGATCGTAGCGGCGCGAACGGCGAATGCAAGCTGTCTCCAATAGGGCTGTTTGGTACTACGCTGATTTGCGCTGTTCTTCGGGACTGGCTAACCTCATGTCTAGTCTTTTTGACACTGAACTGATTCAAACTATTTGATTGAGCAGGATGGATAGTGCATCATGAGAGAAAAACCTGACCAAAGGTGATTTCTCATGAGCACTATCCCGACCAGTGTAACCGAAGAACAATTCGATCTGCATATCCGACCGTT
>JBBSNT010000033.1:0-19454 GCA_038260485.1 Aggregatilineales bacterium | reverse complement strand
TTCAATCAGGTGGTCATTCCGGTTGATGGCAGCGAACACGCGCGATCCGCCAGCCGGATCGCGCTGCGAGTGGCAGAGGGATTCAATACGCCGGTTGAGGCGGTGCTGGTTCAGCGGGGCGGGCATTCACAGTGGGAAGGGCGTGCGCGACTCGAACGCTCGCTTGAGGGGCTGCCGGGGGCGGACGCCGTGCGGCGCACGCTTGTGACCGCCACCGAACCGGTAAGCGGGCTGCTTGCACGCATCCGCGAGGACGATCTGGTCGTGATTGGTTTCGCGCATCGTGACGTGCTGGAAAAATGGCTGTTCAGCCGATTTTCTGAACGCCTGCTCAATAATGTGCCGGGGCCGGTGATCCTCACGTCGGCGCACATCAACGGCAGCAACGGGCTTGCGCGCAACATTCAGCGGCGCATCAACTGGATTTTGCCGACGCTGACCGAATTGGAACAAGATACGCTGGTGTGGATGGCGGCGGAGATGGCGATGCCGACTCTCGACTTCTTCGTGCTGGCAATCGTCGCCGCGCTGATCGCGTCGGCGGGGCTGCTGCTCAACAGCGCTGCTGTGATCATCGGGGCGATGCTGGTCGCGCCGCTGATGCAGCCGTTGATCGCGTTCTCGATTGGGCTGACGACCGGACGGGTCGATTTGATGCGGCGGGCAGTCCCAACGGTGTTGATGGGTATGATCGTCGCCATGCTGATCGCATTTGGGTTTGCCGCGCTGGTGGGCATGGACTCGCCGACGCCGGAGATGCTGGCGCGCAGCCATCCGTCGATCCTCGACGCGGCGGTGGCGATCACTGCCGGGTTGATCGGCGCATATGCGACGGCGCGCAAGGACATTCCCGCCGCGCTGGCGGGCGTTGCTGTCGCTGCCGCGCTCGTGCCGCCCGTCTGCACGATTGGGTTAGCGCTGGCAACGGGACGCAGCAGCTTAGCTATTGGCGCGACGCTGCTGTTTGTCACGAACATCGTTTGCATCAGCCTCGCGGGATGGGTGGTGTTTTTCTGGATGGGGATGCGCCCGCGCCTCGTCGATAAATCGCGGCGGCGGCAGTACGTTTCGTGGGCGCTGGTGACGCTGCTGGCGCTGCCGATTCTGCTTGTGCTGCTCAACCTGAGCAACCGCGAAACCGCCGCCAGCACGGTGGGGCAGCGGCTTCAAGAAGCGTTCGCGCCCGCCGAACTGGTCGATATGCGCGTCGAAGACGGCGATAAATTGACGATCCTCGCAACTCTGCGATCCGCCGAGCCGATCACGGCGCAGAAAGTCCAGATCGTCCAGAACTCGCTCTCGTCGCAGTTGGAAGAACCGGTGGTGCTGCGGGTGGTCGTTCAGACCTTGATCGAGCCGCCGACCGACGAACCGCGCCCCACCAATACGCCCCTAGCAACGGCGGTTGACCCTACCCCCCAACCCGCTCTCTCGACGGAGACCGGGGGCTAAATACACCGTAACGCAGCAAAATCCGTGCACAGACTCTCTAGCCGTTTGCAGACTCTGAGACGCGGCGAATGATGACGCCTTCGGTCGGTTCTTCAGTCGGCATGGGGCTGTTATTTGCCTGTTCAATCACCTGAGCGATGATGTTATAGGCGACACCGCCCCCATTGTAGGTCACGTCGTTGTAGGTAATGAACTGTGCGTCGCCATTTCCGTAGCGCACCATCACAGCGGGGGTGCCGGTGACGCCATGATTTTCGCCAAAGGTGATGTCGGTTAGCACCTGCTGCGCGTTTTGCGCGCAGACGAGCAATTTGGCGTAGTTGATATCGAGTTCGCTGGCGAGCAGCCGCCCGACGTTTTGATCGTAGCGTCGGCTGGTCGCGTAGTCGTAAAGCAGGTCGTAAGACGCCCAGAACGCGCCCGGTCGCTGGTGTTCAGCGCATTCCACAAACTGCCCGACGAAATAGGTCAACTGACCGCCCGCTGTCGGGAAAATGCGGAGTTCGAATTTCGCCTGTCCGGTTGCGATGTAGTCGGTGATGACCTGCTCGATGACCGGACGATAATCCTGACAGTGGGGGCAGGCGTAGTCCGCGAACTCGATGATCGTGATCGGTGCGTCGGGATCACCGATGACGAAACCGCCATCCTCAAGCCGCGTATGGGGGAGCTGAGCGAAGATTTCGCTGGTGGTGAGGGCTTCGACTGGCGCGTCCGTTGTTGATTCCGGCGTCGCTTCGGGAGCAGCATCCTGAGCAGCAACCAGCGCCGTGCTCACGAGCAGGCATAGCGATAGGCAAATCAATAGCATGAACCGTCTCATCCGTGACTCCTGTATACATGCAAAGCTTCAATCTGCTCGATTGTACCGTCACTCTGCTGCTAGACGATACTGCCGCGCGAACTTGTCGCATTTTGCCCGCATGAGAATTGAGGCACTGTAAACGTTTACAATATATTCTGTTAAAATTCGCTCATAGGAAAACCGTCTTCAGGGAGCGGATTTGTGCAAAACATCTAAACAAAATCGCGATTTCGTTATTTAGATTTTAATACTCCTGTGTTTCAATGAATATAAGGCGCAAGGAGGAAACGATGTACGCACAAAGAACGAGTATTCGTGTCCCGTTGGCAAATATGGAACAAATGCGGGAAGTAATACGGCGTAATTACCTCCCCAAAATACGTGTTCGTCCGGGCTTTGTTTCCGCATTTTTTATGGAACAAATTGATGATCCTGACCGCGCCGAACTCGTGATTTTGTGGGAAAACCAAGCAGCGCTTGAACGTTTTAATAGCACGGGGTTACTCGAAACCTCGGTACAAGGGTTAGCGGCACACCAGCCGGGCGTACAAATCCAGCGGCAAGGGTACGTCGTCAGCCTGCTGACGGGCGTGCAGCCAGAGGATATGAAAGAGGCTTACGCGATTCCTGTTCGTTGATAAATGATCTTTTTCCTATTTCGCATAAAACCCGACAACCGTCGGGTTTTTGCTTTGTAAAAGATCGCTGGTGGAAACCAAAAGGAGCGTTCATCACGACGAACGCTCCTCGAAAATTCTCGATGCGAAACCACAAAAGGGCTTGCTTAGGTCATTGCTTCGCCGCCATCAACGTTGATCGCCTGCCCCGTGATAAAACTTGCCGCGCTGGAACAGAGGAACAGCACGACGTTGGCGACTTCTTCGGGCGTTCCGGTTCGCCCTTGCGCGGGTGATCCAGCCGCCGTGCCGTCGCCGTCGATGCTGCCGGGGCAGACCGCATTGACGCGAATGCCGAGCGGCGCGAGTTCGCGGGCGCTCTGGCGGGTCAAGCCGATCAAGCCCGCTTTGCTGCTGACGTAGCTGATGCCGTCCGGAAGCGTCGCCGGATGCCCTGCCGTCGAAGCGACGTTGACGATCACGCCGCCGCCTTCGTCCGCCATCACACGGCTGAGAAGCTGCGTGCAGAAGAACGTTCCGGTCAGGTTTACGTCCATCACCCGTCGCCAGTCCCATTCGTCGAGCGTGCTCATTGCGCCCAGTTTCATGACACCCGCCGCGTTGATGAGGATGTTCAAGCTGCCGAACGCATCGCGCCCCGCTTCGATCATTGAGGCGGTTTGAAAGCGGTTAGAAACGTCAGCCTGCCACGCCAGTGACCGTCCGCCAGCGTTGGTGATTTCCGCCGCGACCCGATCCGCGCGGTCAGGATTGAGATCATTGACGACGACCGCCGCGCCAGACGCCGCCAGCGCCAGCGCAATCGCTCGCCCGATACCGTCGCCCGCGCCCGTAACGAGCGCTGCACAGCCGTCTAGCTGGATGCTGAAAGGCGGGTTAAATTGTTCAACCAAGCGCTGATACCCTTTCGTGCGGAGTCGTTTAAAGCCGTTTTGCCCGCTGCGTCGCTGTCTATCAAGAGACGGTCTTCGCTGTCGATCAGGTCGTAGGATGCGCCATGACGATAGGCTGCTTGATGGGCTGCCGCCGCCTGTTCGCCGTAGACCTGCGGCGCGTTCCAATCTTGCGCGCTCATGATGATTTTAACGCGCGTATCGAGCGCCAAAATTGCGTCAGGATCGAGCAAATTGGCGACCAGCAGCGCGGCGAAAGGATGCTGAATGCGCGCGAACAAGCCAAATGCGCTGCCGAGCAAGCCTGATCCCGCGCCGAGCGCGAGGATCACGACTTGGCGGCGGTTGATGTCCGGCTGCGCCAGTGCGATCTCGTAGGCGTTGACGGAGTCCTGCGTCGTGGAGCCACGTCCACTTGCGCCGCTGTGTCCTGTCCCGCGCTTATCCCAGCGAAACACGGCATAGCCCGCCGCCAGTGCAGTCTGGGCGTAATCCGCGTAATCTTCGCGGGTGTTGCAGCAGGCGTGATGAAGGACAAAAAGGAGGGGATAACCGCTCGCCGGACGGGGCGAATCAGGATAGTCGATTTGTCCGGCGAGACGAACTTCGTCACCGGCGAAAACCAATTCGGTCGGGGTGGAAACATGATATGCGGGATCGAGTACCAAGTCTGAGGTCATTGTGGTTTCGCATTCACCTAAAAACTCACCAACGATTAGCGAACAAGCCTTTTTAAATAATCGTTTTTGTAAGGCGTGGCACGTTTTTAAGCCGAGAATGCTCAGAAACTACTCATCAAGAGTACATTTCCTTCTGCTAAAAAATTATAACAAACTTCCGTAACAAGCGCACATCTTTGAATCGAAACACTGATAAATTTAGCACGATTACACATACCCTGTTAAGTCCTCTGCTTGACGCCATAGAACGTCGGTGCTACTCTAAGCGTATATGTTGGGAAATTTTAACTTTATAAGGCAGGAATAGGTGTCGTTAGAGTTCAATAAAGTCGTCGCGCAGGTGCAGACGATGGGGCGCTATCTGGGGCATCGCAGTCAAGGACTGGCGAATAAACTGGAACTGGCGCTCGATATGTTCAACGAAGCGACTGACCTCGACGCGATACACGAGCGGATTAAGCTGGTGCGCGAATCGAGCGTGAGTGGGTATCGCGGGGCTGCGCCTGCGCCGCGTCCCGACGACGAACTGATCTGCGGTGTAGGCGAACTGCCGCAAGCGCCGCCGAGCGCTACGCTGATCGCGGTTGATGGCTCACAAGTCTACCCGGATGCGCACGCCGCCGCTCAATACTACCTGATCAATATGGGAACGTTCGTTTATTATTCGGGCGAACCGCGCCTGCCAGAGCAATCGACCGAGCCGGAACTGGTCTACAGCGACGCGCTGATGATCGACAAGGATGGGCGGTTGATCACGAACCAGACCGTTAACGCGCGGCGGTCGGTCATGGAAATGCAGTGGTTGGCGAAAGAAGCGTGGACTCATCAGAACGAACCACGCCCGTTGATCGGTTTTCACGACGGGGGCTTACTCAAGTTCTTTGGCGCGACCGACATCGCGGGCGCGCAGGAAGTCGAGAAGGATTATCTCCAAGCGCTGCGAAAGCTGCACGATTCGGCAGCCATCTTAAGCGGCTATCTCGATAAGCCGCGCAGCACCTATTTGATCAGCCTGCTGCACCTGCTCAGCCTAGCACCGGGACAGGTGAATGACGCGAACTTGCGCTCGAACGGCGAACTCGAAGGGCTAACCGACGCGCTGCTGTTCGAACGAGTCCTCCAACCGGGCGAACGATCCGCCATCATGACGCAAAACTCGCCGCAAAACCGCGATTACTCGCAGAAGCTCGGCGCGCAGTTCGAGATCGGCTTCTTCTACGTCAACGTCTCGAACACCAGCAGCCCGACGATTGCGCGGATCGACATCCCGCTGTGGGTGGCGCGCGATAAAGCGGCGGTCGGTGCGCTGCATTCATTAATCGTCGCGCAGTGCGCGATTCAGGGACGCAAACACTATCCCTATGCGCTGACGCGCGCCGACGAGTTGGCGTATATCAGCAGCATCGAGAAAAGCCAGTTGGACGAAATGATTCGGGTTGAGATGTTTAGAAACCAGCTTCAGCCAGAAGCCTCGAATAAACTGCAATCGAAGGGGCTGGCACGGAGCGAAAAACGGCGGCATCGTTTAGGAGCATGAAAGAATGATGACGGTTACTGAGCAGCACATCGTCGGGCGCGTGCTGCGCGCCAGCACGACCGGATTCGACTGCGGTACGCGCGGCAGCAAAATCGACGAACTGCACACGTTTGGCGCGTTCGTCAAAGTGCCGATCTCGGACGATGAATCGGCGCACGCGGTGGGCTTGATCTACGCCATTCGCATCGACGACGATCCGTTGGCGCGCGAACTGGTGATGGCGAGCTACGTCGATAACAATGCGCTGCTCGACCAGCGCGAAAACCGGATGGTTCCGGTCGAGATTTGCGTGATCAACATCGGCTATATGTCCAGCGGGCAGATGATTCACAGCCTGCCGCCGCGCCCGCCGATGAGCCTGTGCGAGGTTGACCTGTGCGCGTCCGACGAAGTCTACCTGTTCACGCAGCGGATGGATTTCTTCCGCTTGGTGTTGAGCGCGAAGGAAGTCCCCGCCGACGAATTGATCGCTGCGGCGCTGCGCTATGCGTCGTGGGCGTACCCGGAAGACGAGCGCTATCAATTTCTGGTGCGCTGCGGACGCAAGCTGGCGGGGCTGCTCTCGCACGACCTGAAACGTTTGGCGCACGTCTTGGAACTGATTAAACCAGAACATAGGTAGATCATAGCACGCATGTTCTGTCTGTCAAGTTAGGAGACTCAAACGCTGACTCTGCGAGACGCGGTGCGGGTATTCAATAAAACGATCCTCAACCGCGTGATGCGGACGTTTGCGGGCAAGTCGAACACGCCGTTCGTGATTGTGCGGCATGTAGGGCGGCGCAGCGGCAAGCCCTATGAAACGCCGATCATTGCCATTCGCAAGGCGGGCTGGTTTTTGGTCGAGCTGACCTATGGTCCAGAAGTCGATTGGTATCGGAACGTGCGGGCGGCAAGCGGCTGCGAGATCGTCTGGCACGGGCAGACGTTCACGATCACTCGCGTGACGCCGATCAGCACGGCGGAAGGACTAGCGGGTTTTCCGCAGCCGTTCAATGCGGTGCTGCGCCTATTAGGCAGGCAGGATTTCGTGCGGCTAAGCTGAAAAGAACCAAAAGCTTCAACGCAAAGAAACCGTTTGCGTTGTGTTTTTATCTCTACCTCGTCAGCATCCCGCCGATGTGCTATCTTTTGCGCAACGCAATGGGTAGCCACACAGGTTTACCCCCTACTTAAGCATTCGTGATTGATGATTGAATTTAGCTGCCATACGTGGACGTTCAACGATCTCACGCTGCCCGAAGCCTTTGGCACGATGGCTCGGCTTGGGTTTCGCTATGCCGACGTGGGCTTGGCGATCAGCAAAGCCGCTGCTGATCCGAAACGGGCAGCGGCGGAAATCGTCAGCGACTTGGCGTTCTACAACCTCAAGCCGAGCGACCTCTACTTGATGCTGCCGCGTATCTCGCTGGCAGACGACGAGCGCCGCGCCCGCGACGTGGAGACGTTCAAGGCGCTGCTGCCGCTGGCAAAAGCGATCCAAACGCCGGGGATCACGCTGTCGCCGGGGCTGATCAGCGACGACGAAGCCGCCTTTGAGCGTGCGGCGGAAGCGCTGCGGACGATGGTCGAAGCGGGCAAGTCCGCCGATCTGCGCGTGAGTATCGAGCCGCACGCCGACTCGATGGCAGAGACGCCCGACGCCGTGCGTAAGCTGATCGACGTCGTGCCGGGGTTGGAGATCACGCTCGATTGGGCGCAGATGGTCTACAAAAATGCGGGGCACGAGGCGATTGTGTCGCTGCTGGCAAAAACCCGACACGTCCACATCCGGCAGGCAGCGCCCAAGCATTTGCAAACCCCGTTCGAGAAGGGGAAGATCGATCTGGCACAGGTGGTTCGTGATTTGCAAGCCGCTGGCTACGAGGGCGCGATCTGCGTCGAGATCGTCAACACCGCCGGACGCTACGGCATCAGCGCGGTCAACGCCGTGCAGGAAAGCGCTAAAATCAGAGATGCGCTGCGCGATGCGCGGGATGTTCTCACCAACACAAAGGTAAATTGAAGCATGAAGTCTCGCATTATTCTCGCAATTGGGCTGACGACCTTTACGGTAATCCTCGTGCTGCTCGTGGTGGCGATTGCTTTAACGCCGCAGGAAACGAACCCCGCCTTCGCAGCAGCGGTGATGTTCGTTGAGTCTGCTGGCAAGCGGGCGGATTCGGCGGCGCTGGCGCTGCTCGATGAGCCAATGCAAGCCTACGTCGAAGCGAACTGCGCCGAAGCGAAACCATCGAGCTGCATTACGTCGTATACGCCGCCGGAGTGGGGCAAGCTGCTGAGCGCCGTCTACCGCCGATCCGCGCCAGACGGGGACGCTTGGAACGTCGAGGTGATCGCCAACTACGAGAGCGGCACGGGCGCGAGCGGCGTGTGCAGCCTGATTCACGTCACGCCGGACGGCAGCGGCGGCTGGCAGGTGTCAGGCTGGGCGGGCTTCGTCCACTGCGGCGAACCGGAGTCGCGTAACATGGACACAAACGTCGATACGCCTAATCGCGCGCCATGAAGCCCGAAAAGGTTAATCCCAGAGGGCGCAAAGGAGGAGTCTTTTCTTTGCGCGCTCTGTGCTCTCTGGGGTTGATATTTTTGGCTACTGCCTGTGTTCCGGCGGTGACGCCGCCCCTGTTAGGCGCGCCGACGGGCGAGGCGGTGATGGTTACGAGCGATAGCTATGCCAATGGTCAGTTCAGCTTGAGCTATCCGACGGGCTGGCGCGTGATCACGTCGCCGGTGGGTGCGGCGCCGAGCGTGACGCTGGTCGCGCCGGACGACTGCGCGCTAATCGTCGTCGCGGCGGAGTCGGTTGAAGCGCCCGCCGTACCGGAGTCGTGTCAGGATCAAGACATTCTCAGCGAAACGCGGACGGTGCGTTTAGACAGCCGTTCGGTTACGCTGGCGGGCAGCGCGCCGCTGAGCGGGTGGAATGATTTTCTAATCGCGTTCGAACACGTCGCTGGATCAATTGAGGCGGGGTTGTGAGCGACCGCCGCTTCCCGCTGCTGGCGTTGATCGGCGTATTGATCATTGCGCTGGTTGGGCGGGTGCTGCTGCTGGCGAGCGGCAGCGTCTCGTTCCATTCCGACGAAGCGGTCGTCGGCTTGATGGCGCGCCACATCCTGCAAGGCGAACGCCCGGTGTTTTTCTACGGGCAGGCGTACATGGGCAGCCTCGATGCGTGGCTGATTGCGATTGGCTTCAAGCTGCTGGGCGCGTCGGTGCTGACGATCCGCATGGTCGAGTCGCTGATGTATCTGTTGATCGTGGCGACGAGCTTCGCGGTTGGCTGGCGAGTGTCCGGGCGGGCGGTGGTGGCGACCATCGCGGGGCTGGTGTTCGCGCTGCCGACAGTGCTTTTAGCGCTGTACAGCACGGCAACGCTCGGCGGCTATAATGAAACGCTGCTGTTCGGTAATCTGCTGCTGTTGATCGGCTGGGACGTGACTCACGAGCAGCGCGGATCGCTGTGGCGCTGGGCGCTGCTCGGCTTGTGCGCGGGGGTTGGCTGGTGGACGAACGGACTGATCATCGCCTACCTGCTGCCGGTCGGCGTGCTAGGGTTGGTCGATTTGTGGCGAAACGCGCGGGCACGGTATGTCGTACACCTACGGATGACGGTGATTGGTATTGTCGTCGCGGCGCTGTGCTTCCTGATCGGCAGCGCGCCGTGGTGGGGGTTCAACCTTGCCAATGACTGGGCGGCGCTGCGCTTCTATCTGCCGACGACCGCGCCGAGCCAATTCGCGGGGACGGACATCCCGCCGCTGCCGACTGATCAACGCTTGATCGGGCTGTTCCTGCTCGGCTTGCCTGCTGTGATCGGGCTGCGATTTCCGTGGCTGCCCGCTTATTTTCTGCCCGCGCTCGGCATGGTCGTGCTGGCGATCTACCTCGCCGCGCTGATCCGGCTACTGCGGGGGCAATCCGTGCTCAAGCCGGGCGGTCGGCTGCTGATCGGCGGGATGATCGCTTTGTTCGCGGCGCTGTTCGTCGTCTCGCGCTTCAGCATCGACCCAACCGGACGCTACTTCCTGCCGCTGACGCTGCCGTTGGGGATCGTGCTGGGCGGGCTAGTCGCGGCGGTGCGGATTCCGGTCGTGCGGATCGCATTGGTCGCGGTGGTGATCGGTTACAATACGGTTGGCGTCATCACGGCAGTGACGACGATGCCGCCCGGTATGACGACGCAGTTCAACCTCGATACGCACATCCCGAACAGCGACGACGCGGCGCTGATCACTTTTCTAGACGATCACGGGCTGGTTCACGGCTACACCAATTACTGGGTGTCTTTCCGGCTGGCGTTCTTGAGCGGCGACCGCTTGCAGTACAGTGCGGTGATCCCCTACAAGCCGGACTTGAGCTACACGCCGTTCGACGACCGCTACAAGCCCTACCGCGAAGCGACTGACGCCGCGCCGAACGACCAGATCGCCTACATCACAGCGAACGTGGGCGAGGTCAGGGCGAGGTTAGAAGCGATTTTCGCGCAACAGGGCGTCACCTACCAGTACGCTCAGGTCGGCGTCTATCACGTCTACTATGATTTCGCGCCGGAAGCGCCGCGCCCGCCGTTGGATTTCGGGAAATGATGAAAAGGTTTAACGCAAAGTAAGGATGATCAATTATGTTCAACACGTTACCGACCACCTCCGACGCCTTGAAAGGCAAGTCGTGGAGCGAACTCAAGCCGTATTACGACGACCTCGAAGGACGCGCACTCACCGATGCGGCGCTCGATCAATGGCTGCTCGATTTCACGGCGCTGGATGACCTCGTCGGGGAATACGGGTCGCGGCTGCACGTCGCCACCACCCAGAACACCGCTGATGAGGAAGCCGAGCGGCTGCTGAAGGACTTTGTGGAAAATATCGCGCCGCAGGTCGATGCCGCTGAACAGCGGCTCAAGGAAAAGCTGCTCGCCAGCGGCTTAGCGCCAGAAGGCTTTGTTATCGCGCTGCGGAACGTGCGCTCTGAGGTTGACCTGTTCAGCGCGGAAAACCTGCCGCTGTTCACCGAAGAAGAGAAGCTGAAAATCCGCTTCAACAAGATCATCGGCGCGCAGACGGTGATGTGGGACGGCGTCGAAAAGACGCTGCGCCAGATGGAAACGTATCTGCTCGATGATGACCGCGCCGTGCGCGAACGGGCGTGGAAGGCGGTGTCGCAGCGCCAGCTTGACGACCGCGATGTGCTCAACGACCTGTGGCGGGAACTCTTGACGCTGCGCCAGAAGATCGCCGCGAACGCGGGCAAGGCGAATTATCTGGCGTATGCGTGGCAGGCGCGTAAACGCTTCGACTACACGCCTGAAGACAACCAGCACTTTCTGGATGCGATTGCCGAGGTCGTCGTTCCGGCGGCGGCGCAGGTCTACGAACGCCGCCGTCAGCGGCTCGAACTGGAGACGCTGCGCCCGTGGGACTTGAACGTCGATCCGCTGGGGCGCGAAGCGCTGCGCCCGTTCGAGGACATCGACGAACTGGAGACACGGGCGGCGGACATCTTCCGGCGGCTCGACCCGCAGTTGGGCGATTACTACGACATCATGCGGAACGAGGCATTGCTCGACCTCGACAACCGCAAGAACAAGGGTCCCGGCGGCTACTGCACGCAGTTTCCGCTGGTCAAACGCCCGTTCATCTTCATGAACAGCGTCGGGCTGCACGGCGACATTCGCACGCTGGTTCATGAGGCAGGACACGCCTTCCACGCTTTCGAGAAGCTCAAGCTGCCCTATGCGATGCAGCGCCCGGTCACGGCGGAGTACAACGAGGTCGCGTCGATGGCGATGGAACTCTTAACCACGCCGTTCTGGTCGCGCGAGCAGGGCGGCTTCTACTCGGCGGCGGACACAGCACGCGGGCGCATCGAGCATCTGGAGAAGATCGTGCTGTTCTGGCCCTACATGGCGGTGGTCGATAGCTTCCAGCACTGGGCATATACGCACGGCGACGACGCCCTGAACCCGGAAAATTGCGATGCGCAGTGGTCGGCATTGTGGGACAAGTACATGCCGGGCATCGACTACAGCGGGCTAGAAGCCGACAAAGCGGACGGCTGGCATCGCAAGCTGCACATTTACCGCTATCCGTTCTACTACGTCGAGTATGGGATGGCGCAGTTAGGCGCGGTGCAGATTTGGGCGAACATGCTCGAAAATCAGCCCGAAGCGCTGGCGGCTTACCGACGTGGGCTGGCGTTGGGTGGCACGGCGGCACTACCGGAACTCTACGCCGCATCGGGCGCGAAATTCGAGTTCAACAGCGAGACGCTCGGCGCGGCGGTCGATTTGATCATGAACACGATTGAGGAACTCGACGACGTCGAGTGCGACTAGCAGCCCATCCCCAGAGCTACCCCATAAGGGCAGGTTTCAAACCTGCCCTTACAACCAAGCCCCCGATGTGAAGATGAGCAAACGGCAGCAGCGATTGAATAGTCGGTGAGAAAGTCGCCGCTGAAGCCGCTCTCTAAGTTATGATGGGTGTAATTTGATGATGCCAAAGGTCTAAACCCATGAGCAACCGATCTCCATTGACCACCTTGCTGCAAGCGACCGCTTCCGTCGTCGGCAGCGCTGTTGGCGGCTGGATTCTGTACAGCCGTTTCGCCGTCGATCACAACCAACCGCTGCCGCCCGCGCTCGATGCCGAGCGTGAACGCTTCAAAGGCGAAAATACGGGTTTCTTGAGCGTCTATGTCGATGAAAGCGCCGATCAAGTGGGTGAGAAGCTGCCGCCGCTGGTGCTGATCCACAGCATCAATGCGGCGGGCAGTGCCTACGAAATGCAGCCGATTTTTCAGGCGTATCGCGGGATGCGCGACGTTTATGCGCTCGATCTGCCCGGTTTCGGCTTCTCCGAACGTGCCGACCGTGTTTATAGCGATGACCTCTACAAAACGGCGATCCTCGCGCTGCTCGACCGCATCGGTGAGCCTGCCGACGTGATCGCGCTGTCGCTGAGCAGCGAGTTCGCGGCGCGGGCAGCGCTGGAACGACCGGACGCCTTTCGCTCACTGACGATGATTTCGCCCAGCGGATTCAACAACCGCGACGATAAACGCGCGTCGCAGAGCGCCAGCCAAAACGGGACGAGCGACTCCTTCCTGCGCTTGTTCTCGTTCCCGCTGTGGAGCCAAGCCTTCTATGACCTGCTGGGGACGCCGCAGAGTATCCACTATTTCCTGAAGCAGAGCTTCGAGGGGCGGGTCGATGCGGGCTTGGAGAATTACGGCTATCTGACGACGCACCAACCGGGCGCACGCTATGCGCCGCTCTACTTCGTCAGCGGCAAGTTGTTCTCGCCGAATATCCGCGAAGACGTTTACGAAAAGCTGCGCCTGCCGGTGCTGGTTTTATTTGATCGTGACGCATTCGTGCGCTTTGATAAGCTGCCTGATACGGTCGATCAGCACGAGAATTGGCAGGCGGTGCGCATCATGCAGACGAGGGGGCTTCCGCAGTTCGAGAAGCTAGCAGAGGTGACGCACGCGCTCGATCAGTTCTGGCAAACGGTGACGGAATCAGCCTAAAATCAAGCTCCCAATGATTAGGGGATAGCTCGATAATTCGGCGAGATAGGATCGGAGTATCCGTTTCATAAACAAACAGGAACGTCGAGATGTCTCCCCTGCTGCTGCTGGATGGACGACGGGAGCGCGGCGCTTTTATGAAGCAGCACCGGCAGTACAACGCGAAGGTCAAGTGCGCGATTCGCACCGTGCGGCGTGGCTACAAGCATCTCGTGCCGTCGGTGGTGGCTCACAAGTTTTTCGGCGCGGCACACGTCGCGCCGGAGCATTTGACGATCTGCTTATTTTACAAGCATGACCACGCGCTGTACGAAGCCTGTGAGAAGGGCTACTTCGTGCTGCTGCGGGGTGCGCTGATCGTGGCGCTGCGCGAGGATTGCTACTCCGGTATTCTGATGATCAATGTGCAAATCGAATTCTTGAGCCAGCAGGCGGTCAAGGATGCCGGGGGATTCTGGGCGTATTGGCATTGAAATGCTAAAGGCTAAAGCAACGTATCGAAAGATATCCACGAAGATCGTGATACTCCGTAGGGGCGTTATATATAACGCCCCTACAAAAACATCCGGTAACATACTTAATCCAAAGTTTGAAAGTGAATTGGAGCGGCTAGATCGTGCCCGTTCTTGTCTTTCGATACGTTACTTTAGTCATTGGTGAAGCCCAATAAGTCGGGGGTGATGATGACTGCGCCGGAGTCGATCAGCGCGCGATTGCCAGAGTCGGGTAGGTCGAGCGTATAGACGCGCCGTCCCTGATCAGCGGCGCGGCGGGCTGCGTGCATCGCGCCGCCTTCGACGCTGGTCTGGACGACGATCACGGCTCGGCACAACCCGCTGATAATCCGGTTGCGTGCGACCAGCGTCGCGGGCTTGGGCTGCGCTGAAGGATGCACTTCGCTGAGCAGCGCACCACCCAACAGCGCGCCGCGCCTCTGAATCGCTTGCGCGAGGGCGCGGTTGCCCGGTGGATAGACGTTGGCGACGCCGCTGCCGAGCACCGCTGAGGTCATGCCTGACGGATGAGCCAGCGCGCCGATGTGGGCGGCGCTGTCGATGCCGAGCGCTAAGCCGCTGATCACTTGAATGCCGCGCTGCGCTAACTCGTAGCCAATCTGACGGGCGGCGTCGGCGGCTGGCTGGGTCGGCGCGCGCGTGCCGACGACGGCTACCGCGGGCGCGTCACGGAATTCACCGACGACGAACAGCGTGGGCGGTGCATCATCGATGGCGCGCAGGGCGGCAGGATAGGCGGGATCATCCAGCGTAATCAGCGTGATTCCGGCGGCACGCCAGCGCGGGATCGACTCGATTACGGCAGTGAGATCGACTGTGTGGATAGCGGCAGAAATCTTCGGACCAATTCCCGGTACGCGCTTGAGTGCTGCCACGTCTGCCGCCAGCACCGCGTCGAGGTCGCCGTCGAAGGCGTTGGCGAGCGCCTTCATCTTCTTCGCGCCGACGTGCTCGACGAGGCTGAGGGCGACCCATGCGGGCGAAACGCTCACGGCGCAAATCCACTACGAATCATAGGGGCGCACAGCCGTGCGCCCCTCGCCAACCTCGCCAAGATCAAGCCTAGTCTTCCTGATAAAATTCGATGATCGAGAGCAGCATGGTGTTGATGAACGTGTTGACCTGACGGAGCAGGCTCGCCCACTCGGACGCGCTGCGCGGCGGCGTGATCTCTGACCACGTCAGCACGGAATTGGTCACGAAGTCGCTGAAGTAGAGGAATCCGCGTACCGCTTGCGGCAGCGTTAGCCCATCGGTTTCGAGGATTTGGGCGTATTCCTTGCCGAGCCGAATCGCGGGTGAGAGTTTGTTCTCTGGCGCGCCATGCGCGAGATAGTCGCGCAGCGCTTCGAGTGCGTCGCGCCCCTGTTCACGCAGTTTTTCGCGCGAGGGGTCGCTCATCGCTTTGTACCACGCCTCGCTGTTGAGTTCGCCGACTTGCATCCGCGTGCGACCGAGCGCGTTCTGGATGATCACCTGCACTTCGAGCGGCTGAAGTTCGCCTTGTGTTTCCGCGTAGTTGAGTAGATCGCTTTTGCGAAAGCGGCGGTGACCGCCGGGCGTGCGCCGCGAGGGGAGATCGCCCTTATCCGCCCAATTACGAACCGTCGCCGGATGCACGCCAAGCATATCTGCTGCTTGTCGCAAACTCACCCATTCCGAAGTTGACTCTGACATACGTCCCCCTTACCGCGTTGATTTAAGTATACACG
The DNA here is from genome assembly GCA_038260485.1 of Aggregatilineales bacterium. Lineage (GTDB taxonomy): Bacteria > Chloroflexota > Anaerolineae > Aggregatilineales > Phototrophicaceae > Flexifilum. The sequence goes on along the minus strand of JBBSNT010000033.1, from coordinate 3,686 downwards.
AGGACGCTGTCAGCGGGCATGGCAGCGTGCTTAGAGCAAGGCACGCAGATAGTGCGACCAGTAACCTTGATACGCGCCGTAACGAGCGCCTAAGTCGAGCACCTGCTGTTCGCTCAGGTCACGCCCGTAGACCTTGCGCACCGCTTCGAGCAGGCGACCTTCCGTGATCGGCACGCGCTCCATACGCCCTAAGCCGCGAATGAGGACGAAGCTCGCCGACCACGCGCCGATCCCTTTGATGGCGAGCAGCCACGCCTCAACCGCGTCGTAGGGGGCTGTTCGCAGCCACGTTTCATCGACCTGCGCGAAGGCGTGCGCCGCCGACCGCAGATAATTCGCTTTGCGTTGATTGGTGACGACCGCGTCGAGTTCGTCGGCATGGTCGAGGATGCGCGCGGCATCGGGAAAGGCGCTGTAAGTCGAGCCATCGAGCGCGAGTGATGCGCCGAACTGGTCGCCAAACTTCGCCTTGAGCGACAACCCAACGCTCATGGGGATGCGCTGCGAGAGGATCGCCCAGCAGGCGTTCTCGAAGGGGGTCAAGAACTTGACTTGATGATAGCCGTAAAGCCGATCCAGCACGGGCGCGAAGGATGGATCGGTTTGGGCGAGGGCATAGAACGGGCGCAGGTCGTCGTCGAGGCTGAGGAAGAAGCTGATGCGGTCGGCGGCGGCAGTGTGAACGGCATCGCTGATGAGCTGATCTGAGTAGAGCGTGTAGGCGAGTGCGTTTTCGTCTGCTGTCACTCGAAAGACGACGATCTGCCCGTCAATCATCACGGCTTTGGTCAGGGTATCCGCCTTGATGCGCTGCTGATTGGCTGCGGGCGGGAATTCGCCCAGAAAGGCGAGCGATTGGGCAAAATCAAAGGGTGGGACGGCGCTCAACCTGCCGCTGATGGTGTGCTGGTTCATGGATTTACCTCGCTCATGCTGCCAATGCTTATAGCATAAAGGCAGCGCGTGACACCCTTATGTCAGTAAGTCGGCGCTGATTCCGGCGTCGTCGCATTCGCGCCAGCGACGAAGAAATAGCCCGTGTGGACACATTGATCCGCGATGCCGTCGCCGGAGACGGCGAGTCGCCACGTATAGAAGCCGGGATGGGGCAGTTGATCGACCGGAAGTTCCATGCCGAAGATTTGCCCGCCGTCCAACTGCACGCCGAGATTTTCGCCGCTGCGCGGGTGTGTCGCCAGAAAGCGGACGATCAGCGGCACGAGCGCGCCCGTGTCCGGATCGCGGACGGCGCTGATCGGCGTGCCGTAGATGATTTCGAGGGTGTCGCTCGACTGAAAAAGGTGTCCATCAGCGAAACCGCTGACGAACTGGAAGGACTCGCAGAGCGAGTTGAGGGTTGGCGCGGGCGTCTCGGTGGCTGTGGGCGTGATCGGGGTAGCGGTGAAGGTGCGCGTTGGGAGTGGAGACGGTGTTGGCGTCCATGTCGGTGGCAGCGTTGCGCGGATAATTGTACCGACGTGAGTCGCAAAAAGCGCCGTCGGCGTAAGCGATGGGCTTAGGCTCGGCGCTGGCGTGACGCCGGGATTGCAGGCGGTGAGTGCGCACGCCGCGATCAACGCAGCGCTCAGGACAATCCGGCGAAGGCTAGGCACGCTCGCCGAAACGACGTTCCGTTCCATCGAGCAGATGCTGGATATTTTCGCGGAAGCGAAGCAGGATTAGCCCGCTGACTGCCAGCGCGTAGAACGTGTACTCGTAGGGGATAATGTGCTGGCTCACGAGGACGAGCAGCCACGTGACGCCAAGCGCGAACATCAGCAGTACGCCGAGCGAGACGTAGCGCGTCAGCGCGATGATAAAGCCGCAAAGAACGAGCATGGCGGCGATGACGTGAAAGGGCATGATCAAGAGCAGCGTGCCGAAGGTGGTCGCCGCGCCCTTGCCGCCTCGCAGGGTGCCCGTGAGCAGCGTCGCAAACAGCGACCAGTTATGCCCGACGATGGAGACAACCGCCGCGATAGTCATGCCAGCAGCAGGATTGTCCGTCATGATTTTGGTGGCGATCAGCATCGCCAGAATGCCTTTACAGCTATCGAAGAACCAGACGAGAATGCCCCAGCCGATTCCGCCAGTCGCGCGGATGACGTTGGTCGCGCCCATATTTCCGCTGCCTACCTCGAAAATATTGACGTGGCGTAAGCGTCCAACAAAGTAAGCCGTCGGGATAGACCCCAACAAATAACTCACCGCGACCACCAGAATCAGACGCGCTAGCTCACCGTTCATGATGCCTCGATTAGACTTCAAAAGCCGACGTTGCAGAGTTTAACATATTTTAAAACCCTTAATCATGGATGAAGACACGATTTTGCTCAAAACAGCGTCGGGCTTTCTTCGTAAAAAGCCCCATGTTACAATACCCGCCTTATGCGATGGAAGCTCTTTTTGCTCATGGTCGCCCTCTTGACGGGCGTTATTTCGGTACAGGCGCAGGAATCAGGCGATCTGCTCGGTCGGATCAACAACCTGCGCGCCTCACGCGGTCTGCCCGCCTATGCGCTCAACGGTGCATTGGCGGCAGCCGCGCAGCAGCAGGCGCAGTGGATCGTCGATAACGGACAGATCAGCCACACCCACCCTGATGGCTCTGGGCCGCGCACCCGCGCGCTCAACGCGGGTTACCCCTCGACTAATGTTGGCGAGAATATCTACGGCGGCACGAACGCGACGGGTAACGATGCGTGGACGTTCTGGCTGAATTCTGCCGTTCACTTTAACAGCATGGTCAGCGCTAATTTCAACGAGGTTGGGATCGGCATCGCGCGCGGGAGTTGGGGCGCGTCATTCGTGCTGGTCTTTGGTGGCGCGGGCGCACCACCGCCAAGCGTCAATGCCAATGGGGGTGGCGGTGCGTCAGGCGCAGCGGGGGCGTCAGCGCCGCCCGCTTACCTCGGCGGCGTTGACGAGAACGGGAATATCAAGCACATTGTCCAGCAGGGCGATACGCTCGGTGACATTGCCCTGATCTACGGCTACACGTGGGCAGATTTGCCCTACATGATGCAGTTGAACGGCTTGAGCAACGTGCGCGACCTCGAAGTGGGCAGTATTTTCCTCGTGCCAGCGCATGGGGGGACGTTTACGCCCACGCCGGACGACCGACCGGCGACCGAGACGCCCGTTCCTACGGCTGTGCCGCCGTCAATCACGCCCTTTTCCGCCGCCAGCATCACGCCTTACATCGCGTCCACGCCCTCAGGGGTAATTCCAACGGCGGTCATTGCCTCAGACAATGGCGCGACGCCGACCAGCGTGATCGCGACCGCCGGGGCGAACGTCGAACCGCCTGAACTGAGCGATAACGCAACCGCTTCGCCAGAAGGCACACAGATCGCGGCGCTGGCGACGCCGAGCGCCGTGCGCGTCACGACGGCAGCCTTGCAGCCGCGTAGTTCGATTCAGACGTGGATCGTGATCGCATTAGCGGTTCAGGTCGTGATCGTGATTGGCGCAGGGATTGAGTTCGTGCGGCGGACGATCAGGAAAAAGAAGTAGGGAAAGCTGGAAGTTAAAATGGGCTACAGGTCAAGTCCGCTGCTTTCAACTTTGCACTTTTAACAAAGGATTTCTCATGCTGACGACAATCCGCAGGTATGCACGGGCGTTTGTGCTGGCACTGCGCTTCACGGTACGGGGCGAAAAACCGCCGCTGCTGCGCGTGCGTG
>JBBSNT010000032.1:0-19580 GCA_038260485.1 Aggregatilineales bacterium | reverse complement strand
CGCTGCGGGTTGAGCACGTCGATCAGGATTGCCAGCCCTTGTCCCAGCCGTCGCCCCACGATCTCGAAGATTTCCAGCGCCAATGGATCACCGCTGACCGCTGCATTGGCAGCGGCGGCGACTTTCACGGTCGTGATCAGCGGGAGATCGGCTTCGGTCGGGCAGAAGCTTGGCGGATTGCCCGCCTTGATCGCCGCCTCTGCTTTGATCGTCGCCAGCCGTTGAATCCCGCCGCCGCTGCACCAGCCCTCGAACGATCCCGACTTGCCAAACCCGACCGGACCGTCCGCCGAAAGTCGTAAATGTCCGACTTCGCCGCCCATGTCGTTTGTTCCGCTGTACAGCCGCCCATCGAGGATCAGCCCTGCGCCCATCCCCGTCCCGAAGGTCAGGAAGATCACGTTTTGATAGCCTTTGCCCGCACCCCACAGCCATTCCGCCAGCGCGCCCGCGTTCGCGTCATTCTGGAGCGCCGTCGGCACGCCGAAAGCATCCTGAAACACCTTCACCGCCGGAATATGATCCCATCCCGGCAAATTCGGCGGCGACAGCACGATCCCGCCCACGCTGTCGAGCGGCCCGCCGCAGCTAATTCCAATCGCTTCAAGCGGCTGATTCTGTTCCGCCAGCATCGCGCGCAACGTCTCGATCATCAGGCTCAGCGCAGCGTCCGCTGTGGGCGGCGTGGGGAAGCGTCGCTTGGTGATGATCTCGACGGTTTCTTCCTCACTGATCCCTAAACTGATCGCGCACTTCGTCCCGCCAATGTCGATTCCCGCCAGCAAACCGCTCATCCAAAAAACTCCTGCTCGATCATGATGCACAGCGCGTGATAAATCGCCAGATGCCGCTCCTGAACTTCGAGCGTCCGCTCGTAAGGCACGCATACCAGCACATCGCACAGGTCGCGCATCTTCCCGCCGCTTCGTCCGGTCAAGCCAATCGTCCGCATCTCCAACGCTCGTGCGACTTGCAGTGCGTTCAGCACGTTTGCCGAATTCCCCGACGTGCTGATGCCGATCAGCGCGTCGCCCGCTTTGCCATAGCCCAGCACCTGCTGCGCGAAACTCATATCGCCACCAATGTCATTGTTGATCGCCGTCGAAAGGGCGTTGTGGCTCGCCAGCGAAATCGCCGGAAGCCCGCGTTGCAGCTTGTCCGCCAGATACGCCCCGCGTTCGCCGTCGATTTGCATCAGCCGTCCGCGCAGGTCGTCCGTGATCGGGCGCGCCAGTTCGAAGCCCTTCATCAGTTCCCCGACGATGTGGTCGCTGTCCGACGCGCTGCCGCCGTTCCCACAGATTAGCAGTTTACCCCCCGCGTGATACGTCGCGCTCAGCGCCTCGTAAGCCGCCTCAACCGCCGGGACGCTCGCGCCCAAATCAGGATACCGTCCTTCGAGATACTCTAGGGTTGGGTTTGTCATAGTCGCTCCGTTATGCCAAATCCCACTCGATCAAATCCGTTTCCACAATCGGCTGACCCGCATCGCGCGGCACGCGGAAGGTCTTGATCTCACCCGCCGCGAACGCCGCCTCAATCCTGCGATTCCACTTCGGCAGCGTGATTATCCCCTGCGTCGCCGTGCCGGTCGTCTCGTAGGCGCGCACAATGAGATCGTCGCCGTCTTCCGCCTGCTTGAGCACCGTCACCATGATCGCTTCGGGCTGCACGTCGATGAAACTGTCGCTCTGCGGCAGCTTGCCGTCCGTGTGATAAGTCGCAAACTGCACCAGCGGCGGCTGGTTGAGTTCTGCCGCCCGTCGCACCGTGCCCGCCGTTTCCCAACTGCCGCTGTGCGCCAGCATCGAATAAGTGAAGCGCTGAATGCCCTGATCGATGAAGGCGTGCAATTCGTCCGGGTTCACTTCGGCGGGGATGTGATGCGCATAAGCCGGGCTGCGCAGCACAGTCATGCCGATGTCGCGTACGTTCACGTCGAGGCTGTACTTCGCGTCGTTCAACAGGCTAAAGCCGTAGGCATTTTCGCCTTCGCGCGCCGTGCCGCTCACGTCCACCCAGCGCTGAAAGGGCATTTCGTCGCCATTAGCGTTGACGTCGATCTGTCCGTAGGCTTCTTCGCGCGTGATGCGCATGAACTTGACGTTGATTGGAAAGCGCAGCTTCAACAGCTTGAACTGTTCGCGCCAATCGACCACCACCTGCACGTCGATCTGGTCGCGGTCAGGGTACATCGTGAAGTCTTGAATCAGCTTCGACGCGCCGTAGCTGCTGAACACGCGAATCACTGATTTTGCCGCGCCGTGTTCCGCCAGCTTGACCTGCGTCGCCTTGAATTCTCCGATCACGTTGGGAAAGCGGAAGGTGTTATGCCCCCAAGTATCCGATGTGTCCGCGATCACGACCGGCTTTGCCGCCTCGCCGCTGAAGACCTGCATAGCGTCGCGTTTGTCGTACAGGCTGGCGACATAACCCGTCTCCGTGTCGATTTCCAGCCGGAAACGCCCGTTTTCCAGCACCCCATCCGACGCTTGCACGGTCGTGAAGCTGCCTTGAGCGCCGCTTGTCCGCAGCCGATAGACGCGATAACCGAGCGCGGGCAAATCCGCCGTGAAGCTGATGCGCACGCGGTTGGTCACGGTCGTCGAGGTCACGATCTGGAACGGCACAGGCTGCCCCTGATCATCGACCAGTACCGCTTCCGGCTTCGGGCGATAGCTCTCCAGTTCGACGTTCGCCTTGACCGCCCACGTTTGCGGATTGAACACGATGATCGGCTTCATGCCGTCTTCCGGCTCGACCTTGACGTTCCACGCGAACGATTGCAGCGCGTAGTTCAGCGCCCGTTCGCCGATTTCCAGCGCCTCGCCAAAGCCGTTACGCGCGTCGTCGTAGGCGGCTTCGAGGCTCGTTCCCGCCAGAATGTCGTGGAACTGGTTGAACAAGACGTCTTTCCACGCCCGTTCGAAATCGGGATACGGCTGCTGGTTGACCCATGCTGCCAGCAGTGACCATTTTTCGGCGGTCGCCAGCAGGTTCTCGGCTTTGCGATTCCACTGCTTGATGCCCGAATGCGCCGCGTAGCAGCCGACCGCGTGATTTTGCAGGTCGCTGTGAACCACCGGAATCGGCAAATCCTTGCCCGCCACCGAGTCGAAGAAGGCTTCCGGTGTACTGATCAGCAGTTCAGGCAGGTCAGGATCGCTGTTCAGCGCGCGGATGCTGTCGAGATTCTCCCTCGTCGGACCGCCGCCGTGATTGCCGACCCCATAGAAGCACATCCCCTCGTCATACGGTGCTTTGATCTCGTCCGCGCATCGTTTAGCATGGTCGCTCAATTCCTTGCCCCATGATAGGTACTCGAACGGGATGCGGTAAGCAAGCACCCGCGACCCGTCGTCCGCCTCCCACCAGAACAACCGCGACGGCAGCCCTTTTTCGTGCGGCATCGGGCGCAAAAAGGTGTAGTAGTGGATACCGCTTTTCTTCAGGATTTGCGGCAGCGTCCCTGCGTGACCAAAACTGTCCACGTTGAAGCCGACCCGCGCCGTCGTTCCAAACTTCGTTTGGAAATAGCGCTGACCATACAGCCCGTGCCGCACCAACGCCTCGCCGTTGGGGATGTTGCAGTCCGGCTCGATCCACCAGCCGCCGACTACCTGCCAGCGTCCCTCGCTGACCCGCTGCTGAATCTCTGCGAACATTGCCGGATCGCTCTGCTCGACCCAGCTATAGAACACCGCCGAACTTGCCACGAAAGCGAAATCGTCGTATTCCTTCATCCGGTCAAGCGCCGACCTGAACGTCGCCTTAACCTCGTGAAAGCCTTCTTGCCATTGCCATAACCACACCGGGTCGATGTGGGCATTCCCAATCATGTGCAGTTTTTTCTGCTTCATGGAGTCTCCAAATTGTTTTCAGAAATATCAAACGATCTTCCTCTCCCGTGATCGCGTTCTCCCTCTCTATCTAGGTGAAGCGGCGTGGAGGGGGGCATAGCGTGCATAGCACGCACGGGGTGAGGTGAGGTCTATCTCGTCGTCACCAGCGCCTCAGCCTGTTCCCCGAACCGATGCCCGTTGATCGTCACATCCGCCGCGAGCCTCACCCGTCGCTGCGCCGTTTCCGCCAGCGGCGTGATCTCGAACGTCGCTGCTTGAATGCTTGGTGCGTCCAGCCGTAGAGTCACCGTATCGTTGATGACCTGCCAGCCTTCCGGCACGACCAACTTGACGACCGCGTCGGCGGCTTGGCGATACGGATTGCGAATCTCGACCCGTACGCTGAACGGCTCGCCCCGCGTCACGCTCACCTGATACGGCATGATCCGCGCCAGAAATCCTTCTTCGCCCAAATCGAATTTTTCCGCTAGGAGTTCGTGATGCAGGCGTTCAAGTTTATCGCCTATCACCGCCAGCTTGTCGAAATAATCCGGCGGGACGTGCAGCGGCATCCAGTGTCCGGTTAAGATGATCTGCGGGTTCAGTGCCTTGTACAGCGCCGCGCTCTTGACGTAATCGGCGGCTTGGAAGCGGTTCGGATACACGTAGTTGAGTTCCAGCCCCTCATTGCCCTGATACTGATCGCCCGACGCGAGCACGCGCTGACCATCAACCTCGAACGCGATAGCGACCGCGTAGCGCGTATGACCGGGCAGCGCATACAGCGTGAAGCTGTATTCTTCCCACTGGATTGGCGTTTCCAGTGGCAGCGTTCTGTCCACCGGAATCGGGTCGTACCACAAGCAGGGCAGGTCGTAATCGGTCGGATGTTCGAGGATGTCCGCGAATGTGTCCGCCGCCCACAACTGCGTCTCCTCGACCCGCCGCAGCAGGTTAATTCCGGCGACGTGGTCATCGTGGAAATGAGTCGGCAGCACCACGTCAATCGACTCGATGCCAAACTGTGCCTTCAGCGCTGGAATCGTGTACAACCAAGGGCGGCGCGAAGCACGGTCGTAGCCCGCTGCCAAGCGGGTCAAGAAGTCGTAGCCAAAGTCGATCATCAGCGCTTTGCCGCTCTGGGACAGGACGACGTAGCTGTTCGCCTCGCAGGCACGGTGGCGCAGCAGGTGCGGCGTGATCGGCTCGTAGGGCTGGTCGCGCAGTTCGAAAAACCGCAGATTTTGCCCCCGCAGTTGCAGCAGTTGCCAGAATTGATCTACCAGCAGGTCAATCGCCGTCGCCGGGTCGTCCATCGCTTCGCCGTGAGACGGCAGCAGTAAGTCAGGCTGCCGATCCTTCAGGTCGAGCAGCGATGCCATCCCCGCCGCCACGCCTTCCGCGCCGTTGTACGTCCACTGAGTCGCCGCCATGCTCCACACTTGCCCCGGCGCGGCGATCAAATCGCCGCTGAACGCGCAACGTGTGCCGTCGATTTCCACCATCAGCGTGATCGACCCAATCGTGTGTCCCGGCGTCGGCACGACCGTGAAAAGGTGATCGCCGAACTGCCGCAGCTCGTAATCTTGCAGCGTCCCGTCAATCGCCACCGACTCCAGCAGCGAAAAGCGATCCTGCCGCATGTTGTAGTTGTTCATAATCTCGCGCGCTTGCCAATGCGCGTCCGCGAACTGGAAGAGGTCTTGTTCCATCGAGGGCACGTACACGCGAATGCCCGCCTCAACCGCCCGTGCCAGCCCCTGACACTGATCGCGGTGATGATGCGTGATCAACACGTCCGTCACCACTGTCACGCCGATCTCGTCAAGGTGATCGAGCACGTCGCCCGCCCCGAAATCGACCAGTACGGCGTTCTCGTCGCCCCTGATCACGTAGACGTTGCAGGTATCTTCATAACAAAAAAGGTTGTCGAGGATTTGCTGCATTGTTATGTGCCCTCGTGAATCCTAAAACGAATGCTTACTGCGCAGGCTATACATTCGTGACGTGGTCTTCCCAACCGAACCCTTAGCCGGAGGTTTCAACCTCCGGCGCGCTTCTCATCCCATCCCGCATCCTCATTGAACACGCTGACTTCGCCGTGCATCACCGCATCCTGCGCATACAGATACATTGCTGCCGACCACGACTGACCCGCGAACCCCATCGGTCGCCCCGATGTGCCGTGAAACCACTCGTTGAATTCCCAATCGTCGCGCACGCCCAACTTGTTCATCTGCGCCAGCTTGTCCAGTTGATATGCCGCTTCATCGAGTCGCCCTGCCTGTACCAGCGCCGCGACGTAGAACCCGCCGATGAAACCCCAGATGCCGCCGTTGTGATAATGATGCGGCTGGTTCAGGTTGCGCACGCGAAAATAGTCGCGCCACTCTTTGTCACCCGGATTGACCACCGGATAGAAGCTCGATACCGGATACGGCTCGTTCAAGCCACAGCCGTGAATATAGTCGAGGATCAAATCCGCCTGCCGCTCGTCCGCGACCCCGAATAGGATCGCCAGCAGGTTGCCCAGCGTATCGAAACGGTCAGAGTAATCGCGGAAGCCCATGTAGGGCAGGTAGAACGGGCGCACCACCAGTTCCGTCTCTACCCGCTGCATCGGGTACAGCCATTCCTTGCGCTCGGCGCGAATGCACGCCCAATCCTTTGGTGCTTCAGGACCGACCCACAGCAGCGTGTTGATCTTCTTGCGCACGTCCTCGGCGGTCGTGAAGTAGGTGTCGGCGGGCAGGTCAATTGCCTGCGCCATCTGTCCCATCGCCTTCCACGCGGCGAAATACAGCACGTTGTCGTAGAGCACGTTGTAGTGGTTCGAGAACAAGTCCGCCCAGTCCATCGCCTCGTGAATTTCCAGCAAGCCGCATTCGTTCGAATCCTGATAGCGGAGCCACAGCAGGCTTTGTTCGAGGCTCTGCCACACCGTCCGCAGGAAATCGCTGTCTCTGCCCTGCATGTAGTGATAATAATGACCGAGAATGTACCATAGGTTGCTATCGACGCAGCCCGCGTGCGTCGTATCGCTCACCAACTGCCGTGCGCCGTCGTCGAGCTGACCGCCGAGCGCCACCAGCGCCGGATCGACCACGTCGGAATAGCCGACGTTGTGGGCGATTTTCCCCAGCGGGCTTTGAAACTGGCGCAGGCTCTCCAGCGACCGTTGATGGATTTTCCCGCCTTCGGGGTTTTCGCACAGCCACAACCCCAGCCCGCAGATCATGCTGTCGCGTGCCCACACCTGCTGATAAGCGCGGCTTGACCCTAGAATGCCAAGTTCGCCGCCGTTGCCGATTAAAATCCTCTCGGCGACCTCGCGCCCCGTTTCGATTAACTGCTGATCCATATCAACTCTTTTGGACATAGAATTCCGCTGCTCTGCCCGCGCTGTTCAGGAAGTGCTGAATCTTGTCCTCGACCACGCCCCTGACTGCCGTCTGCGCGGTTTCGCGGGCTTCGGCGGTCTGCGCATTCATTTCGGCGTTGGTCATGAACTTGTCGCGCTTGAGCGTCGCCAGCGCCGCCAGTTCGAGATCAGTGGCGATGTTGACCTTGCTCACGCCGCCGCCCGCAATCGCGACTGCCCCCGCGATCATCGCACCGGGAACGCCCGACCCGCCATGCAGTACCAGATGCACCGTTGTCAACTTGCGAATAGCCGTTAGCCGCGCGACGTCCACTTTCGGCTGACGCACCATGTAAACGCCGTGTGCCGTCCCCACCGACGCCGCCAGCGCATCGATCCCCGTTTCGCGCACGAATTGCTCGGCTTCTTCCGGGACGGTGTATAGTTCTTCGTCGTGATCAGTTTCGACGTAATCCGTCGTGCCGATCCGTCCTAACTCCGCCTCGACCGAGACGCCCAACGGATGCGCGTAATCGACCACTTCCCGCGACAGATCGATGTTTTCCTGAAACGGTTTTTCCGAGGCGTCAATCATCACCGACGTGAATCCAGCTTCAATCGCCGCCTGAATCATGTCGAAATCTTTCGTGTGGTCAAGGTGCAGCACTACCGGCACAATGATGTGCAGCGCGTCAAGCTGCTTGTAGAATTCGTCCGCGAACGTCTTGGGATCAATCTCGTGACGGCTCAGTTCCTTCTGCGAAATCTGCACGATCAGCGGCGAATTCAAACCCTGCGCGCCTAGCAGCACTGACTGGATCATCGTCGTGTAGCGTGGGGAAAACGATCCGACAGCATAGCCGCCGCGTTCCGCCGCCGTCAGCACGGGATTGAGATTGAACAGGTTGTTTGGCTTAGTTCTCATGTCACATCCTTTTGTAGCTGGCTAATCGTCAGCCGATTTGTCCAAATTGATGCAGTGGCGCTTGTAAGGGCAGGTATCCTTGCTCGAACAGCGTTGTGTAACGCCCATGTCGTTCGCCATCTGGCTCGATCATGCTGCTGGCGGGTTGCGCGACCGCCGTCAGCGCGTCGGCGAGGTCAGCGTAGCTACCCGCGCCAATTCCAGCGGCGACCGCCGCACCCAGCAGTGCCGCTTCTGGCTCGGCGCAGACGCGGATCGGCACGCCCGACACGTCCGCCTTGATTTGCAGCCAACTGTGATTGCGTGCCCCGCCGCCCGCCGCCGTCAGCAGCATAATCGGCTGTCCGGTCATGCTTTCGCCCGCCAGTCGGATCAGTTCCATTTCGTAAGCTGTGCCTTCAAGCACCGCTTTTGCCACGTCCGCCCGTGTGTGATCGCGCCGCAGCCCGATCCACGCGCCGCTTGCCAGTGGATCGCTGTTTGGTGCGCCGCTGCCCAGCAAATACGGGAAGAACAGGATGCCCGTCGGCGCAGGGTCGGCAGTCGCGGCAAGCGCGAATAAAGCGTCATACGACAGCGGTTTGTCACTCAGCACGCCGCGCAGCCACTCGACCGCACCGCCGGAAGTAGATAGCGATCCCAGCCAGTAGCCGCGCTCCGGCACGACGTGGCAGCCGCTCAGCAAGCCGGACTCGAAATCGCTGTTCGTCAGCGGGCGTTCGGGAAACGTCCCCGTTAACACTTCCGCTGTGCCCATCGAATCGAAGACGATCCCTTTCTCGATGGCGTTCGCACCCAGCGCCGCGCAAATGTGATCGTGTCCGCTCACCGCCACCGGAATTCCGGCGGGCAAGCCGGTTTCAACCAATCTGCCTGTCGTGCCAATCGGCGTTCCTGACAGCGCGGCGGGCGGAAATAGCTCAGCCGACAGGTCGAATTGGCGCAGCAGCGCCGTGTTCCATTGTTTGCTGCTGATCTCGAACGCGCCCGTTCGTCCCGCCAGTGAGTAATCCGTCCCGAACGCGCCCGTCAAGCGGTAGGCGACGTAATCCGCCACCGATAGCCAGATCACGCCGTCGCTGATCGTTCTATCCTGTTCGCGCAACCACAGAATTTTGGCGAGACTGCATTTGTAGTTTGCCCATAACCCGCTGCTGATGTAGAAGGCTTGGGCGTCGGTCGCGCCAGCGATTCGGTTCGCCTGTACCTGCGCCGCCGTATCGAACCACGGGATAATCGGCGAACGCGCGCTCCCGCTCTGACGGTCGATCAGGAGTCCGCTTTCCGCCATGCTCGAAATCCCAATCGCGCGGATCGGATCGTGCGTGTTGCTCACCACCTCGCGGATCACAGCGGCGGTCGTTTGCCACAGCGTTTGCGGATCGAACGAGCTAGACCCACCATTGGCGGCGGACTCGCTCTGCGTGACCGTCGGGCGTGACGCGATCTGGATCGTCTCCCCATCTAGACGGAACAAGCCCGCCTTGCAGTGAGTCGTACCAATGTCGATCCCAAGCAGCGTCATCGTCGTTCCCCATTCAATCCTGATACAGCCGCAGCACGACCCCGTCCTTGCGCGCCATCATCACCGGTATCACGCCGCGACCGTTGCTGATCGTCATGTTCGCTACTTCATGCGTGTCGAGGTTCTCGACCTGCCACCTACCCGCCGCCATTACCCCCGCCGCGATCTCGAACAGGGTTGCCTTCGCTTCGTTTCCGTCGTTGGTGGCGATCACGTAGAAATCTTCGCCGCGCCGGAACAACGCCGACGATACGCCGCTCACCCGTGATCGGCACGCCACCGTTACGCCAAAATGATCGTGCAGCGCCAGCAGCAGGGCAGGCGTCGCCTGTAAGCCGATCACCGTGATCCGCCCCTGCATTCGTTCGACACTGTACCCGACCGTGTAGCGCAACCCTTCCTGCAAGCTGAATTGCAGCGCTAGTTCTTCCGAAGGCTGGTTCAGGTAGGACAGGCGCTCAATCGTGATCGGTTCGCCCACTGCGTCATCATAATTATGCCACCATGCGCTCTCGACCGTGTACTGTCCGAACAGCTTGAGCGTCGCTTTGCCCAGTGCACCGCTGATAATCCCGTCCGGCTCAGCGATGTCGAGCAGGTTCAGCGGGCGCAGGTGCTCGTCTTGAATGGGCGACACCCCGATGCAGACCAGATGTCCGCCGCGCTCGATGTATGCCAGCAGTCGCCGCTGCCCGCGCTCCGACAGCCACGATCCGCCCGCGTAGAAGGCAATCGGCTTGTCGGTTAAATTGCCGTCGGTGTCGAAGAACTCGTAGTCGATGTCGGCGTCGTAAAAGCTCAGCAATAAATCCTGTCCCGGTCGTACTGTGCTCCGTTGCAGCGGGTTGAACGTCAAGGCGCTGTCGCTGATCTTTTCCAGCGTCGTCGGGTCGAGCGTCTCGAACAGCGTCGTGATCCCCTTGAAGGCGTTGAACAGCGGCGGGCGAATCCGTCCCCACTCGTTGATCGGGCTTTGATACCAATTGTCGCGGTTGACCAGCATGTACCAGTTCCAGCCCGCCGCGCCCGCCAGCAGCGCGCCGTAGCAGATCAGCCGGTAGTGGTTCGGCGTGAACGTCCCCACGTCGTCCAGCCAATCGTGCCAGATACCCGCTTCGAACTCCGCCACGTAGGGCACTTTCGAGAACGTTCGCGCGTAGCGCACCGCTTCGAGCAGGTGGCGCTGTTCTCCCGCCCGGTACAGGTATTCCCGCGATGGGTAAATGTCCGACCCCACTAGATCGCCAATCGCCTCGAAATCCCGCCATAACTGCGTCGAAACGCCGCTGTAGGCGTTCAGGATGATCGGCACGTCCACGCCCAACCCGCGATACACCTCGACACCCCACGACGCGACTTGATTGGCGTACCAGTGCAAGAACGACCGGAAGTCGTTGTAGCGCGCTAGCAAAACCGCCTCGTCGCGGAACATCTCGCTGACTGCCCGCGCATCCTCGAACGTGGCATAGTGCGTCCGCCACGCCTCATTGAGCGCGCTCACGGTGCTGAATTTCTCGCGCAAAAAGTCGTGAAACAGCCCGACCGACTTGCCTAAGCCAATCGCTTCGGCGTACAGGTGGGGCCATGCGTCAATCTCGTTGTCGGGCTGCCACAGGATGATTTTGCCGCCCTTGCTGGCGAGAAACGGCTTCGTCGCCTCGGTGACCGCCGCCATGTACGGCTCAGCCAGCGCTTGAAATTCTGACGACAGCCGATGCAGCTTGACCGCTTCGTCCGGCACGCCGCCGTTTTTCCACTCGCTGTAAATATACGGACCGGGCCGGAAGATGATCCAGAAGCCCATTTCCGTCAGTAGTTCTAAGTATCCGACCAAATCACGGCGTGGGTCAGTTTCGCCCGTGAAATCATATTCACCGTCCGCGATTTGGTGGAAATCCCAACAGGCATAGGTCGCCACCGTCTTGATGCCCATATCGCGCACGCGCTCCAGCGCCGGACGCCAGTTGTGCGGGTCGATCCGCCAGTAATGCATCTCGCCGCTGATCAGCGAGATCGCCGTTTCCCCGACCCAGACTTTCTTTTCAGCAATGCGAACATCCGTCATCAAAACTTACTCCCTAGCCGC
Source organism: Aggregatilineales bacterium (assembly GCA_038260485.1). Lineage (GTDB taxonomy): Bacteria > Chloroflexota > Anaerolineae > Aggregatilineales > Phototrophicaceae > Flexifilum. Next base: position 7,841 of record JBBSNT010000032.1, on the reverse strand, counting down.
TGTCGCGTCAGCCGCGTTGTGTTGTGTTCATTGACTATAACGCACTACATTTTTCCCTTGCGTCAGCACAAGGCGAGAAACGGGCGTGTCTCCCCCTCTCCCACGCAAGCGGGACGAGGGGAAAGCTAACCGAAGGTTAGCCGGAGTGAGGGGAATCCACATCCACTATTGCGCCCGATACTGCGCCCACACCCGCCGGATCAAGTCGTAATCGGCATCGTCGAGCGGCTCTTGCGTCGAATCAATATGCGTGATCGTGTACAGCGATGGAATGCCCAACTCCGGCTGAATTTGCAGATACGCCCGCCATGCCGCCTTGTCGGTGATCGGCCAGTTGTCCGTATCGATCAGCGCTTCGGGGCAGGCGATCCGCGCGATCTTGGCGCGGTGGCGCATCGCGCGGTTCACGTCCCGCCCGATGTTGATGTCGTTCAACCGGATCATATCGACCACGTCCGCGAGGTACGGGTGCGGCGTATGCGACATGATCAGTGCGTCCGCCTTGATCAGCTTGGCCTCGCTTCGCAAAATCGACAGGTAGCGCCGTATCAATTCTAAGCCCCACACGCGCTCGTCGTACAGCTTTAGTCCGTATCCGCTCGGAATCCGCGCCGTGAAGTCGATTTTGAAGCCATCGGCGTTATAGCAGTCGCCGTCGGATGAAAGCATCCGCCGGATCGCCGCGCGGAAGCGCCGTTCATACGCCGGATTTGTCGGGTCGAAGGCGACTGCTTTGCCGCCCGCGTGGGTAATGCACTCCTCAACCGGCACACCTTCCGCGTCCCACGCTTTCAGCCACAGCAGCACTTTACGTCCCCGTGCGTGCTGCCCATCGATGAAGCCGCGTAGGTCGTGCCACTTCCCGATGTCGGCGTCGTTCTCGCCGTAAGTCGCCTGCCACTTATCGTCCAGCACGACAATACCTGGATTCAAATCCTGCGCATCCAGCACTTGCATGAAGCGTTCGTAGTATTCTTGGCGGGCATAGCTCGGCGCGTGTCCGTGATCGACCGCCGCGAGATAGCATTGAGGACCCCACCCACAGAAGATCGGCGTCTGCCACCACGCTGGCTTGTCGTTGTCCGCCGGAATAGCAACCAGATTCGCCACCCGCAGTGCCGCGACGTGCGCCGCGATAGCGCCGTACTCGTCACCGTTGGCGAAGTCGAAGCCGATTGCCGGAAGTTGATAGGTCGCTTCGACCTGCGTATGCCCCTCGTAGGACAGGCTCAATTCGAAGGCTTCGAGGTTACCGTGATACCCGAACTCGGTGTAGGTGTTCGCGCCCGCCTGCGCCTCAACGCCGATCCCGATCCACTGGTTGCCAAACTGTGCCGCGAAACAGAAGGGCGGCGGCGTGAAGAACCAATCGCCCTTTGCTGGAATCGGCACGCCCGTCAGGTCGATTTTGCTGCCGCTCGACGCCGGAACGTGAAAGACTTCTGGGATGTTCGGCTCAGGGTTGAAAATCTGCGCGAACCGCTGCCCCGACCAGAAGAAGCCCGAACTCCAGCGCACGCTTTCCGAATAATAGCCGCCGAAGTAATGCGCGTCCGCCAGAGCAACAGGCGTTGCACCGTCAGCCTCGACTTCAATCGAGTACGTGAAGCGCGCCGCCGTACAGTGAAAGCGATACGTTTTGTTCGCCCACGCCGTACTCTGTGCGCTCACCGTCACGTCGATGATGTCAACCGCTTTGCTGACTATCCAGTCACCCGTCGCGTAGGTATCGTCGCGCCCATTCAGTGGATGAACACTCGAAAAGACGAATAATTCCGCGATTCGCTCACCCTGCGGAGTCTCCAAGTTAACGAACGGGCGCTCGGTCAGAAAGATCAGCCGGTAAGCGTCCGCTTCCAGCACGATCTCGCCCGCATTTCGTGTAAATTCCAAGTTTAGGTGTCCTTTAAACGGCGCGCGCCAATTTCCAAGTAGCCCGCTTCACCTGTGAAATAAGCGACTGATCCGCTTTTCCCTCGCCCCTCCCCAAATTCAAGGAGAGGCGAGGGAAAACCCTAAGCATAGCGACGGTTTGCACGGGGTGTGAGGTCAAAGCGCCGATTTTCGAACTTTGCTTGCCCGATGCTGTGAGCGTCGGGCGGTATTTACCCCTTCAGCCCCGTCGTTGCGATGCCTTCCATGAAGTAGCGCTGACCGAAGAAGAAGATGATGATCATCGGCACAGTGACGATCACGCTCGCCGCCAGCACGATTTCCCACTGCATTTCGCCGCCTTGCCCGAACTGGTCAAGCACCGCCTTCAAGCCGCGCGGCAGCGTATACAGCGCCGAATTTTGCAGATAAATTAGCGGCTTCAGCAGGTCAGTCCAGCTTGCTTTGAACTCGAATACGAACACGACGATCAGCGCTGTGCGTGTCAGGGGCAGGGCGATATTCCACCACATACGGAAGTAATTCGCACCGTCCACGCGCGCCGCTTCGAACAATTCGCGCGGCAGCGTCAAATAGAACTGCCGGATTAGGAAGATGTAAAACGCCGAGCCGAACAGGTTCATCGCCCACAGCGGCGTAAAGGTGTTAACCTGACCGAGCGCGTTCCAGATCAAGTAGACGGGGATCATCGTCACGACGCCCGGCAGCATCATCGTCGCCAGCACGATGCCAAACAGGAAGTCGCGCCCGCGAAACTTGAAGTAGGAGAAGCCAAAGGCGACCGCCGCGCTGCTGATCGTGACCGCCGCCGCCGCTAATATGCCCACCAGCACGCTGTTCTTGAACCATGTCAGCATGGGTGTGACCTGCCACACGTTGACGTAGTTTTCCCATGCAATTGGGTCAGGAATCCACGTATTGTTGAAGACGTCGGCGCGCACTTTCAGTGATGCGCTCAGCAGCCATAGGAATGGCACCATGAAGATGATCGTGAACAGGATCAGGAGGGCGATGAACAGCGCCCGACGGATCACCTTGCCCCATTGGATCGAATCGCGCCGAGACGGTTGGCGCTCTCTCGCGAGTTGGCTAGGCATGACAGACATAGCTTACGATCCTTCGTAGTAAACCCAGCGCCGGCTGACCCGAAGCTGAATCGCCGTCAGGATGAGGATGATCACGAACAGCAGCCATGCCATTGCTGAGGCATAGCCCATGTGCAGGAACTCGAACGCCTGCCGGAACAGATAGATGTTGTAGAACAGCCCCGAGGACGATGCCGCGCCCGACTGCTGCTTGCCGAAGTACATTGTGTAGACTTCAGTGAAGATTTGCAGCGAGCCAATCGTATTCACGATCAGGACGAAGAACAGCGTCCCACTGATCAGCGGAACGGTGATCTTTGTGAACTGCGTCCAGCCGCTCGCCCCGTCGATGTTGGCGGCTTCGTAGAGTTGTTCAGGGACGCCTTGCAGTGCTGCCAGCAGCAGTATCACTGTACCGCCGACGCTCCATAGGCTCATCAGGATGATTCCCGGTTTGATCCATGTGGGATCGGTCGTCCAGCCCGGACCAACAATCCCGAACAGTGCTAGCCCTTTATTGACCAGCCCGACGCGCGGGTTGAGCAGCCACAGGAACAGCGTGCCGACCGCCACCGCAGGCGTGATCGTCGGCAGGTAGAACGCCGTGCGGAAGAAGCCCGCTGCTTTGCCGACGCGATGCAAAATCATCGCCAGCACCAGCGCCATGATGATCGACAGCGGCACGTGCAGCAGCGCGTAGTAGAACGAGTTCCCTAAGCTGAGTCCGATGCGTGGGTCGGTGAGGAGTTGCTGATAATTCGCTAACCCGCTGAACTGCGGTGGGTGGATTACGTCGTAATCGGAGACGGACAGCGCGAGGCTAATCACCATCGGTCCGGCTGTGAAAATCAGGAAGCCGATAAACCACGGCGAAATGAATGCCAGCCCCGCCAGCGTTTCACTTCGTTGGATATTGGATCGCCCCTTGCGGGGGCGATCCATTTCTTGCGCAGCAGTCGCCATCGTTAGGACGACTGACCCCAAGCGGCGTCGAGCGCGGTTTGCGCTTCCTGCTGCGCTTGATCGAGGGATTCTTGAGCGGTCTGCTCACCGTTCAGAACGCGGTTGACCGCATCCTGCCATATTTGCTGGAACTCGGTGCCTGCTGGGTTGGCAGGCATCGCAAAACCGTGATCTTGCAGCGAGAGGATGACATCCACGCCCTGTTGGAAGGCTTGATTGTCAATCGGCGCGACGATTCCACCGCCGAAAATCGCTTCGTCAGCGAGCCGGTTGCCAGTGAATACGCCGGTGTTGATCGAGCCGTCAGCAGCACGCTTTTCAGCGCGCGCTTCTGCCGCAGCGACCCACGCATTGACCGAGGTCATCGCCTTTGCGAAAGCGCAGGCGGCTTCGGGGTTCTTCGAACCCACGGGAATTGCCCACGCGCTACCCGTCACATAGCTGATCGGGTTGCCGTCTTTGTCGGTGAACGGCTTGAAGGCGACCGGTGCATCCGGTGAGACACCTGCCAGCACGTTCATGTACCACTGCTCCATCGGCCAGAAGCCGATCTGGTCAGCCGGAACTTGATTGTTCGAACCGAAGAAATCCCACGTATCGCGGAACGCCTTCATCGCGGCGAAACCACCCTGTTCGTCGTAGATGCTCACGGCGAATTCCAGCGCCTGCACGACTTCGGGGCTGTTCAGCATGGCGGTCTTGCCATCATCAGACAGCATCTGCCCGCCGTTGGCGCGCACCCACAGCGGCAAGAATTCCGGCAGCTTGGCGTCGAAGCCCATGCGGGTTAGGCTGTTGCCATTGCCGACCGTCAATTGTTGGTTGAGTTCCGCGAGGTGATTCCAGTCGCTCGTGTCCACGTCGTCGAGCGTCAAGCCAGCATCATCGAGTGCCTTGGTGTTGATGATCAGCATCAGGCTGTTGTAGAACTCCGGAATGCCGTAGACACTGCCATTGATCGTCACCTGATTGACGGCGACGTCACGGTACTGGCTCATGTCGATGTCTTGGTCAGCAATGCACTGATCGAGCGGCATGAACGTGTCGTTGGCGGCATACGTGCCCAGTGTCTGCTGGCTGATGTAGACGATATCCGGCGGGTTGCCGCTGGCGAACGCCGTCAGGAATTGCTGAGCGTCAAAGCCGCCTTCACTGAAGTGGAGCGTGACGTTCGGCAGTTGTGCTTGGGCATAATCGACGCGGGTGGTTGCGATTTCATCACCCAAGCCGAAGCCCATAAAATTCAATTCGCCACTAAGGTCAGTATTCGGGGCGGGCGCTTCCATCATCATCATGCCCATGTCCGACGTCGCTTCGGGAGTGGCATCTTGCGCCATGCCCGGTGCGGCAAACACCAGCAGTGCGAGCGCCGCCGTCGAAGCGACTGCGACTGGCTTTAACCATTTAGAAAATTGCATGAGTAAACTCCTATCCTAATTTACGAGCCGCATTTTGCGTCTCTTTGACACGCTTACCGAACCAACGTGCGAGTTCTCCGGTGGGTTGAATGCGTTACAGCCTTATGACGACCTCCTCTCAAGTGAATAAATTGCCTGATTGATCGCGGGAAAGCTGCCCAAATGGGCGCTTCCCGATGACCGCATAGAGGAAACACGGCATATCCATACGTGGGGTAGTGCGGTGTGGGCTGCGGCGCGTCGAGCCTTACGAACGGAAAACATGGCTACAAACGTCCTCTCAACCTGCTGCCGTGTAGTTCAACTGCCGGGTCGTCCCGCGTACTTCGAGGTGGACGGGCAGTTGGATTTGCTGGATCGGGCGTCCGGGGTCGAGCAGCCGCGCGAGCAGCAGTTCGACAGCCGTTTGCCCGGAATCTGTCAACATTTGCGAAATAGTCGTCAGGTCAATGTGCTCGGCGATGTTAATACCATCGAACCCGATCACAGCGATGTCGCGCGGAGTGTGCAGTCCTAGTTCGCGGGCGCGGTGCATTACGCGAATAGCGAGGTCGTCGGATGGGGCGAAAATCCCTGTCGGCGCTTCCGCTTGGTCGAACAACGCGCGCAGCTTCTCGCGGATACCCTTGCGCGAAACGGGCACATACTTCACGTACTCGTTGGGTAGGGCGATACCGTTTTCTGCCAGCGCTTCCCGAAAGCCCTCTAGCCGCTCAATCTCTGGGTGTATCGAGTAATCAGGGATGTCGCCGAAGTACACGAACGCACAGTGGCGGTGTCCCATTTCGATCAAGTGTTTGGCGGCTAACCTGCCGCCCGCGTGATCATCGACCGAAATCGCGCTGAAACTGGGGTGGGTGTACTCGATCAGCACCGTCTCGATCTTGTTCGAGATCAAGCGCTGTGCCGCCTCGTTGTCAACTGGCAGCGAGATGATGATCAGCCCGTCGAGGTTGCCTGTCAGCGGTAGTGTCGCCAGATACCCGTTCAGCCGATCCATTGAATCAACTGTGTAGACCACCAGTTCATAGCGGGAATTTGCCAGTGCCGCCGCGACTCCCCGCAGGCGGTCAGTAAATGACGGCGAGGTGAAGAACGGCGTAATCACGCCAATCCGTCCGCTACTCTGCAAGCCCCGTGCCCGTGCTTCCGCTTTAGGGACGAAGTTAAGCTGGTCGATAGCCGCCATGACTTTGCGTCTGCTGGCGTCGCTCACCCGTTCAGGAGAGTTCAAAACGCGCGAAACCGTAGCAATGCTGACACCGGAGAGTTCGGCGACATCATAAATGGTAGGTGCAGAATTTTTGTCCCAAGCTGGCATCGCAGTAGTTATTTTCCGAAACCAATGTAAGTGCTTTCATGTAAGTGCTTACACGAAGTATATGCGAAAGCCGACGCCTTTGTCAACTGGTTCGCTTTGTGCAAATCGCCGAATCATCCTCGACGTAGAGAGTCAATTTGCTCAGTTTTACGCTTCAATAAGCACAAACCATTGCCACTAATTGTTGACAAAATAATTGCATACACAGTAGAATGTGGTTTAGGCGAACGTTCGCCTAAAATTAGATTTAGAAAAGTAGTGGGCGTTTATGGCGAAGAACATTACTCTCAAAGATGTTGCGAGCCGTGCAGGGGTTAGTTACCAGACTGTTTCGAAGGTGATCCGGAATCAGATTCAGGTCACCCCCGAAGTCCGCGTCCGTGTCGAAACCGCGATCCGCGAACTCGGCTATCGTCCCAATGCGGCAGGGCAGAACCTACGCACCCAGTCCAGCCACTTGATCGGCTATTCGTGGCAGCCCGCGCCGCAAAACCACTCCAGCCCCATCTTAGAACAGTTTCAGCACAGCATTGTTGAATGCGCCGAAGACTACGGCTATCACATCTTGCTTTTCCCGCAGCGCTCTGCCCGTGACATTCATGCGACTTACGAAGAACTCGTCCATGCGCGCCGCGTCGATGGTTTTATCCTCTCCAGCGTCGATTACAACGACCCGCGCGTTCCCGTCATCAACCGCCTGAACGTCCCCGTTGTCAGTTTTGGGCGCTCCGATGATGGCTTTGCCACCCCCTCGGTAGACGTAGATGGGCGTGTCGGCATTGCCGACGCTGTGCGCCATTTAGTCGCGCAGGGGCACGAGCGTATTGCCATCCTCGCGTGGCCTGAAAGTTCGCGCGTCGGCGCGGAACGACTTGCCGGCTACTGGGATGCAATGGCAGAGGCAGAGCTTCCCATCGACCCCAAATGGGTTGTGCGCGGCAAAGGCGAAATCGACTACGGCTACGACGCGGCACAAAAACTGCTCGATCTGCCGGAGAAGCGCCGCCCGACTGCTATCGTCACCATGATCGACAGCATCGCTATCGGCGTCATGCAGGCAGTCGAGTCCTGTGGCTTTGAAATTGGGCGCGACATCGCCGTGACGGGCTTCGACGATCTGCCCGTCGCTCATTACGTGAAACCCGGTCTAACCACGCTGCG